>NZ_VBUM01000024.1 GCF_005774735.1 Microbacterium sp. 5K110 | reverse complement strand
CACCCCCACAACCCCGGAAACACGCGGAAGTCACGCACGACGACGGGCTTGCACCGCGAGGGCGAGTGCAACGGTCACGACGGCCCACGCGGTGGCGACCTTGGTGAGGACGCCGTAGATGAGATGGGTCGGCGTGAAGTCCGGACCGAATCCCCCCGCGAGGACGATGGCGATGGCGCTCGACACCATGAGGGCGAGCGGGAGTGAGAGCCACCACGCCAGGCGGGCGGCATCCGGGATCACTCGGTTCACCGGCTGCGGAGCACGACGCGCGAGCCAGATCGCCGCGAAGACGGCGAGGACGACGAGACCGAACAGGCTCGATGCGTGCTGGAGCCACTTCACCCCGGGCAGCGGCCCCCACTGCTCATCGAGGACGGGAAACAGTTGCACTCCCGCCCGTCCCTCGTGCGTGAGGACATCCCACGCGATGTGGGTCAGGACTCCGAGTGCGAGAGAGGCGACGAGCCAGAGTACGGCCGCGACTCCCCCGCCGACGGTCTCGCGGAACGCCGATCGGGCACCGGCATCCCACTCCGCCGGCAACCGCTCGGCGACCGGCTTCGGCGTGAGTTCGCGCACCGCGGGGCGCAGGACGCACCGCCAGACCACCAGAAGCACGAAAGCGACGAGCACCGTCACGGGCACCCACAGCGGATCGTGCGTCATCGCGTAATCCGGCACCATGCCTCGAAGGAACAACGGCAGGTCGGGTGTCATCGCCCCCACGGCGATCGCCGCCGGCACCAGTCGCGTGCGCACGAACGGGAGTGCGACGACGGCGTGGCTCGGCGTGAAGGGCATGTCAGCCGACGAACACTCCGGCGAGGGTCTTCTTGCCACGACGCACGACCGACACTCCCCCGGGTAGAGACCCGGTGACCATGACATCGTCGGAGCCGACCTTCTCGCCGTCCAGGGAGACGCCGCCCTGCGCGATGGCTCGCCGCGCCTCGCTCAAGCTGCTCACGAGCCCTGTCGCCGTCAGCGCATCCACGACCGTCGAGCCCGCGGCGAGCGACGCGTGCGGGAGTTCCTCGAGAGCGGTACGGAGCACCGCGGCATCCAATGCGCGGAGATCACCCTGACCGAAAAGAGCCTCGGTGGCCGCGATGACCGCTTCGGCCGCCTCGGGGCCGTGCACCGTCGTGATCACCTCGCGCGCCAGTCGCTTCTGCGCCGCACGGCGGAAGGGCTCTTCGGCGACGAGACGGGCGTACTCCTCGATCTCGGCGCGGGTGAGGAAGGTGAACACCTTCAAGCGTTCGACGACGTCGCGGTCATCGGTGTTGAGCCAGAACTGGTACATCGTCCAGGGGCTGCACATCTCGGCATCCAGCCAGATCGCGTTGCCCTCGCTCTTGCCGAATTTCGTGCCGTCACTGTTGGTGATCAGCGGCGTTCCGATGGCGTGGGCGGAGACCCCTTCGACGCGACGGATCAGATCGGTGCCGCTGGTGAGGTTGCCCCACTGGTCGCTGCCCCCGGTCTGAAGGACGCAGCCGTACGCGCGGTAGAGCTCGAGGTAGTCCATCCCCTGCAGGATCTGGTAGCTGAACTCGGTGTAGCTGATGCCGGCCTCGGAGTTCAGCCGCGCGCTGACCGCATCCTTCTTGAGCATCGTGCCGACCCGGTAGTGCTTACCGATCTCGCGCAGGAAGTCGATCGCGCTGAGGGGCGCCGTCCAATCGAGGTTGTTGACCATCCGCGCGGCACTGTCGCCCTCGAAGCTGAGGAAACGCTCGACCTGCAGACGCAGGCGGTCGACCCACTCGGCGACCGTCTCCCGCGTGTTGAGAGTGCGCTCGGCCGTGGGGCGAGGATCGCCGATCAGACCCGTCGACCCTCCGACCAGACCGAGCGGCCGGTGACCGGCGAGCTGCAGCCGACGCATTGTAAGCAGCTGGACGAGGTTACCCAGATGAAGGCTCGGCGCCGTCGGATCGAAACCGCAGTAGAAGACGATCGGGGGGCCGGCGAGGAGATCACGCAGGTCGTCCTGATCGGTCGAGACGTGGATCAGTCCGCGCCAGACCAGCTCGTCCCACACCGAATCGAAGGCAGGGTCGTTGGCAGGCTCGAGAGCGCGAACGGAAGCATCGTCGAAGGGCGCGGACACTGTCCCAGGCTATCAGCGGCGACCGGGCGCCTCGGTTGTCGGGCGCCGGTCAGACGCCCCCGACACCCCACCACACGAGGAACGCCGCGGCGAGCGCCGTGACCCAGCTGACGAGGCTCCCGATGAGGAAGTACTCCGCGCGATCGCCGCCCTCGCCGTCGCGCGAGATCTCGGGGAAACGCACGATGCCCTTGGCCGCAAGGACCGCCGCCAAGAGGGTGTAGGCGCTCGCGAGGGTCAGCGCGAAGACCAGGATGCGCTCGAGCGGGCCGATCAGACGCCCGCCGCGCAGGGTTCCGGGGGCGTCGCCGGTGGAGGGGGCCACGCGCTCCCCCATCTCGGCGCGCAGTGCGATGCGGACGACGGCGTTGCCGGACTCGAGGAGGAACAGCAGACAGCCGGCGACCAGGAACAGGACGTCGACGGAGATGCCCTCGCGCGGACCGTACGTGACCCACACCGCCCCGAGCAGTCCGGGGCTCGGACGCGCGGGTGCCACGACCACACAGGCGGCGGCGGCCACGCCCAGCAGCCCCACGGGCCAGAGTCCCGCCCGCGCCGGGCCCGATTCCGGCACGACCCAGGTCCAGATCGCCGCGACGGCGACGGCGAGGAGGCCGGCGACGATGGCATCCGCCCCGGCCGACAGCGCCACCAGCACCGCGGCCGCGATTACGAACGCCGCGATGCGGCGACCGGGGACGAGGCGGCGCACCAGGTCGACGCCGCCGACCGCGACCAGGAGCAGGCCCGCGGCGATCACGACGCGCCCCCGGAGCTCAGCGCCAGGAAGCCCTCGACGACAGCGGCCGACCCGGCGGAGGCGAGAGCCTGCGACACCGCGGACTGCGTGATGCCCTCGTCGGCGGCGAGATCGCGTTGCGACCGCCCCAGGCATCGGCCGTACGTGAGACGGCGCGTGCGTTCGCTCATCGACGACACCAGGTGATCGCGTGAGAGCACGTAGGCATTCGCCAGCGCCACCTCGTGCCGCACGGCGGCATCCGCGGATTCGGAGGCCTCGACCCACGTGCGCGCGAGGGGCGCGCGGCGCTGCTGCATCGTCTCGACCCGCTCGATCGCCGCCCGGGCCGCCCACCACGCGGGCCCCTCGGGGATCGTGCGTCCGTCCAGCTCGACCGGACGCACCTCGCCGAACCCCACCCCGAAACGGCAGTCCACGCCATCGGGCAGGTTCAACCGCACCAGAAGCAGCGACGCCACGGCCGCGCCGATCGTGGCGTACTCGCCCTGCAGTTCGTCGCCCACCACCGCCGTGAGCGGGGCGAGCGCGAGCGGGATGTCGGCGTCGGCGCGCGCGACGGCCGCCGCAATCGCACGCTGCGCCTCGGCTCGATCGCCCAGCTCGCGGGAGCGGACGATGTCGGCGATGACGGCGGCGATCATGTGATCAGCTTATAGCTTATTGATCATGCTTGATAAGCGAATGACTGATTCAGATACCGAGTGAGTGTGCGGCGGCCTGGGCGCGCGACACCAGTTCGGCGCGCTGCTCGTTCACCCTTTCCGGCGCGGTACCGCCGGCGCCGGTCCGACTCGCCACCGATCCCTCGATCGACAGCACGCCCCGTACCTCGGGCGTCAACGACGGAGAGACGGATGCCAGGAGGGCGTCGTCGGCGTCTTCCAGACCGATGCCCCGGTCTTCGCACGCACGCACCAGCGCGCCGGAGATCTCGTGCGCATCGCGGAAGGCGACGCCCTGCCGCACCAGCCATTCGGCGACGTCGGTCGCGAGGGAGAATCCCTGCGGCGCGAGTTCGGCCATCCGGTCGGTGTGGAAACGGAGGGTGGAGATCATCCCCGAGAACGCGGGCAGGACGAGCTCGAGGGTGCGGACCGAGTCGAAGACCGGCTCTTTGTCTTCTTGGAGGTCGCGGTTGTAGGCCAGCGGCAGACCCTTGAGCGTCGCGAGCAGACCGGAGAGGTTTCCGATCAGTCGTCCCGCCTTGCCGCGGGCGAGCTCGGCGATGTCGGGGTTCTTCTTCTGGGGCATGATGCTCGACCCCGTCGAATAGGCGTCGTCGAGGGTGACGAAGCCGAACTCCCGCGTGTTCCACAGGATGACGTCCTCTGCCAGACGAGAGAGATCGACGCCGATCATGGCGGTGACGAACGCGAACTCGGCGACCACGTCGCGCGACGCCGTTCCGTCGAGGGAGTTCTCGGCCGGGCGCGCGAGGCCGAGGCGGTCGGCGACCAGCTGCGGGTCGAGACCCAGGGTCGCCCCGGCGAGCGCACCACCGCCGTAGGGCGAGACCGAGGCCCGCACCGACCAGTCGCGCAGGCGCTCGATCCCGCGGACGAACGCCCAGCCGTACGCCTGCAGGTGGTGGGCGAGGAGCACGGGCTGCGCGTGCTGCAGGTGCGTGCGACCGGGCATGATGGCCGACTCGTGCGCGGCTGCTTGCGAGACGAGCGCGTCGACGAGCCGGAGCAGCTCGCGCGTGATGGTGCGGGAGTGGTCGAGCAGGTAGAGGCGGACGAGCGTCGCGATCTGGTCGTTGCGGCTGCGTCCGGCACGGAGCTTGCCGCCCAGGGCCGGGCCTACCGTCTCGATGAGCACCCGCTCGAGGGCGCCGTGCACGTCTTCGTCGCTCGGAGCGGCGACGAGAGTGCCCGCCCGCACCCGATCGGCGAGGTCGTCGAGACCGGCGTGCATGTCGCGAGCCTCATCGGCGGAGAGATAGCCCGCGGCTTCGAGCGCGGCGGCGTGCGCGTGCGAACCGGCGATGTCGTACAACGCGAGGTCCCAATCGAAGTGCGTGGAGCGGCTCAGCGCCGCCAGCTCGGGAGAGGGCCCGCCCGAGAAACGGGCACCCCACAGGGCGCCCTCGTTCGTGGCCTGACCGGTCTCGCTGCTCATGCGTCCCAGCCTAGCGAGAGCAGCGGACACCACCCGGCCGGGTCAGGGCACGGGCGCCGGGGACGCGGCATCCGGTCGGGCGGGCCCACCCACCACACGACGCACGATGCCGTCGATCAGCGCCTCGAGCGGTCCGCGGCCGATCAGGAGAGCCCACGCCGTGCACGCGGCCACGAGCCCCAGGGTCAGGGGCGGGAACAGTCCGGCCTCGCGCACGCCGAAGAGGTCGGACGTGTCGCCGAGCACCGCGGCGGCGAACACCGCCCATACGACCAGCTGCACCACGTAGGCCGTCAGCGGAAGGGACCCGACGGCCCGGATCGGGATCGCCAGCCACCGCAGCGGCGTCCGGCACGCTAACAGGCACATCCCGATCACGGCGATCGCGAAGCCACCGGAGCCGACGACCTCCCACACCCCCGACGAGTGCGCCTCGGCGCTCCACACCGCGGCGACGTACGGCCCGGCCGCCGACACGGCCGGCCCGGTCACGATCGCGACGCCATACCCGAGGGCGGACAGCGCCGCTCCGATCACCGTGATCGCGGCTTGCACGGGCAGCCGGCGCAGGTCGAGGCGCCCGAGACCCATGCCCGCCAGGAGGAACGCGATCCAGACGGGGAACGGATACGCCCAACCGACCAGCGCCTGCAGCTCCTCTCCCCCGCGTCCGTTCCACAGCGGCGCGGCGTCGAGAACGGGGAAGACCCACGGGGCGACGGCCGCGACGAGGGCCGCGGCCAGAAACAGACCGCGCGGCCGCATTCCGAGGAACGGCAGCGACAGTGCGAAGAGCAGCGCGTACGCCGGGAGGATCACGTAGACGGGGACCCCGGTGAGCACCAGCAGGATGCCGATCACCCAGAGCAGGGCACCGCGCAGGGCCAGCCGCCCGGCGGCGCGGGTACGGGCGGGCCCCACGAGGGGGCGCGTGCCCCCGGTGACCAGCGCGATAGAGACACCGGCGAGAGTGGCGAAGAGGATCGACGAACGGCCGTTGACCACATCGAGCCAGGTCGAGGGGTCGTCCGCATCGAACGGATCGATCGTCACGAGATGCGCGGCGAGCATCCCGACCACCGCCAGTCCGCGCGCGAGATCGATGCCGACGAGCCGGGCCGGGCCGTCGAAACGGCGCCAGGCCCGGCTCGCCCGCGTCATCGGTCCTGACGCAGCAGCCACACCAGCAACGCCTTCTGGGCGTGCAGTCGGTTCTCGGCCTCGTCCCAGACGACGCTCTGCGGACCGTCGATGACCTCGGCATCCACTTCGTACCCGCGGTCGGCGGGCAGGCAGTGGATGAAGATCGCCTCGCCGTCGGCGCGCGCCATGAGATCGGGGGTGACTTTGAACCCACCGAGATCGCGGATGCGGGCGATCTTCTCCTCTTCCTTGCCCATCGACACCCAGGTGTCGGTGACGACGACGTCGGCCCCGGATGCCGCGCCCTCGGGGTCGGAGGTCAACGTCACCGACCCTCCCGTCGCCGCGGCGATGCGCTCGGCGTCGGCGATCACGTCGGCGCGGGGCGCGTACTCCGCGGGGGACGCGACGCGCACGTGCATCCCGGCCGTGACACCGGCCAGGACGTACGAGTGCGCCATGTTGCTCTGACCGTCGCCGAAGAAGGACAGCGTCAGACCGGCCAGCTCACCCTTGTGCTCACGGATCGTGAGCAGGTCGGCCAGCAGCTGGCACGGGTGGAAGTCGTCGCTCAGCGCGTTGACGACGGGGACGCGCGTCCCCCGGGCCATCTCTTCGAGCCCGGCCTGCGCGTACGTGCGCCACACGATCGCGGCGACCTGCCGCTCGAGCACGCGCGCGGTATCGGAGGGGGTCTCCTTGCCGCCGAGCTGGCTGTTCGCGGTGGAGATGATCAGCGGGGAACCGCCGAGATCGGCGATGCCGACAGCGAAGGACACGCGCGTCCGCGTCGAGGACTTGTCGAAGATGACGGCCACCGTCTGAGGACCTTCGAGCGGCTTCTGGGCCCAACGGTCCTTCTTCAGCTCGATCGCAAGGTCGAGGATCTCGGCCTGCTCGGCCGGGCTCAGGTCGTCGTCGCGCAGCAGGTGGCGGGTCACGCGGGGGCTCCTTCGAGGATGAGGGCGTCCGAGACGGTGGCCAGCGCCGCGCCGAACAGGGACAGGAACTCCGCGATCTCGGCATCCCCGATGATCAGCGGCGGTGCGAGACGGATCGTGTCGTCGTTCGCGGCGTTGACGATCAGACCGTGCTCCTGCGCGGCAGCGACGACTGCCTTCGCGACGGGGCTCGAGAGCTCGACGCCCAGGAGCAGTCCACGTCCGCGCACACCAGCGACCAGCGGCGAGCCGAGAGCGACGATCCCCGCGCGCAGCTGCGTCTCGCGGGCGGCGGCGTTGGCCACCAGGCCGGCGGACTCGATCTCCTGGAGCACGGCACCGGCGACGGCCGTGCCCAGCGCGTTGCCGCCGAAGGTCGAACCGTGCGTGCCGGGGAAGAACAGCTCGCTCGCGGCACCGAAGGTGATGAGGGCGCCGATCGGGAACCCGCCGCCGATGCCCTTGGCCACGGTGATGGCATCCGGGACGATGCCCGCGTGCTGGAACGCGAACCACTCGCCGGTGCGTCCGGCACCGGTCTGGATCTCGTCGACGATGAGCAGGGCCCCGTGGCGCGCGGTGATCTCGCGCGCGGCTTCGAGATAGCCCTCGGGAAGCTCCACGACGCCCGCTTCACCCTGGATGGGCTCGACGATGAACGCCGCAACGCGATCGTCAAAGGCGGCTTCGAGCGCGTCGACAGTGGCGTCGATGTGCTCGACCCCCGGCACCATCGGGAGGAAGTCGGCCTGCAGAGCCGGCTTGCCCGTGAGCGCGAGCGCGCCCATCGTGCGTCCGTGGAACCCGCCCTTCAGGGTCAGGATGCGCGTGCGCTCGGTGCCCCGGCCGTGCAGGCGGGCGAGCTTGAACGCCGCCTCGTTGGCTTCGGCGCCGGAGTTGGCGAAGTAGACCCTGCCGGTCTCGCCGGTGCCGGCGAGCCGCTTCAGCCGGGCCGCGAGCGCCAGCTGCGGCGGCGTGGCGAAGTAGTTCGAGACGTGCGTGAGGGTGGCGGCCTGCGTGGAGACCGCCTCGACGAAGGCCGGGTGGGCGTGACCCAGCGCATCGACGGCGATCCCCGCCAGGAAGTCGAGGTACTTCTTGCCCTCGCCGTCCCAGATGTACGCCCCCTCACCGCGCACGAAAAGCGCCATGCGGTCGCCGAAGCTGCGCACGAGGTCGCGTCCGGCATCCTCCTGCCACGAAGGGCCGCGCAGCGACGTCGATTCCTGTGTCGTGTCCGCGTTCACGCGACCACCTCCGTTCCGATTCCCTTACTGGTGAAAAGTTCGACGAGCACCGAGTGCGGCACGCGGCCGTCGATGATCGCGGCCGTGGGCACTCCCCCGTCGACGGCGTCGAGGCACGCCTGCATCTTCGGGATCATGCCCGACTCCAGTCGCGGCACCATCGCGCGCAACTCGGTCGAGGTCAAGTGCGACACGAGGGAGTCGCGGTTGGGCCAGTCGGCGTACAGACCCGGGACGTCGGTGAGGACGACGAGCTTCGCGGCCTTCAGCGCCACCGCGAGCGCGGCCGCCGCGGCATCCGCGTTGACGTTCAGCGACGCACCCGGATGGTCGAGGTCGGGCGCGATGCTCGACACGATCGGCACTCGGCCCGCGGCGAGGTGATCGAGCACCGGCTGCGGGTCGACCGTGACGACATCGCCGACCCGGCCGAGATCGTGCTCGACCCCGTTGACGACGACGCCGCGACGGCGACCGCCGAACAGCCCCGCATCCTCGCCGCTGAGCCCCGTCGCGAGCGGTCCGTGCGCGTTGACCTTGGCCACCAGCTGCGGGTTGATCTGCCCGGTCAGCACCATCCGGACCACGCCGATCGCCTCGGTCGAGGTGACGCGGTAGCCGCCGCGGAATTCGCTCGGGATGTCGAGCCGGTCGAGCATCGACGAGATCTGCGGTCCTCCGCCGTGCACGACGACGGGCTTGACCCCCACGTAGCGAAGGTAGGCGATGTCGGCGGCGAAGGCGTCCTGCAGCTCGTCGCTCACCATCGCGTTGCCGCCGTACTTCACCACCACCACCTGGTCGCGGTACTTGCGCACCCACGGCAGCGACTCGACGAGAGTCACCGCCCGCTCGCTGGCTTCGGCCGGATCGGTGTCCTGGATATCGATGTCGCTCATGAGGAGTAGGCGCTGTTCTCGTGGACGTAGTCGTGCGTGAGGTCGTTGGTGCGGATCGTGGCCGCGGCCTCGCCGACCCGCAGGTCGATGACGAGGTCGGTCGCGCGCGGGGTCAGGTCGACCTCTTCGCGCGGGCGATCGGGTCCGCCCGCGGTGCACACGCGCACACCGTTCATCCAGACGTCGACGTCGTACGGGTCGAAGTCGGCGGACGTCGTGCCGATCGCGGCCAGGACGCGTCCCCAGTTGGGATCCTGTCCGAAGATCGCGGCCTTGAAGAGGTTGTTGCGGGCGACCGAGCGACCGACCTCGACGGCGTCATCCTCCGAGGCTGCGCCGACGACACGGATCGTGATGTCGTGGCTGGCGCCCTCGGCGTCGCCCTGCAACTGGGCGGCGAGGTCATCGCACACCGCGGTCAGCGCGGCGGCGAACTCGTCGGCATCCGCCCGGATGCCGCTGGCGCCGCTGGACAGGAGGGTCACCTGGTCGTTCGTCGACATGCAGCCGTCCGAATCGAGGCGATCGAAGCTCACCCGGGTCGCCGCGCGCAGGGCCGCATCGGCCTGGGCGGCGTCGAGCACGGCGTCGGTGGTGACGACGACGAGCATCGTGGCCAGCCCGGGAGCGAGCATGCCCGCGCCCTTCGCCATGCCGCCGATGGTCCAGCCCTCACCGTGGTGAACGGCGCGCTTGGGACGGGAATCGGTGGTCATGATCGCCAGCGACGCGTCCTCGCCCCCGTCCGCCGAGAGGGCGGCGACGCCCTTCTCGACCCCGTCGAGCACCTTGGCCCGGAAGACCTCGTCGCCGGTGCCGATCAGTCCCGTCGAGCACACGACGACGTCGCCGGCCCCGACGCCGAGGAGCTCGGCGGCGCGCTCGGCCGTCTGGTGGGTGGTCTGGAAGCCGAACGATCCGGTGAAGCAGTTCGCGCCACCGGAGTTGAGCACCACGGCCTCGACGACACCGTCGCGCACGACCTGCTCCGACCACAGGATGGGGTTGGCCTTGGCGCGGTTGGAGGTGAAGACGGCGGCACCCACCTTGTGCGGACCGCGGTTGACGACCACCGCGACATCGCGCGCGCCGGTCGATTTCAGGCCGACGGCGACACCGGCCGCCTCGAATCCTGCGGGGGCGGTCACGCTCACGGGGCGACTCCGTTCGTCGGAAGCGCCGTGGTCTCGGGGAGACCCAGCGCGATGTTCATGGACTGCACCGCGGCGCCCGCGGTGCCCTTCACCAGATTGTCGACGGCCGCGACGATCACGACGCGGTTCGCCGCGCGGTCGATCGCGAGACCGAGGGATGCCACGTTCGCGCCGAGCACGTCGGCCGTCCGCGGGAACGTCCCCGCGGGAAGCAGCTCGACGAAGGGCTCGTCGGCGTAGGCGCTCTCCCATGCGTCGCGGATCTCGGCATCCGTCACGCCCTCGCGGATCCGCGCGGAGGAAGTCGCGAGGATCCCGCGCGCCATCGGGACGAGCACGGGGGTGAACGAGATCCGGATGCCGTCGACCGGCGCCCCTGCGGCGCGCAGCGCCTGGCGGATCTCGGGGATGTGCCGGTGCGTGCCGCCGACGGCATAGGGATTGGCGGTGCCGAGGATTTCACTCGCGAGGAGGTTCGTCTTCGCGGCTTTTCCGGCCCCGCTCGGGCCCACCGCGAGCACCGAAACGATGTCGCTCGGGTCGATGACACCCGCAGCAACGCCGGGAGCGAGCGAGAGCGACACGGTCGAGGCGTTGCATCCGGGTGCGGCGATCCGCGAGGCCCCGCGCAGGAGCTCGCGCTGCTTGCCGCCGCCCACGAGGAGTTCGGGAACGCCGTATGCCCAGGGCTCGGGGTGGACACCGCCGTAGAAGGCGGCCCAGTCCTCGGGCGAGACGAGCCGATGGTCGGCGCCGGCGTCGATGACGAGCGGGGTGTCGACCAGGGCGTCGGTGTACTGCGCGGACTGCCCGTGCGGTAGGGCCAGGAAGACGACATCGTGACCGGCCAGCACCTCGGGCGTCGTGGGCTGCAACTCGAGATGCGCGAGGGAGCGCAGGTGCGGCTGGTGCGCGAGGAGGGGCTGCCCGGCACTCGAGTGCGCGGTGACCGTGCGGATGTCGACGTCGGGATGATCGGCGAGCAAGCGGAGGATCTCGCCGCCCGCGTAGCCGGAGGCGCCGGAGACGGCGACCGAGAGGGTCATGGATCCACCTTAGGAGTCGGGGCTGGTGCTGCATTCAGCGTGAACCGGGGCGGCGACGCCCGTATGCCCGACCGACGGCGGGTTACGAGGTCGCCGAAACTCGGCGTGCGACCCGACGTCGACGCACCACAACGGTGCTCACGGAGAGCTCCTCGTTGCAGACGACGATCGACGACATTCCGCGAGAGTATCCGGCCTGCGCCGACGGGAGCAAATCCGCCGCGGGAGGGCGCCCGTCTCGACCGATGCGAGGGCATCCCTCGACATTTCTCAGCTTGTCCCCCATTTGGGGGACAAGTACGGGGTATGCTGATCGCACCTGCCCTCATCGTCGGCCACTTCCGACTGCCCCCTCGCCGGCGATGAGGGCAGGCACATGTCCGGGTGACATGTCAGCGACCCGGGACCTCCGCGCCCGCCGACTGCTCGCCATCGCGCAAGACGGCCCCGAAGCGCTCGGCCGCCACCGCGACACCCGCGAGCTTGGCATCCGACGCCTCCGCCGCGGTGAGCGTGCGGTCCGCGGCGCGGAACCGCAGCGCGAAGGTCAGACTCTTCGTCCCCTCGGCCACCCCGGTGCCGCGGTAGTCGTCCACGAGACGGGCCCCCTCGATGAGCGGAGCCCCACCCTCGAGCAGCGCCGCGCGGACGTCTCCGGCCGGGGTGCCGACCGGCACGACCACCGAGACGTCCTGCGTCGCCGCCGGGAACCCCGACAGGGATGCCACGACCACGCGGTTCTGCGCGCTCTCGAGGAGCGCGTCCAGGTCGAGCTCCGCCACGAGGACACGTCCCGGCAGGTCGGCGGCCGCTGCGACGGTCGGCAACAGCTCGCCCACGTAGCCCACGTCGGCACCCGCCACCCGGACACGCGCCGTACGACCGGGGTGCAGCGCCGCCCGCTGGGCCTGAACCAGCTCGACGTCGACTCCCGCGGCACCCGCGAGGATCCGCACGGCGTCGACCGCATCGGCGAGGTCGGCCGCGACCGCGGCCTGCCCCGGCTGCTTGGGAACGAGGTTCCCCGTCAGCAGCACGGCGACGTGCCGACGCTGCGGCGGGATCGAGGCATCCAGCGCCGTCAGCGTCGCCGCGTCGGGACGCACCGCCAGCGGCGGGACCGACGCGGTGCCGTACTGCACACCGGGCTTGGGAAGGAATACCGTGCCCGCCTCGAACAGCGCGAGGTCGACGATCCCCCGCGAGAGGTTGCGGTGCGCGACCTGCAGCAGGCCCGGGACGAGCGAGCGCCGCAGGAAGGGCGCCAGACCGTCGAGCGGGTTGGCGAGCTTAACGCTCGGCAACGTCTCGCCCGAGGGCGAGCCGTGCAGGTCGTTCTGCTCGGCGGTCGTGAACGGGAACGAGGGCGTCTCGACGAAGCCCGCCGCGGCCAGCGTGTTGCTCACGCGGCGACGGCCCTGCTGAGCGGAGGTCAGACCGCGCCCCGACGGCGGAGTGGGCAGCACGGACGGGATCCGGTCGTACCCCTCGATTCGCGCGACCTCTTCGGCCAGCGTCCACTTGTCGGTGAGGTCGGGACGCCATGACGGCGGGACGACCGACCAGCCGGTCTCACGGCGCTCGACGGTGCACCCGATCAGGCGCAGCGCACGCTCGACCTCGTCGTCGGTGTACTCGACGCCGATCAGCCCAGAAACGAACCCCGACGGCAGGACGATCGCGTCCCGCGTGAAGGTCTCGGCGAGCGATCCGCCGACCTCGGTGTCGAGAGAGCCACCGGCCAGCTCGACCATCAGCGACGCCACGCGCTCGGCCGCGACGAAGGCGACGAGCGGGTCGACGCCGCGCTCGAAGCGCCGCGAGGCCTCGGAGGGCAGCTTGTGCCGGCGCGCCGTACGGGCGATCGAGACCTGGTCGAAGGTGGCCGCCTCGATCAGGACGTTGCGCGTCGCATCGCTCATCTCGGTCGGGCCACCGCCCATGACGCCCGCCAGACCGATGGGGCCGGACTCGTCGGTGATGAGCAGATCCTCGTCGTGCAGCGTGCGCACCTGGCCGTCCAGCGTCTCGAGCTTCTCGCCCGCCGTCGCACGACGGACGGTGATCCCCCCCTGCAGACGGTCGAGGTCGTAGCCGTGGATCGGCTGGCCGAGCTCAAGCATGACGTAGTTCGTGATGTCGATCAGGACACCGAGCGACCGGATGCCGGCGAGCGACAGGCGCGTGATCATCCACGGCGGCGTGGGACGCGAGGGGTCCACGTCGCGGACGATGCGCGCGACGAACTGGCTCGCGCCGACGCGGCCACGGATGGGCGCGACGTCGTCGACCGTGATCGGGAAGCCCTGCGGCGTGCGGTCGCGCGCGGCGTCGTGACCGGCGCCCGGGTCGCGGAAGACCGCGCCGGTGGCGTGCGAGTACTCGCGGGCGACACCGCGCAGAGACAGCGCGTACCCGCGGTCGGGGGTGACGTTGATCTCGACGGCGATGTCGTCCAGGCCGAGCAGGGCGATCGCGTCGGAGCCCACGGGAGCGTCGATGCCGAGGTCGACCAGGCGCAGGATGCCGGAGTGCTCGCTGCCGAGTCCCAGCTCTTTCGCCGAGGCGATCATGCCGTCCGAGACATGACCGTAGGTCTTGCGCGCCGCGATCGGGAACGGCCCGGGCAGAACGGAGCCGGGCAGGGTCACCACGACCTTGTCGCCCTCGAAGAAGTTGCCGGCGCCGCACACGATGCCACGGACGCCGCCGTGCTCTTCGCCGACGTCGACCTGGCACCAGCGGATCGTCTTGCCGTTGGACTGCGGCTCAGGAGTGAACTCCTTCACCTCACCGACGACGATGGGGCCTTCGAGCTCGAAGCGATGCACGTCTTCTTCTTCGAATCCGACGGACACCAGCGCCGCGAGGACGTCGTCGGCCGTGGCATCCGCGGGCACGTCGACGTACTCGCGCAACCAGGAGAGCGGGACGCGCATCAGACCACCATTCCGAACTGCTCGCTGAAGCGGACATCGCCCTCGGCCATGTCGCGCATGTCTTGCACGTCGCTGCGGAACATGAGCGTGCGCTCGATGCCCATGCCGAAGGCGAAGCCCGAGTACTCCTCGGGATCGATGCCCGCGGCACGCAGGACATTGGGGTTCACCATCCCGCAGCCGCCCCACTCGATCCAGCGCGCCCCGCCCTTGAAGGTGGGATGCCACAGGTCGAGCTCGGCGCTCGGCTCGGTGAACGGGAAGAAGTTGGCGCGGAACCGCGTCTTGGCCTCGGGGCCGAACAGGACCCGGGCGGCGTGGTCGAGCGTGCCCTTGAGGTGGGCCATCGTGATGCCCTTGTCGATGACCAGACCCTCGAACTGCGTGAAGACGGGAAGGTGCGTCGCGTCGAACTCATCGGTCCGGTACACCCGACCGGGGCACAGCACATAGATCGGCAGGTCGCGCTCGAGCATCGACCGCACCTGGACGGGGCTCGTGTGCGTGCGCATCACGAGGTGGCGGGCGACCGGGTCGACGAAGAACGTGTCCTGCATCTGCCGCGCCGGGTGATCGACGTCGAAATTGAGCGCGTCGAAGTTGAACCACTCGTGCTCGAGCTCGGGGCCCTCGGCGATCTCCCACCCCATGCCGACGAAGATGTCGGACACCTGCTCCTGCAGGAGCGAGATCGGATGCCGCGCTCCCACGCGGGCGCGCTGCGGCAGGGCCGTGACGTCCACCCGCTCCGCTTCGAGCCGCGCAACGGTCTCGGCCTCGGCGAGCTCGCCTTCGCGGGCGGCGAAGGCCTGGTTCACACGACCGCGCGCCTGGCCGACGAGCTTGCCGAACTCGGCCTTGTTCTCGGGGGCGACGTTGCGCAGCTGGGCGTTCAGGCGGGCGAGTGAGGACTGCTCTCCCGCGTGAGCGGAGCGAGCGGCCTTCAGGTCTGCGGTCGTCGCGGCACCGGCGATCGCCGCGAGAGCGGCATCGACGGCGGAGGCGACGGCCTCGGGGGTGATCTCGGGTGCGTCGGACACGAGATGAGAGTCTACCGACGGGCGGGGACACTCCCCCGCCCGCCTGCGGTCACAGACCCGACGCGTCGTTCTTACCGAGCCCGCGCTGAGCGACGATGAGCTCGGTATCTGTACCGGCCTGCTGCGGCACGGCGGCCGCGACCTGCGCGGAGCGCGGCGAGCGGCGCAGTCGTTTCTCGACGAGGGTGGCGACGTACGACAGCAGGAGGCACAGCGAGATGTAGATCGCGCCGACGATGATCGTGGCCGGGATGATCGGCGAACCGACGCTCGGTTGCGCACCGATGTACTTCGCGTAGAACAGCAGTTCGGGGTAGGTGATGATGAAGCCGAGAGCGGTGTCCTTCAGCGTCACCACGAGCTGCGCGATGATCACCGGCATCATGGCGCGGATCGCCTGCGGAAGCAGCACCAAGCGCATGACGCCCGCCTTGCGCAGACCGATCGCGTATCCGGCCTCACTCTGACCCCGCGGCAACGATTCGACGCCGGCGCGGATGACCTCCGCGAGCACCGAGCCGTTGTAGCAGACCAGCGCGATGACGACGGCCCAATAGGGCTCCATACGGATGCCGATGACCGGGAAGCCGTAGTACAGCAAGAACATGAAGATCAGCACCGGGATGGCGCGGAACACCTCGATGACCGCGGTGAACGGCCAGCGCACCCAGGCGTGGTCGGACAGGCGACCGATCGCCAGGACGAAACCGAGGGCGAGCGCGCCGACGGCGGCCGCGGCGAACGCGGCGAGCGTGGCCACCGTGGACTGCAGGACCTGCATCCACACGTTGCTGTAGGTGAAGGCCGACCACTTCTGCGCCGTGAACTGACCCGTCGCGGCCAACCGCCACACGAAGAATCCGACGATGGCGAGCACAACCAGGATCGTCACCACTCCGAGGATCCGGTTGCGGGCGATCGCTTTGGGGCCCGGGACGTCGTACAGGACACTGCTCATCGGGCGATCCTCCACCGGTTCTCGAGAGTTCGCTGGAGCCACGAGAGCAGCAGCACCAGGGCGACGAAGGCCACCATGATCCACAGGATGACGACGAAGGCGTTCTCGCCCCGCTCACTGAGGTAGTTGCGCACCGAGCCGAGGTTCACGATGGAGAAGCCCGCGGCGACAGTGGTGTTCTTCAGCAGGGCGATGAACACGCTCATCATCGGGGGGATGACCGAGCGGAACGCCTGCGGCAGCACGACCAGGCCCATCACCTGGCCGAAGCCGAGCCCGAGGGCACGGGCGGCTTCGGCCTGACCCACCGGGACCGTGTTGACGCCGGAGCGGATCGCTTCGGCGACGTACGTGGCGGTGTAGATGCCGAGCGCGCAGATGCCGAGCGTCAGCGAGACCTCGCCGGTCAATCGCAAGCCGAGGAGCGGTGGCAGGGCGAACACGAAAGCGAAGAACACGAGCGTGAGGGGCGTGTTCCGAATGGCACTGACATAGAACGTGCCGACGCCACGAGCGATCGGCACGGGTGAGACGCGCATCGCGCCGACGATGATGCCCAGTACGAGCGCGAGCGCGCCGCCCGCGAAGAACAGCACGAGCGTGCCGACGAGCGCTTGGCCCCAGATGTCGAGGTTGCCGGTGATGACACCCATGCGTGGTCCTTGTCTTGGTCGGGGGTTCGGGGGCGGCGCGGCGCGCCGCCCCCGAACGGATCACTCGTCGGCGGTGGGCTGCTGGCCCGTGATGCCGGCCGGTGCCAGATTCTTGTCGAACAGCGCGGTCCAGATCTCGCCACCGTCGTTGAAGAGGGTGTTGATGTGGCCCTTCAGGACGGTGTCGCCCTTGGGCAGACCGACGCCGTAGCGCTCTTCGCTGAAGGTGTCGCCCGCGATCTTGAACGCGTCGGGCTCCTGCGCCACGTAACCGGCGAGGATCGCCTGGTCGGTGGTCACGGCGTCCACGGAGCCGGCCCGCAGCTGCTCGAGGCACTGGGTGTAGGTGTCGTACTCGACGGTGTCGCCGGGCGCGTACTCGTCACGGATGCGCTGCAGAGGCGTCGAGCCCGTCACGGAGCAGACGATCTTGCCGGCGAGGTCATCGGGACCGTTGATCGAGTCGTTGTCCGCCGCGACCAGCAGACCCTGGCCGGTGATCAGGTACGGACCGGCGAAGTCGATCTGCTGCTTGCGCTTGTCGGTGATGGAGTACGTACCGACGTAGTAGTCGATGTTGCCGTTGACGAGCTCCTGCTCGCGGTTGGCCGACGGGATCGTCTTGTACTCGATCTTGTCGGCGTCGAACCCGAGCGACGCGGCGATCCACTGGGCGATCTCGACGTCGAAGCCGCCGCGCTCGTTGCTCACGGGGTCTTTGAAGCCGAGACCGGGCTGGTCCTCCTTGACACCGACGACGACCTTGTCGGCCGCGGCCATGCGCTCGTAGGTGGGGCTGCCGTCGAGCGAGACGTCGGAGGCCACGTCCCAGAGCTGGGTCGAATCGCCGCTGCCGTCGGCTCCGGGCGCCGCACCCGGGGTCCCGCTGTTGCAGGCCGTCAGGGCCAGCAGGCCGGCGGCGACGATACTCGCGCCGGCGAGAAAACGTGTCTTACGCATGTGATGTCTCCTTGGTTACGTGTGCTGTGCGGAGGGGATACGAGGGGGTGGCACGTCGGGTCGGCCGGAGGCGGTGCGGGAGGCGGAACGTCGTCGTTCCGCCCCGGAGTCAGTGCGTGATGAGCTTCGAGAGGAAGTCCTTCGCACGATCGGATTCGGGGTGCGTGAAGAACTGCTCGGGCGTGGCCTGCTCGACGATCTGCCCGTCGGCCATGAACACCACACGGTTGGCGGCCTTGCGGGCGAAGCCCATCTCGTGCGTGACGACGATCATCGTCATCCCGTCCTTCGCGAGCCCGACCATCACGTCGAGGACCTCGTTGATCATCTCGGGGTCGAGGGCCGAGGTCGGCTCGTCGAAGAGCATGACCTTCGGCTTCATCGCGAGGGCGCGGGCGATCGCGACGCGCTGCTGCTGGCCGCCGGAGAGCTGCGCGGGCAGCTTGTCGGACTGGTGGCCCACGCCCACGCGGTCCAGGAGAGCGCGCGCTTCTTTCTCGGCATCCGCCTTCTTCATCTTGCGGACCTTGATCGGCCCGAGGGTGACGTTCTCGAGGATCGTCAAGTGGGCGAAGAGGTTGAACGATTGGAAGACCATGCCCACATCGGCACGCAGCTTCGCCAATCCCTTGCCTTCTTCGGGCAGCGCCACACCGTCGATCGTGATCGATCCGCTCGTGATCGTTTCGAGGCGGTTGATGGTGCGGCAGAGGGTCGACTTGCCCGAGCCGGAGGGGCCGATGACGACGACGACTTCGCCGCGGTCGACGGTCAGATCGATGTCCTTCAGAGCCTGGAACTGTCCATAGTGCTTCTGGACGCCGGAGAGGACGACGAGGGGCTCGGAGCCCGCCGGGGGAACGGATGCCATTTCCCCACCCTATGAGACGGCCGGGAATGCGACCACCTTCTTGCGGACGCCTTAACCGTTCTGTAACAGCGGGTGACTCAGCCCGCGCGTTGGGCGAAGGCGGTCTCGTACAGGCAGACGCTCGCGGCGGTGGCGAGGTTCAGCGACTCCGCTCGTCCGTAGATGGGAAGCCGTAACGAGAGATCCGCGTACCCGAGCGCGGAATCGTCCAGGCCCCGGGCTTCGTTCCCGAACAACCACGCCGTCGGCTCGGCCAGCAGGCGGCGGGACGTGAGGAAATCCTCACCCCCGATATCGGCGGCAACCACCCGCAACCCCACCTCGTGCACGCGCTCGACGACGTCGCTCAGCTCCAGATCCACTGCGACCGGGAGATGGAACAGCGACCCCGTGGTCGACCGCACGACCTTCGGGTTGTACAGGTCGACCGTGCGACCCGTCAGGATCACGGCGTCCGCGCCCGCCGCATCGGCGGCGCGGATGATCGTGCCGAGGTTGCCCGGATCACGCACTTCCTCGCAGATCGCGAGCAGGCGCGGCTGCGTGGCGAGGATGTCCTTGAGAGCCGTCGGCGACTGCCGGGCCACCGCGACGATGCCCTGCGGCGTGACGGTGTCGGCCATGGCATCCAGGACCGCTTCGGTCGTGTACTGCACATCGACGTCGGCGTCGACGGCGGCGTCGCGGACGTCGGTGTGCTTCTCGAGTGCCGTCGGAGTGCCGTAGAGCTCGAGCACCGTCTCGGGCGCCCAGGCGAGGGCTTCACGCGCGGCCTGAGGCCCCTCGAGGAGGAACAGACCGGTCTCCTGCCGGGCCGCGCGCTTGCTCAACTTGGCCACGGCGCGCACCCGCGGCGAACGAGGGTTCTCCAGCACGCACCCAGTGTATGACGCGACCGGCATGCATCCCGGAGAACGGCGGGGAAACGCCGAACGGGCGCCCTCCGAGGAGGACGCCCGTTCGTGGAACCGGTGATTACGCGGTCTTGGCGGCGTTGACGTCGCTGGGCAGCGCGGCCTTGGCCGTCGCGACGAGCGAGGCGAACACGGCCGGCTCGTTGACCGCGAGCTCGGCGAGCATGCGGCGGTCGACCTGAACACCCGCGAGGCCGAGGCCCTGGATGAAGCGGTTGTACGTGAGACCGTTCTGGCGGCTCGCGGCGTTGATGCGCTGGATCCACAGACGACGGAAGTCGCCCTTGCGCTTGCGACGGTCACGGTATGCGTAGACCAGGGAGTGAGTGACCTGCTCCTTGGCCTTGCGGTACAGGCGCGAACGCTGACCGCGGTAACCGGACGCGCGCTCGAGGATGACGCGACGCTTCTTGTGGGCGTTGACAGCCCGCTTGACTCTAGCCATTTCTGTTCTTTCCTAACGTGCGTCGGCGCTCAGAGGCCGAGGAGCTTCTTGGCGACCTTGGAGTCGCCCTTGGCCAGGACCTGCTCCTGGTTCAGGCGACGGGTGCGCTTGGAGGCCTTGCCCTCGAGGTTGTGCCGCATGCCGGCCTGCTGCTTCATGAGCTTGCCGCTACCGGTCAACTTGAAACGCTTCTTGGCGCCCGAGTGGGTCTTCTGCTTCGGCATCTGTCTTCCTTCGTTGGGTATCCCGGCACTGCGGGAGACGGGGGGCTTACTCGGCGGACGCCGGAGCAGCGTGGTCGTCGGGGGCCGAGTCGCCGCGGGCCGCGCTGCGCGCCGCCTCACGGTTCGCCGCGCGCTGCGCGTTCTGCTCGGTCTTGACCTCGGACTTGTTCTTGTGAGGAGCGACCACCATCACCATGTTGCGGCCGTCGATCGTGGGGTTCGACTCGACGGTGCCGAACTCGGCGACGTCCTCCGCGAACTTGCGGAGCAGACGCACACCCTGCTCGGGACGCGACTGCTCGCGACCGCGGAAGAGGATCATGGCCTTCACCTTGTCGCCCGCCTGGAGGAATCCCTCAGCGCGCTTGAGCTTGGTGATGTAGTCGTGGGCCTCGATCTTCAGGCGGAACCGGACCTCTTTCAGGACCGTGTTGGCCTGGTTACGACGCGTTTCCTTGGCCTTCTGAGCGGCCTCGTACTTGAACTTGCCGTAATCCATGATCTTGACCACGGGCGGCTTCGAGCTCGGCGCAACCTCGACCAGGTCGAGGTCCGCTTCCTGGGCCAGGCGCAGCGCAGCTTCGATTCGGACGATGCCGACCTGCTCGCCGTTGGGTCCGACGAGACGGACCTCCGGGACTCGGATGCGCTCGTTGGTGCGGGGATCGCTGATGCGGAACTCCTCTTTCATGCGGATGGCGGCCGCCGCGATCCATGGGAATCGCGGGCGAAGAGGAGAACATGCCACCCGGCACGGTGCTCAGAGCACCGGCTTCTGCACCCTGACAGCTCTGTACGGAACGGAGCGGAGTGCGGGAACCCGGTAGCCTGGAGCGGCAAGCGCGGGTGGGATGTCATCCTCTTTCGTACGGAGCAGAACACTCCGAAGCCCGCCATAGTCTAGCAGAGAGAAACACGTGGACACGATTCCCCCCGACGACAGCCGCGCCGCCCAGGACGCCGAGCGTCTTGCGAGGTGGGAGGAGCAGGAGCGCGTCTCCGCCTCCGCCTCCCGCGACATCGCCGACGTCCCCGCCGTCGAGGTCATCACCACGACCGCCGTCCACCTCATGAGCGCCGCGGCGATCAAGGTCGGACTCGCCGACGACCCGCAGCAGCAGCTCGACCTCGACGAGGCCCGCAAGCTCATCAACGCCCTCGCCGGCCTCATCACCGCCGGGGCGCCCGAGATCAGCGACATGCACGCCCGATCGCTCCGCGACGGTCTGCGATCGCTGCAGCTCGCGTTCCGCGAGGCCTCGGTCATCCCCGACCCGATCGGCAAGGGTCCGGGCGAGAAGTGGACGGGTCCCGTCACGTAGGTCGCGGGAACCTCGGTACCGGCCTCCCGATGCCGCGGGAACAGGGCGATTCGGCGGGCGCGCGAAACAGACTGTTCTCGACGCGAAGCCTGTTCTCGCGACGACGTGGAGGCGGTCAGATGTCGGTGGGGCGGTGCAGCTTCACCGTCAGGGAGTCCACGAGCACGGCGACCCGGTCGTCCGCCGCCCACCGACGCGCGAGGCGCGCGAGGACCGCGTCGAGCTCGTCCTGCGCGAGGCCGGCCATGAGCCGCAGGTGCACGACCAGCTCGGGGCCGCGCAACCGCCCGAACGGGTCCCCCGGCTGCACGGCGAGGTCGAGCACCGCCAGCTCACCGGAGATGCTCTCCTGCAGGCCCGTGAACACGGCCGGGGACACGTGCGCGGGCTCCCACGCCTCCCCCTGAGCGATCGCCCACACCGCGGGGCGGCGCAACACGAATTCGGTCTCGGAAGTCGGATCGATGACGATCAGCTCCGTGTCTTCCGACGCTGCCGCCAGAGCGGTGCGGCGGCCGTCCGCGGGGACGGGGCGCGCCGTGGCATCCCAGCGCTGCATCGCCTCGACCGAGCTGAACACCGGCAACACCTTGCGGCCGTCGGGGGCGGCCACCGTCACGATCGACAGCTCTTGCGTCTTGTCGACCTCCAGCCCGTGCGGGCCGACGCCGTGGTCGCCCTTCTCGGCGACGAGCGGGATCAGCAGGCGAGCGGTGCGGTAGGCCTCGACGACGGCACGGGCGTCGCCCTCCCCCGTCGAGACGGCCTGCAGGGCGATCAAGAGGGCGGGGTCGGCAGAACCGTCGTCACCGGAGTGCGGGTTCGATTCGAAACGACGCCCCTCCCAGGGGACGCCCGCCGAGTCGGCGCGATGGTCGTCAGTGCCCGGCGACATCCAGCGCCTCGGCGAGGGTGAACTGGCCCGCGTAGAGGGCCTTGCCCACGATCGCCCCTTCGACGCCGAGCGGCACCAGCTCGCGCAGCGCCACGATGTCGTCGAGGCTCGACACTCCGCCGGAGGCCACGATGGGCTTCGGCGTGCGCTGCGTCAGCTCGCGCAGAAGCTCGAGGTTGGGGCCGCGGAGCGTGCCGTCCTTGGTGACATCGGTCACGACGTACCGGCTGCAGCCGGCGTCCTCGAGACGCTCGAGCACCGTCCACAGGTCGCCGCCGTCGCGCGTCCATCCGCGGGCGGCCAGGGTCGTGCCGCGCACGTCGAGCCCGACCGCGATCGCCTCGCCGTAGCGGTTGATGACGTCCGCGGCCCACTCGGGGTTCTCCAGGGCGGCGGTACCCAGGTTGATGCGACTGGCGCCGCTCTCCAGAGCCGCCTCGAGGGACCGGTCGTCACGGATGCCGCCGGAGAGCTCGACCTGCACGCCCTTGACCTGCTTGATGACCTTGCGCATCACCGCGGTGTTGTTGCCGCGGCCGAAAGCGGCGTCGAGGTCGACGAGGTGGATCCACGCCGCACCCTGGCGCGCGAAGTCCAGCGCGGCATCCACCGGGTCGCCGTAGCTGGTCTCGGTGCCCGCCTCTCCCTGGGTCAGTCGGACGGCCTTGCCGTCGGCGACATCAACCGCGGGCAGAAGGACAAGCTCGGGCGTGGACGCGAAATCGTTCATGGCTCCTCGTGCCGGCAGGCGCCTCTCGCCAGCCCCGGGCACGAGGTCACACAGTAGTCGCGCGCAGCCCGTCGATCCAATTCGCCAGCAGACGGATGCCGGCTTCCCCCGACTTCTCGGGGTGGAACTGGGTCGCCGCCAACGGACCGTTCTCGACCGCGGCGAGGAACGGCGCGCCGTACGTGCACCACGTCAACACCGGCTCGGGGAACGGCGGCGTGACCTCGAGCTGCCATTCTTGCGCGGCGTAGGAGTGGACGAAGTAGAACCGCTCGTCGCCGATGCCGTCGAACAGGCGAGAGCCCTCGCCGGCCGAAACCGTGTTCCACCCCATGTGCGGAAGCACCGGCGCCGCGAGTTCGGACACGGTGCCGGGCCACTCGCCCAGCCCTTCCGTGTCGGTCCCGCGTTCGATGCCACGCCCGAACATCACCTGCATCCCCACGCAGATGCCGAGCACCGGGCGACCTCCGGCGAGTCGACGATCGATGATCTCGCCGCCGCGGCTGGCGTTGAGCGCGTCCATCACGGCGCTGAAGGCCCCGACTCCGGGGACGAGCAGCCCGTCGGCGTCGAGGAGAAGGGAGCGATCGGAAGTCAAGCGCGCATCGGCCCCCGCCTCGATGAGCGCCTTGACGGCCGAGTGGACGTTGCCCGAGCCGTAGTCGAGGACAGCGACGACGGGCTTGCTCACAGGGCGCCCTTGGTGCTCGGGATGCCGTCGACGAAGGGATCCAGGGCCTTGGCCTGGCGGAACGCACGGGCGAGGGCCTTGTACTCGGCCTCGGCGATGTGGTGCGGGTCGCGCCCGCCCAGGACGCGTACGTGCACCGTCAGTCCCGCGTGGATCGAGATGGCCTCGAACGAGTGGCGCACGAGCGAGCCGGTGAAGTGCCCGCCGATCAAGTGGTGCTCGAAGCCCGCGGGCTCTCCGGTGTGCACGAGATACGGACGTCCGCTGATGTCGACGACGGCCTGCGCGAGCGCTTCGTCCAGCGGAACGAGGGCATCGCCGTACCGGGCGATGCCGGACTTGTCACCGAGCGCCTGGCGGATCGCCTGACCGAGCACGATCGAGGTGTCCTCGACGGTGTGGTGCGCGTCGATGTGCGTGTCGCCTACGGAGGTGACGCGCAGGTCGGTCAGCGAGTGCTTCGCGAACGCCGTGAGCATGTGATCGAAGAACGGCACGCTCGTGGAGATCTCGCTCGCGCCGGTCCCATCGAGGTCGAGGGACAGCTCGACGCGCGACTCGCTCGTCTCGCGGACGATCGATGCGGTGCGGGGCGTGGCGGGGCCGGTCATGCTCGCGATCCTACCGAGGCCAGTG
This sequence comes from Microbacterium sp. 5K110, assembly GCF_005774735.1. Taxonomy (GTDB): domain Bacteria; phylum Actinomycetota; class Actinomycetes; order Actinomycetales; family Microbacteriaceae; genus Microbacterium. The sequence continues at coordinate 17,246 of NZ_VBUM01000024.1, read as the reverse complement.
CATCCAGGAACGCGGTCGTCTCGTCGGCGGTACCCGCCGTGACGCGCAAGTGGTGAGCGATGCCCACGTCGCGGATGAGCACCCCGCGGTCGTACAGCGCTTTCCACGTGGCCGCGGGGTCGTCGACCGCGCCGAAGAGCACGAAGTTCGTCCACGACTCGTGTGCCGTGTAGCCCAGTGCCGCCACCGTGGCCGAGATCCGGTCGCGCTGAGCGACGATCTCGTCGACCATCGACAGCATCGTGTCCGCGTGCCCGAGCGCGGCCGTCGCCGCCGCCTGCGTCAGCGCGCTGAGGTGGTACGGCAGGCGGACCAGACGCAAGGCGTCGATGACCGCCGGGTCGGCGGCGAGATATCCCACCCGCGCGCCGGCGAATGCGAACGCCTTACTCATCGTGCGGGACACCACCAGGCGCGGGCGTCCGGGGAGGAGCGTCACCGCGGAGGGCTGGTCGTGCGGGGCGAACTCCTGGTACGCCTCGTCGACGATGACGATGCCGTCGGTCACGGCGTAGACCGCCTCGATCACGTCGAGACCGAGGGGCGTGCCCGTCGGGTTGTTCGGCGCACACAGGAAGACGACGTCGGGGTTCTCGCGCACGACCTGCTCGGCGGCGGAGGCCGGGCTGAGCGTGAAGTCGTGCTCGCGCTCCCCCGCGATCCATTCGGCACCGGTCGCCCGCGTCAGGATCGGATACATCGAGTAGGTGGGAGCGAAACCCATGGCCCGACGCCCTGGACCACCGAAGGCCTGGAGGATGTGCTGCAGGACCTCGTTCGACCCGTTGGCCGCCCAGATCTGCTCGCGGACGAGCCCGTGCCCCAGGTAGTCGGCGAACGCCTCGCGGAGACCGGTGAACTCACGGTCGGGATAGCGGTTGACGTCGCGCAGTGCGCGGGCGATGGCATCCAGAATGTCGTCGGCGACCTCGGAGGGAACGGGATGCGTGTTCTCGTTCACGTTGAGGGCGACAGGGAGTGCGGCTTGCGGGGCTCCGTACGGGGTCATGCCCCGCAAGTCGTCGCGAAGAGGCAGGTCATCGAGGCGCACGGTCACCTCACCCATCGTAGGCGGCGACGACGCCGGGGCTCACCTCCCGGCGACGTAGGCGGCCGGGATCGCGATGCGCTGGCCGGCCGCGACCGATGCGTCTTCGAGAGCGTTCAACCGCGTGATCTCTGCCACCACGTCGCGGGGGTCGGCACCCGGAGCGACGTCTTCGGCGATCGACCAGAGGGTTTCGCCGCTCATGACCGTGATCTCAGCGAACGCCCCCGCCGAGGCACCGCTGTCGTTCGACGCGAGCGCGGCTCCGCCGCCGACGACGGCGACGGATAGCGCGACAACGACCGGCAGAGCGGCGAGGAAAGCGAACACACGACGTCCGCGCGCGGTCAACCGCAGGCGGGTCGTGGGGGTGATGGCGATGCTGCTCATGATGTGCTCCTCGGTGGGGAGAGATTCGCACGCCACCCTCGGCCGGGAGGGTGGCTGTGCGAATCTGTATTCCGAATCTATATTCGATACTGCGGGACTGTCAAGACCAGGGCTATCGGAGACCGATCGAACGCGACACGCGGAGCGCTCCGCATCGATCGGGTCGTCCACCGGATACGGTTTCGACGAGGAGACCCCACCACGGACCTCCGACATTCGAATTTCCGCCGCTTCGACAGCGCGGTGCGAGGGGAGCACACATGACCGACGCGACGACCGCGGGCGGCCGCGAAAGACCGCAGACGCGGCGACGGAAGAGCCTCAGCGACAAGCAGCTGGCGATCCTCGAAGTCATCCAGCGCTCGATCGCGCGGCACGGGTATCCGCCGAGCATGCGCGAGATCGGCGACGCCGTGGGGCTGAAGTCGCTCTCGAGCGTCACGCATCAGCTCAACCAGCTGGAGCTGAGCGGATACCTGCGCCGCGACCCCGGAAAGACCCGCGCGATGGAGGTGCTGATCGACCTGCCCGGCACCGCCGCAGAGAACCCCGCCGACACCGCACCCGCCGTGGGCGACGCCGCCCTCGTCCCCCTGGTCGGCCGCATCGCCGCGGGCGTCCCCATCACCGCCGATCAGCAGGTCGAGGAGATCTTCCCCCTCCCCCGTCAGCTCGTCGGCAAGGGCGAGCTGTTCATGCTCAAGGTCTCGGGCGATTCCATGATCGACGCGGCCATCTGCGACGGCGACTGGGTCGTCGTCCGCACGCAAGCCACGGCCGAGAACGGTGAGATCGTCGCCGCGATGCTCGACGGCGAGGCCACGGTGAAGACGTTCCGCCGCCGCGACGGCCACACGTGGCTCCTCCCCCGCAACTCCGCCTTCGAGCCGATTCTCGGCGACGAGGCCGTCGTGCTCGGGCGCGTCGTCGCGGTGCTGCGGACGGTCTGACGCCGCCGACCGATACCGGAAGGCCGGATGCCACGCGAAGTGGCATCCGGCCTTCGTCGTTCGTCGACCCCGCCGACGGGTCGCCGCGCACGCGCCCACCGCCGGTTATGCACAGGCGCCGCAGCCGGAGCACCGGGGCCCCTACCATGACAGGACACATCGAGAGAGCGAGCGTCGTGACCTCCACCTCCCCCACCGGACAGCCGTCGCCCGAGCACTCCGTCGAGGTCCTCCCCGACATCGCCTCCGCGTCCCCACCGCCCCTCCCTCCGACCGGGCGCCGGCCCCGTACGGGCATCGTCGTGCTCTCGTGCCTGCTCGCGCTCGTCGCCGTCGCCGCTGGGCTCGGCATCCTGTGGCTGGCGATGCAGCTCGACGGCGCACGTTCGCAGATCACCGACCAGCGACAGCAGATCACCGACCAGCAGCGACAGATCGAGGAGCAACGCGAGCTGATCGACCGCAAGGAGCAGTTCGGTGCGGCCATGGCCGGCCTGTACGAGACGGTCGAGCCGCTTGTCGGGCTTCCCTTCGCGACGCTCGTCCCCTGGGCTCGCGTCGAGGAGTTCGCAGACCACGCGTGGATCCATCGGAGCAACGCCGACGCCCTGAGCAGGGACGTGGCCGAGGTCGAGGCATTCGCGACCGATCTGGCATCGCGCGCCGACGCGGCGCGTGTCCAGGGCGCGGCCAACGCGTCCGGAACGCCCTGGGAGTCGACCCTCGACTCGCTCGGTCGCGGCTGGGTGTCGATGGCCGTCGACGAGGGGGGCACGCCGTGCGGCGCCGACGCCCTGGCGTGCGTCTCGAGCACCGACCCCTTCACCGTGCGCGTCAACGGCGCGACGCGGACGGACGAGACGATGACGGACTGGATCCGCACCGGCATCGCGTACCACGAGTTCGCCCACGTCCTGCAGTTCACGAACCCCGAAGCCACCCAGAGCGCCCTCCCCGCGTTCGCCGGTGATGTCGAGACGATGGCGGACTGCTACGCGCTCACCTTCCTCGACGGGTGGTCGCTGGAGCACGAGGTCCCCATCGACGAGTTCTCGTACTGGGAGGTGAGCGTCGGCTACGGCTACACCTGCGACGACAGCCAGCGGCAGATCGTCCGAGACTGGGCCGCCGGCCTCGGCATCGTGCGGCAACCCGTCGGGGGCTGAGCCCGTGCCGCCGCGCGACCGTGTCCGCCCCCGTCCGTAGGGTGGATGCCATGCCCTCGACGCTCCCCTACGGTTCCTGGCCCTCTCCCCTCTCCCCCGAGCGCGTCGCGCAGTCGTCGCCCCGCATCGACGGGGCGCGGATCGTCGGGGACGAGATCTGGTGGGGCGAATCCGTTCCGAGCGAAGGCGGCCGCGTCGCCGTTCGCCGTCGACGCGCCGACGGCGCGGTCGAGACCGTGCTGCCGGCGCCCGCGAATGCGCGCTCCTCGGTGCACGAGTACGGCGGCGGCGCCTGGACGGCCTCCGACGACGGCGAGCTCTACTACGTCGAGAAGACCGATCAACGCGTCTACGCGCTCGCTCCCGGCGGCGAGCCACGACCCCTGACCCCGGCCTCCGCCGGCGTACGGCACGGCGGACTGTCCTGGCAGCACGGCTCGCTGCTGGCGGTACGCGAGGTCCACGGCGAGGCCCGGGTCCCGGCCCGCGCCATCGTGCGGATCCCGCTCGACGGCTCCGAGGCCGAGATCCTCGCCGAGGGCAGCGATTTCCTGGTCCACCCCGCGCTTTCGCCGGACGGGCGACGACTGGCCTGGACGGCGTGGAATCACCCCGACATGCCGTGGGATGCCACGACCGTGCGTGTCCGCGACCTCGCGACGGGTACCGTGCGCGAGCTCGCGGGCGGTGCGCGTCGCGCGCCCCTCCAGCCGGTGTGGATGGCCGACGACGAGCTGCTGTACACCGACGACCCCGACGGGCGCTGGAATCTCTTCCGGCTGCGCATCGGCGAGGACCCGCAGGCCGTGGCCCCGGCCGACGCCGACACCGGGGGTGGAGTGTGGGTGCTGGGCACGCGGTGGTTCGGGGCGACTTCGGACGGCCGCATCGTGGCGGTCCGCACCGATGGCGCCGACGAGGTCGTCGAGATCGCCCCGAGCGGCGTGCGCCCCCTCGACGTGCCCGTGTGCGCGGGTGCCTCGATCGACGACGTCCGCGGATCGCGCGCCCTCGTCTCCGGCTCCGACGCGACGGGCCTCGCCGGCCTGTGGGTGATCGACCTCGACTCGGGAGACGCCGAGCTCGTCACCGGCGGCGACCACCCGGGGATCGAATGGATGCCGGTCGCCCGTGCTCTGACGGCGGAGGGGCCGCACGGTCCGGTGCACGCGTTCGCGTACGCCCCGACCAGCCCCGACCACGTCGGCCCCGCCGACGAGCGTCCTCCCTACGTCGTCCTCGTGCACGGCGGTCCCACCTCGCACGTGGGCCCATCGCCGTCGGTGAAGACCGCGTTCTTCACCAGCCGCGGCATCGGGGTGCTCGACGTCAACTACGGCGGGTCCACCGGCTACGGTCGCGCGTATCGCGAGCGGTTGCGCGGCCAGTGGGGCGTCGTCGATGTCGACGACGTCGCCGCCGCGGCATCCGCCCTCGCCGACGCGGGTCTCGCCGACCCCGCGCGCCTCGCGATCGCGGGCGGGTCGGCGGGCGGGTGGACGGTGCTGGCCGCCGTCACGAACACCGAGGTGTTCTCGGCCGGCATCTCGCGCTATGGCGTCGGGGATGCCCGCGCGCTGGCCGAAGACACCCACGACTTCGAGGCGCGCTACCTCGACGGCCTCATCGGAGCGCTCCCCGAGGCCGAGGCGGTCTACATCGAGCGATCACCGCTGTCGCATCCCGAGCGGTTCCGGGTTCCGCTGCTGATCCTGCAGGGCACCGAAGACCGTGTCGTTCCCCCCTCGCAAGCCGAAGCCATCCGCGACGCGCTCGTCGAACACGGCGTCGCGCACGCCTACGTCCTGTACGAGGGCGAGGGCCACGGCTTCCGTCGGGCCGAGACCGTCGTGGACTCCCTGCAACGCGAGTTGGGCTTCCTCGGCGCGGTGTTCGGTTTCGAGACGCCCGGAATCCCGACGCTCGCCCTCGACTGACGCGCTCATCGGGGCATCGCGCCCGCGCAGACGACCACCGCCGAGACGTCGGCGGGGGTCTTCTGCGCGGGGGGTGTCAGCCGGAGAACGGCGCGAGTTCGGCCGCGAGTCGCGCACCGACGTGCGCGTGAAGGAACGTGCCCTGCTCACGATGCTCCTGCGCGAGGATGAGGCCGGTCTCGTGCACCGCCGAGACCAGATCGCCGCGGTCGTAGGGCACGACCGCCTGCACCTCGACCGCCGGCAGCGGCAGGGCCTCCTCGATCGCGGCGCGCAGCTCGTCGATGCCCTCGCCCGTGCGCGACGACACGAACAGCGCCGCGGGAGCGAGGCCCCGGAGCACCAGACGATCATCGGGGCCGAGGAGGTCGGCCTTGTTGAACACCACGATCTCGTGGCCGAAATCGGCGTGCACGTCGCCCATCACGTCGCGCACCGTCGACAGCTGCGCCGCCGGATCGGGATGCGACGCGTCGACGACGTGCAGGATGACGTCGGCGTCGCCCACCTCTTCCAGCGTGGAGCGGAAGGCCTCGACGAGCTGATGCGGCAGGTTCCGCACGAAGCCCACCGTGTCGGTGAAGGTGTAGACGCGCCCGTCGGTCGTCTCGGAGCGGCGGACGGTGGCATCCAGGGTCGCGAACAGGGCGTTCTCGACCAGCACACCGGCGCTGGTGAGGCGGTTGAGCAGACTCGACTTCCCGGCGTTGGTGTACCCCGCGATCGCGACCGAGGGGATCGTGTTCCGTTTGCGCTCCGCGCGCTTCGCCTCGCGGGCCGGGGCGAAGTCGCGCAGCTGCTTGCGCAGCAGCGCCATCTTCGTGCGGATCCGGCGGCGGTCGAGCTCGATCTTGGTCTCACCCGGACCGCGCGACCCCATACCCGCGCCGCCCGCGCCGACCTGTCCACCGGCCTGGCGCGACATCGAGTCACCCCACCCGCGCAGACGCGGGAGCAGGTACTCGAGCTGCGCGAGCTCGACCTGAGCCTTGCCTTCGCGGCTCTTCGCGTGCTGGCTGAAGATATCGAGGATCACGGTCGTCCGATCGATGACCTTGACCTTCACGACATCCTCCAGCGCGCGCCGCTGACTGGGGGCCAGCTCGGTGTCGGCGATCACGGTGTCAGCGCCGACCGCCGCGACGATGTCGCGCAGCTCCGCCGCCTTGCCCCGTCCGACGTACGTCGCCGGGTCCGGGTGCGGACGCCGCTGCAGCACGCCGTCGAGCACGACGGCGCCGGCGGTCTCGGCCAGCGCAGACAGCTCGCGCAGCGAGTTCTCGGCATCCGCCTGCTCGCCCTGCGGGTGCACGCCGACGAGCACGACGTTCTCGAGTCGCAACTGGCGGTACTCGACCTCGGTGACGTCCTCGAGCTCGGTGGAGAGCCCCGGAACACGGCGCAGCGCTGCGCGTTCCTCGCGATCCCACTGATCGCCGTCGGTCGATCCGCCGTACGCGGTGGCGGCGTCCTGGAGGGCCTGCGCCGCACCGAAGACCCGGACCCCTCGGTGCGCTTCGGCGCGCGAGAGCACCCGGTCGACCGGATCCACCGGCGACTCGTCGGTGCTCGGGGGTGTGGTCTGTTCGGTCATGTGTTCCTTTCGTCCGCGGTCGATGCCGCGGCATCCTCGCACTTTAGTCGCCCCCACGTCCGGGGCTCCGTTCCGCTACGCTTCCGGCATGGGCAGCGAGCACTATTTCAGCGCGTCGCCATCGAGTCCCGAGCAGTTCCGCCGCCTCCGAGTGAGCCTCGCCGGGCGTGAGCTCGAGGTGGTCACCGCGGGTGGAGTCTTCAGCCCCGACCGTCTGGATGCCGGGACATCGGTGCTGCTGGCGAACACCCCCGCCCCGCCGTCCGGCGGGAACTTCCTCGACCTGGGGAGCGGGTGGGGTCCGATCACGCTGAGCCTCGCCCTGGACGCTCCGCACGCGACCGTCTGGGCCGTCGACGTCAACGAACGCGCACTCGACCTCGTGAGGCAGAACGCGCAACTGCTCGGCCTCGACAACATCAACGCCGTGCGGCCCGAAGATGTTCCCACGGACATCTCCTTCCGCACCATCCGCTCCAACCCGCCCATCCGCGTCGGCAAGAACGAGCTGCACGGGATGCTCGAGCAGTGGATCCCCCGGCTCGAGGACCGCTCCGACGGCTGGTTCGTCGTGCAGCGCAACCTCGGCTCCGACTCCCTGCAGCGGTGGCTCTCGGCGACCTTCCCGACAGGGTTCTCGGTGCACCGCGCGGCGACCGCCCGCAGCTACCGCGTGCTGCGCGTGCGCCGTCACGGCTCCCCGCCGAGCGAACCCATCGCCGTCATCTCCTGACGCCCCCGTTCGTCCGCGAACGGGCCCGTGGCGGGCAGACGACGCGCGCCACGACGGCGTTCAGGCGAGGGCGACCTCGCCGGTGAAGACGAGGGATGCCGGGCCCGAGAGGTACACGCGGCCGTCGGCGATGCGCACCCCCAGAGTGCCACCGCGAGTGTCGACGACCCAGGAGTCCGGCGCGGCCGAACCCGCCCAGTGCCGGACGGCGAGAGCAGCGGCGGCGACACCCGTTCCACAGCTGAGCGTCTCGCCGACACCGCGTTCGAACACCCGCATGCTGATCGCGCCGACACCCTCGTGGACGAGCGGATCGGCGGGCACCACGAACTCGACGTTCGCGCCGCGGGCCGGTGCGGGGTCGAGAACCGGCTGGTAAGCGAGCTCGAGGCCGTCGAGCTCGCTGTCCGACGACAGAGCGACGACGACGTGAGGATTGCCGACGTCGACGCCCACACCGGGGCGGGCCACCGGGAGCCCCTTGGCCCGCACGAGCACGTCGCCCGGCTCGATGCGGAACTCCCCCAGGTCGACTTCGAAGCCGCGGTCGCTGCGCGTGAGCGTCTTCACCCCGGCACGCGTGCCGATGCGCAGCCCCCCGGTGATGTCGGCGAGACCCGTGTCCGTAAGGTAGCGGGCGAACACGCGCGTGCCGTTGCCGCACATCTCCGCCTTCGATCCGTCGGCGTTGCGGTAGTCCATGAACCACTCGGCGCCGGAGGCGGCGACATCCGCCCCCTCGGCGATGGCCGCCGAGCGCACGACGCGCAGCAGCCCGTCGGCGCCGATGCCGAAGTGGCGATCGCAGAGGATCGCGACCTGGTCATCCGAGAGGTCGAGCTCGCCGTCCGGGTCGGACACGACCACGAAGTCGTTGCCGGTGCCGTGGCCCTTGGTGAACGCGAGAGTCGCCATGCGCCCAGTCTAGGCAACGGCGTCCGAGGGCCGCCCGTCGCCGTTCGGCCTCGGCGATCGCCGCGCGACCGAGCCCCTGTTCGCGGTCGCACGCCCGGATCCGTGCGGTCAGCCCTCGACCTCGGCTGCGAGGGCGTCGGCGTCGGCCGTCCGGGCATCGACCCACCGCGCGTCGGCATAGCGCCGGAACCAGGACACCTGTCGGCGGGCGTAGCGACGCGTGAGCGCCTGCGTCTGGGCGATCGCCTCGTCGCGAGTGACCTCGCCGCGCAGCTCGGCGAGAGCCTGCGCGTACCCGATCGCCCGGGCGGCGGTGGCCCCGCGCTCGAGACCGTCGCGCCGGAGCGCGGCAACCTCGTCGAGCAGCCCATCCGCCCACATGCGCTCCACTCGCGCGTCCAGCAGACCGACGAGCTGGTCGCGCTCGAAGGCGGTGCCGAGGATCGACGTCGACGGATGCCAGAAGGCCGGCGCCTCGGGAAGGGCACCGCCGTGCGTGTCCGCGCCTTGCGCGAGCACTTCGAGGGCGCGCACGACGCGGCGTCCGTTGCGCGGGTCGATGCGCTCGGCTGCGGTGGGATCCGCCGCACGGAGCCGCTCGAACAGAGCACCGGGACCGAGTCGGTCGAGCAACGCCTCGAGTTCCGCCCGCACGGACGCGTCGCGGGGTGGAAAGCGGAAATCCCAGAGGACGCCCGAGACATAGAGACCGGAGCCTCCGACGAGGATCGCGTCGGCGCCGCGCCCGTGAATCGCCGAGATCGCCTCGCGCGCCGCCACCTGGTACCACGCGACCGCGGCCTCGTCCGTCACCTCGAGCGCGTCGAAGAGGTGGTGCGGGATGCCACGCCGCTCGGCGACCGGGAGCTTGGCGGTACCGATGTCCATCCCGCGGTACAGCTGCATGGCATCCGCGTTGACGATCTCGGCGGGGCGACCGCGACGTCCGAGTGCCTCGGCGAAGTCGAGCGAGAGCCCGGTCTTCCCCGTCCCGGTCGCTCCGACGATCGCCCACAGTCGCGGTGCGGCGACCTCGTCCGCGGTCACCCGCCGATGCGCAGCGTCGGCAGGCCCAGCGAGACGGCGCGAACGGTGCCCTCGTCGGCGGTCGAGGCGGGCACGCCGCACGACTCCGCCTGCGAACGGTCCCAGGCGTCGCCGGCGCGTGTCCGGCGGATCCGCAGCGGCTCGCCCGCGGGAGCGTCCGCGAGCAGGTGGAAGGGTCCGGCGTGGGTGACCACGACCGAGACGACGTCACCGGGGCGCGGCAGCACGGACCCGTCGGGCACCTCGAAGTGCACGAGACGATTGTCTTCGGCGCGACCGGTGAGGCGGCGGGTCGCGGCATCCTTCTTGCCCTCGCCCGCGGAGACCAGCACCTCGAGCGCACGCCCGAGCTGCTTCTGGTTCTCTTCGAGCGAGATGCGCTCCTGCAGAGCCACGAGTCGTTCGTAGCGCTCTTGCACGACGGCCTTGGGCACCTGGTCCTCCATCGTGGCGGCCGGTGTGCCCTCACGGATCGAGTACTGGAAGGTGAACGCGCTGGCGAAGCGCGAGGCCTCGACGACACGCATCGTCTCGTCGAAGTCGGCATCCGTCTCGCCCGGGAAGCCCACGATGATGTCGGTTGTAATCGCCGCGTGCGGGATGCGCTCGCGGACGCGGTCCAGGATACCGAGGAAACGCTCGCTGCGGTACGACCGGCGCATCGCCTTGAGGATGCGGTCCGAACCGGACTGCAGAGGCATGTGCAGCTGCGGCATGACCGCCGGCGTCTCGGCCATCGCGGCGATGACGTCGTCGGTGAACGCCGCCGGGTGAGGGCTCGTGAAGCGGATCCGCTCCAGGCCCTCGATCTCGCCCGCCGCGCGCAGCAGCTTGCCGAACGCAAGACGGTCACCGAACTCGACCCCGTAGGAGTTGACGTTCTGGCCCAGCAGCGTGACCTCGATCGCTCCGTCGTCGACGAGCAGCCGGATCTCGTTCAGGATGTCGCCGGGACGACGGTCCTTCTCTTTGCCGCGCAGGCTCGGCACGATGCAGAAGGTGCACGTGTTGTTGCAGCCGACCGAGATGGACACCCAGCCGCTGTGCACCGAGTCGCGCTTGGTGGGCAGGGTGGACGGGAAGATCTCGAGGGACTCGAGGATCTCGAGCTCGGCCTCGCCGTTGTGGCGCGCCCGCTCCAGCATTCCGGGCAGCGACCCCATGTTGTGCGTTCCGAAGACGACATCGACCCACGGCGCCTTCTGCTGGACGGCGTCCTTGTCCATCTGGGCGAGGCACCCGCCGACGGCGATCTGCATGCCGCCGTGAGCGTCCTTGCGCGACTTCAAGTGGCCAAGCGTGCCGTACAGCTTGCCCGCGGCGTTGTCACGCACGGCACACGTGTTGATCACGACGACGTCGGCGTCGGCGCCGGCGTCGGCGCGCACGTACCCGGCGCTTTCGAGCGAGCCCGACAGGCGCTCGGAGTCGTGGACGTTCATCTGACAGCCGAACGTGCGCACCTCGTAGGTGCGGGCACGACCGTCGGCTGCGACAGCAGCGGCGGACGGCGCGATCAGCGTCGGCGTGGATACGGGGGTCGTCATGATGCGTGCCATTCTAAGCGCCGCTCGCGCCGGTGCCGGGGTCCGTGCACCCGAGCCCGTGCCGGCGTACGCCCCGAGCCCGCGTCGGAGTCCACCCCACGCCGGGCGGCGGAGGGCCGTGCGGATTCGGACGGCACGACCGTGTCATTGCCGGCGTGCGCTCCGCCGGCGCGGAGACGGCTCAGTCGTCGGGGGTGAAGCGCACACCCGAGGGGGCGGGACGAGTGAAGGGCGCACGACGCACACCGGCTTCCGCCAGTGCCTGACGCGCTGCGTCGAGCGATACCGAAGAGGAGTAGCCGCGACGGGCCAGCTGGCCCGCGAGGCGCCGCAGGCTGGCGTCGTAGTCCTTGCCGCTCACACCGCGGATCTTGGATCGCGCGAACTCCAGAGCCCGCTCGGCATCGTCGTCGGGGAGCTCGGCGACGGCGGCGTCGGCCACCTCGCGTGGGATCCCCCGCTTGCGGAGCGTCTGGACGACTGCCCGACGGCCCTGGCCACGTCGTTCGATGGCGGTCATGGCCAGTTGCTCGGCGAAGGCCTCGTCGTTCAGGTAACCGAGGTCGACGAACTTCGCCACGACCTCGTCGACGATCGCCTCATCCGCACCCTCGACCTCGCGGACGACCGCGCCCGCCTCGACCAGAGAAAGCGAGCGTCCGCGGAGCCTCCGCAGGAGCAGCGCTTCCGCCCGGTCGCGGATCTCATCCGGCGAGTCGACAGCGACGCCCGCGTCATTGATCTCGCCCGTACTGTCGCCCGGAAGCGTCCACCGTGCGCGTGCGCGACCCGCACCTGGTCGCGTCTCGCCAGACGCGCCGTCATGCGGCGGTTTCGCCTCGCGTTCCCGCGCACCGAACAGAGGGATCACGGGGGCGAGAGCGTCCTCGACCGCGCCGCCGCCCGCGCCGCGGCCCGAGAGTGTCTCGGATCCACGGCCCGGGCGGCCTGCGTCGTCGATCATCAGGCGGGGCGGCGGGCGGCCAGCTCGTCGGTGGTCGGCGCCGCCGCGGGGGCGACACCGATGCCGAGCTTGGTCTTGATCTTCGACTCGATCTCAGCCGCGACGTCGGGGTTCTTGATGAGGAACCCGCGGGCGTTCTCTTTGCCCTGGCCCAGCTGCTCGCCGTCGTAGGTGTACCAGGCACCGGACTTCTTCACGATGCCGTGCTCGACACCGAAGTCGATGAGGCTTCCCTCGCGGGAAATACCCACGCCGTAGATGATGTCGAACTCGGCCTGCTTGAAGGGCGGCGCCATCTTGTTCTTGACGACCTTCACGCGAGTGCGGTTACCGACCGCCTCGGTGCCGTCTTTCAGGGTCTCGATTCGACGGATGTCGAGACGGACCGAAGCGTAGAACTTCAACGCCTTTCCACCGGCGGTGGTCTCGGGGGACCCGAAGAACACACCGATCTTCTCGCGCAACTGGTTGATGAAGATCGCCGTCGTCTTGGTGGTGTTCAGCCCACCCGTGAGCTTGCGGAGTGCCTGCGACATCAGACGGGCCTGGAGACCGACGTGGGAGTCACCCATCTCGCCCTTGATCTCGGCCTCGGGAACGAGGGCGGCGACGGAGTCGATGACGACGAGGTCGATGGCGCCGGAACGGATCAGCATGTCGGCGATCTCGAGCGCCTGCTCACCGGTATCGGGCTGCGACACCAGAAGCGCATCGATGTCGACGCCGAGCTTCTTGGCGTACTCGGGGTCGAGCGCGTGCTCGGCGTCGATGAAGGCGGCGATACCCCCGGCGCGCTGCGCGTTGGCGATCGCATGCAGGGTGAGCGTCGTCTTACCCGACGACTCCGGACCGTAGATCTCGATGATGCGGCCGCGGGGAAGCCCGCCGATCCCCAGAGCGGCGTCGAGGGCGATGGAACCCGTCGGGATGGTCTCGATCGGGGCGCGCTCGTCGCTGCCCAGGCGCATGACCGAGCCCTTTCCGAACTGACGGTCGATCTGGGCGAGGGCCGACTCGAGGGCCTTCTCGCGTTCTGCGGGTGAGGGCATGACGTCTTCTTTCTGCTCGCGTTCCGTCGCCTATAGGCTGTCGCGTTCTCCACCGACGGTGGAGATTCCCGACAAGGCGTTCAGAGTGTCGTTCGACTTCGCCCACGTTAGGGAGGGCCTCCGACATCGGCGGAGGAAACCCGACCTTCTGGGGACGAACCCGCTCGAAACTCCGATGTGCAGGAGCCTACGCGGATATCGAACGAAGATTCGATGACACGCCGGTTCCGGCGAGTCGACTACCGAACTCGTCCCGCATCCACCCGTGCCCCGGGCGTCCAGCTGCGCCCGTCATCCGCGCAGGGGACAATGCGGGCGGGCCACGAGCCCACGGCATCCGCGGGCGCGCCGCAAGCGGGCCCGAGGGGATCAGCGTTGCCGCGGGTCGAGACGTCCGACGCCGTAGCGGCGATCCCGCGGAACGTCGGTCTCTTCGCAGAGCGCGAGCCACACCTCACGCGGATCGACGCCCGCGGCGAGGGCATCGGCACTCGTGCGCCCGCCCACGGCGGACAGCACGAGATCGGTCATCAAAGAACCGCCCCGAGGTCCGAACTCGTCGGCGACGGCACGATCGAACTCACTTCGACGCATGCAGAGACGTCAGTGCAGGGAGAGCTCGGGCTCGACCGCCGCGACCAGATCGTCGGGGACGACATCGGGGAAGGTCTGCAAACCTTCGAGGACCGACAGTCGGTCGCCGACCTCGCGCATGATCGTCGAGATGGGGACATCGAGGGCCTCGGCGACGGACGCGAGGATCTCGCTCGACGCCTCCTTCTGACCGCGTTCGACCTCGCTGAGGTACCCCAGCGCGACACTCGCGCGGCTGGCGACCTGACGAAGGGTGCGGCCCTTCTGCTGGCGGAGCTCACGCAGGACTTCGCCGATCTCTTGACGGACCAGGATCATGTGAACCCCTCCTCACTGCAGATTCCCCCGCTGTCCGGGTGGACAACGGTACAACACCGTTCCAGGTCACCCTAATGCCGCGCGCTGGGCACTGGATGGGAATCGCTCTCAAACAACCGGCGTGTGACGCCGTTTGTTCCCTCCGCCGGGCGTGTCGAGAACGGATGGTCAGAGGGCGGCGAGAGCACGGCGGATGGCGATGTGGCTCGCCTCACGCCGGATGCGATCCCGGTCGCCCGAGATCACGAGGGAATCCACGCGCGTCCCGAGTGGAGTGGAGACGGCGATGTGCACGGTGCCGACCGGCTGCCCGTCCTGCTCATCCGGGCCGGCGACCCCGGTCGTGGCGATTCCGACGTCGGCCGGCGTCCCGTCGCGTCCCAGGACCTCGCGAACGCCCCGCGCCATCTGCCGGGCGACGCGCGGGTGGACGGCACCGTGCGCCTCGAGCAGGGCGGGATCGACGCCGAGGACGCTGTTCTTGACGTCGGTGGCGTAGGCCACCACGCCTCCCCGGACCACACGCGAGGCTCCCGGAACGTCGACGAGAGAGGACACGATCATGCCGCCGGTGAGCGACTCCGCGACCGCGATCGTCCACCCGAGCTCGGCGAGCCGGTCGAGGAGCACCGCGGCGCTCTCACGCGGATCACGGACGAGCGTCTCGTCGAGATCGTCGGGGACGCCGTCGATCATCGGGCGCTCCGCTTCGCGCGGGCTCCTCGCACCTCCGAGATGACGTAGTCGATCCCCGAGGCGATGGTGAGGACCACGGCGATCGTCATGGTCACCACCCCGGCCCACCACACCGTCGACTGCCACACCGCGGCCTCGGAGAGCGAGGCCAACGGCAGCAGGGCGATCGACAGCGCCACGGCCTGCGCCACCGTCTTCAGCTTGCCCATCCAGGCGGCCGCCAGGACGTGGTCGCTCACGACCAGGAATCGGTAGATCGTGATGCCGATCTCGCGGACCAGCACGAGGATCGTCACCCACCAGTCCAGCTCGCCGAGGATCGACAACCCGACGAAGGCCACTCCCGTGAGCGCCTTGTCGGCGATCGGGTCGAGGAGCTTGCCGAGGTCGCTGACGATCTCGTAGCGGCGGGCGATGTACCCGTCGATGCCATCGGTCGCGATCGCGACGATGAAGACGACGGCCGCAGCCCACCGCAGCCCTCCCCCGGCGCCTCCGTCGGCGAGGAGCATCCACAGGAAGACCGGGGCGCACAGGATGCGGGCGATCGTGATCGCGTTGGGCACCTGCGGATGCACTCTCATCAGTCACGTCCCGTCAGTTGCCAGGCGTCTTCCGAGCCTTCGTCGTCCTCGGCCACCGGGATGCCGTCGTACTGGGACTCCACGGCATCGGGGCCGTAGCGGTCGTCGTCGGCCGCCACGGGCGGTTCCTCGCCGCGCAGGCGCGCCAGGACACTCGGCAATTGTTCGTTCGTCACGAGGACGTCACGGGCTTTCGAGCCCTCGGACGGGCCGACGATCTCGCGCGACTCGAGGAGGTCCATGAGGCGCCCCGCCTTGGCGAAGCCGACCCGGAGCTTGCGCTGCAGCATCGAGGTCGATCCGAACTGCGTCGAGACGACGAGCTCGGCTGCCGCCAGCAGCAGTTCGAGGTCGTCACCGATGTCGGCGTCGATCTCTTTCTTCTCGGCCGCGGCCTGGACGTCGGAACGGTACTCCGGACGCGCCTGCTGCGTGACGTGGGCGACGACGCGCTCGATCTCCTGCTCACTGACCCACGCGCCCTGCACACGCAGGGCCTTGGAGGCACCCATCGGCAGGAACAGACCGTCGCCCTGACCGATGAGGCGATCGGCGCCGGGCTGGTCGAGGATGACCCGCGAGTCCGTGACGCTCGTGACGGCGAACGCGAGGCGGGACGGCACGTTGGCCTTGATGAGACCCGTGACGACGTCGACCGAAGGGCGCTGCGTCGCGAGCACGAGGTGGATACCGCTCGCGCGGGCGAGCTGCGTGATGCGGACGATCGAGTCCTCGACGTCGCGCGGCGCGACCATCATGAGGTCGGCGAGCTCGTCGACGACCACCAGCAGGTAGGGGTACGGCTTGAGGACGCGCTCGCTTCCCGCCGGGAGCTGGATCTCGCCCGCCACGACGGCCTTGTTGAAGTCGTCGATGTGACGGAAGCCGAACGACGCCAGGTCGTCGTACCGCATGTCCATCTCTTTCACGACCCACTGGAGCGCCTCGGCGGCCTTCTTCGGGTTCGTGATGATGGGCGTGATGAGGTGAGGAACACCGGCGTAGGAGGTCAGCTCGACGCGCTTGGGGTCGATGAGCACCATCCGCACCTCGGACGGCTTCGCGCGCATCAAGAGGCTCGTGATCATCGAGTTCACGAAGCTCGACTTGCCCGAGCCGGTGGAACCGGCCACGAGGAGGTGCGGCATCTTGGCGAGGTTGGCGACGACGAAGCCACCACCCACGTCTTTTCCGACGCCGATCGTCATGGGGTGCGTCGAGGCCGCCGCGGCATCCGATCGCAGGATGTCGCCGAGGGTGACGATCTCACGGTCGGCGTTGGGAATTTCGACGCCGATCGCACTCTTGCCGGGGATCGGCGCGAGGATGCGCACTTCGTTGGAGGCGACCGCGTACGCGATGTTGTTGGTGAGCGCGGTGATGCGCTCGACCTTGACACCGGGACCGACCTCGATCTCGTACTGGGTCACCGTCGGGCCGCGCGAGAACCCGGTGACGCGAGCGTCGACCTTGAACTGCTCCATGACGCTCTCGATCGCGCGCACGACGGCATCGTTGGCTGCTGACCGCTCCTTCGGCGGCGTGCCGGCGGCGAGGGCGCTCACCGCCGGGAGCCGGTAGTTCGCCGACGGGGGCAGCCCCGCGTTGTCTCCGCCGAGTCCCGAGATCCCCGGGAGGTCGTCGGTCTCGGTCTCGGCCGTCGGCGAGTCATCCTGCAGCCCGCGTCCGGTGGGGATCCCCGCCAGCGCCGAGG
>NZ_VBUM01000023.1 GCF_005774735.1 Microbacterium sp. 5K110 | reverse complement strand
TCCCCGCCCTTTTCTCCTTCCCGAAAGGCCCGACATGACCACCCTTCCGGCCGGCCTCGAGCTGCGCCCCCTCCACATCCCGGCATCCATCGACGCCGCCGACGCGGACGACTTCCGCGAGATGGCGCGCGTGCGCAACCTCGTGTACGCCGAGATCTCCGGCCACGACGACCACGCGATGCCCGCCGACGAGCTGCTGCCCGTCTACCGTCCGACCGCCGCGCAGGTGCGCCTGGTGTGGCTCGCCATCCTCGACGGCGAGGTCGTGGGCCGCGTCGGCCTCGACCTTCCGCAGGAGGACGGCGCGCGCACCGGCTTCTGGCTCATCGAGCTGCTCCGCAGCGCGTGGGGCCGCGGGATCGGCCGCGCGGGCCACGACCTCATCGAGCGGACGGCTCGCGAGCACGGCCGCACCATCCTGCAGTCGTGGGCCGAGCACCCCGCCGCCGACGGTCCGTCGATGGACGCGCCGACCGGCTTCGGGCGAATCCCGCTCGACCGTGCGGCGCAGTTCTACCTCGCGGCGGGGTACACGCTCGAGCAGATCGTGCGCCAGAGCCGCCTCGACCTCGCGGGGTCGGAACCGCATCTGCGCGAGCTTCTGGCCGACGCCGAGGCCGCCGCGATCGGTTATCGCGTCATCCAGTGGAGCCTGCCGACCCCGACCGAGTTCGTCGACGCCTTCGCCGCGATGAAGGCGCGCATGATCACCGACGCCCCGTCCGCGGGTCTTGATCACGATGAGGAGAAATGGGATGCCGCTCGCGTCGCCGACTGGGAACGTCAGTACAACGAGGCCGACCGACACCTGCTCGTGACGGTCGCCCAGCACGTCGACACCGGCGAGCTCGCGGCGTTCAACGAACTCGTCATCGGTAAGGACCGCACCGCCGTGACGGGCCAGGAGGACACCTTGGTCGTCGCCGCCCACCGCGGGCATCGCCTCGGCATGCTCGTGAAGTGCGCGGGTCTGCTTTCGTGGAGAGAGGCTGTGCCCGAGTCGCCGCGCGTGATGACGTGGAACGCCGAGGAGAATCGGCCGATGCTGTCCATCAACGAAGCGATCGGGTTCACCCCGATCTCGTACGAGGGCGCATGGCAGAAGGTGCTGGCCGAGGCCTGAACCGCCGAGACTGCATCCGCCTGACAATTCCCGCGCAGTCTGCAGGGGGTTCGTCGACCGGATGCGGTCTCGCCGCCGGCGCCGGGCACGACGGCGGTCAGCGCACGCGCTGGCAGCGGGGGCAGAAGTGGGACGAGCGGTTCATGAAGCTCACGCGCACGATCGGGCGGCCGCAGCGCGCACACGGCTGCCCCGTGCGGCCGTAGGCGTTCAGCGAATGAGCGAAGTAGCCGGCCTGCCCGTTCACGTTGACGTACTGCGCGTCGAAGCTCGTCCCGCCCTCGGCCAGAGCCTTCTCGAGCACCGCCCGCACCTCGGCGAGCAGTCGGTTCACCGAGCGGGTCGGGAGATCGGATGCCGCGGTCTCGGGGTGGATGCGCGCAGCCCACAGCGACTCGTCGGCGTAGATGTTGCCGATGCCGCTCGCCACGGTCTGATCGAGGAGCACGCGTTTGATCCCCGACGACGTGCGCCCGAGGCGCGCGCGGAATCGTGCGTCGTCGAACGCGGGGTCGAGCGGGTCACGGGCGATATGGGCGACCTGCGTCGGAACGCGCGGGAGCACCGAACCGCGGCCGCCCGCAGCGGCATCCGGGGTGTCTACGAGCTCGTCGAGCGCGAGCGAACCGAACGTGCGTTGATCGGCGAACACCACCGACAGCGGCCCGTGCTCGGGATGCTCCAGCTCGATCCGGACGCGCTCATGGCGTTCGGCGGGAGCGCCGGGAAGGCGCAGCAGCATCTGCCCGCTCATGCCGAGATGCGTCACGATCGCGTCGTCGGAACCCAGCGGCATCCACAGGAACTTGCCGCGACGGACGGCGGCGTCGATGCGGCGGCCGGTGAGCTCGGCCTCGAAGTGCGCGGCGGTGCCGGCATGGCGCGTGAGCGCGCGTTCGTCGAGCACGTCCACCGAGGCGACGAGAGCGCCGGTGACCGCGGGTTCGAGACCGGCGCGGACGACCTCGACCTCGGGAAGCTCAGGCACGGGCGTTGAGCTCGCGCCACGCGGTGAGCGCCGCGGCCATCTCTGCCTGCTTCTTGCTGGAACCCGTCCCGTGCGTGACGACGTCTCCTGTCGTGACGGTCGCGGTGAAACGGCGGTCGTGATCGGGGCCGGTCGCCTCGACGGCGTAGACCGGAGCGTGCAGGCTCAGCCGGGCGGCGATCTCTTGCAGGCTCGTCTTCGGATCCATCGCCGCGCCGTAGCGGTCGGGATCGGCCAACAGCGGCTCGACGAGTCGCAGCACCAGGGACGTGGCAGCCTCGGCGCCGGCGGACAGGTAGGTCGCCCCGATCACGGCCTCCATCGTGTCGGCGAGGATCGAGTCCTTGTCACGGCCGCCGGTGAGGATCTCTCCCCGACCGAGGCGGACGTGGTCGCCCAGACCGATGCCGCGGGCGACTTCGGCCAGCGCGACGGTCGACACGACACTGGCGCGGCGCTTCGCGAGGCTGCCCTCGTCCAGGTCGGGATGCCCCGTGTACAGACGCACGGTCACGGCCTGCCCGAGCACGGAATCGCCGAGGAACTCGAGGCGCTCGTTGTGCGGGATGGCGCCGTTCTCGTACGCGAACGAGCGATGGGTCAGCGCAAGAGAAAGAAGCTCGGGGTCGATGTCGACCCCGAGCTTCTCGATGAGCGCAGCTCTTTGCGTCACCGGACGTTGATCAGACGTCGGCGACCTTGCGGCCCTTGTACTCGAGGAAGAGCTCGGTGCCCTGCGAGTCGGTGACGACCTTCGCCTGGTGGGGGCGGCTGTAGACGACCTTGCCGTTCTCGATGGTCTTGACCAGCGCGGGGGCTTCGGCCTTCCACTGCGCACGACGCGAGCGGGTGTTCGAGCGGGAGACCTTCCGCTTCGGGGGGTTACCTGCCATGACTAGCTCTTCTCTGTCTTGGGGGCGGCGCGGAGCGCATCGCCGTCGTCTGGGGTGTACTGCTGGAGCGCTGCCCACCGAGGATCGGCGGGCGTCTGCTCCGTGTCGCCGGCGCTCTCCGTCAGCTTCTCACCCGTGACCGGGTCGAGCCCGAGGCAATCCGGCTGACACACCGGCTGGAACGGAAGCGAGAGGACGATGGCATCCCGGACCAGATTTTCAAGATCCACGTGGTCGTCTTGAACTTCGAAGTCGTTCGCTTCCTCCCCAGGATACGCGAAAAGTTCCTGGAACTCGACTTCGACAGGCTCGGTGATGTCGATGAGGCACCGACCGCACACGCCGGTGGCCGTGGTGTCGACCGTTCCCGAGACCAGGATGCCCTCGTGGACGGACTCCAGACGCACGTCGATCTCGAGCACTTCGGCCGCGGCGATCGACAGCAGACCCTCGCCCCACTTCTCGGGCGTCGGGATGTCGAGCTCGTGCTCGCGCATCTCACCGGGGTGGCGCTCGATGTCGCGCACGGGGAGCTGGAAGGGGCCGGGACGGTGAGTTCTCACGGTCGACCATGCTACCCGCGTGCCCCTGGGCGCGGGCCGTGCGGCCGAACGGACGCGGGTGGTCGAGCGGGCGCGGGTGTCAGAGCCCGCGGGCGCCGGTGTCGAGGAAGCGGGCGACCGCGCGGGGCACGTACGGCGAGACGTCGCCCCCGAGCGACGCCACCTGGCGCACGAGCGAGCTGGACACCAGCGCGTGCGACGGATCGGGCAGCAAGAACACCGTCTCGACGTGGGCGAGGTCGCGGTTGACGATCGCCATGGGCGTCTCGTACGCGACGTCGACCTGGGACCGGATGCCTTTGACGAGCACGCGCGCGCCCACGTCGGTGGCGTAGTCGACCAGGAGCCCCATGCTCCACGACGCGACGATGACGTCACCCTCGATCTGCGCGTCGGCGATGGACTGCTCCAGCAGTGCCTGACGCTGCGCGATCGGCAGCATCGCCTCTTTGCCGGGGTTGTGCACCACGAGCACGTGCAATTGATCGAACAGTTCGGCGGCCCGACGGATGACGTCGAGATGCCCCAACGTCGGGGGGTCGAACGATCCGGGCACCACAGCGATCCGCGGGGTCATGACTCCACCCTAGCGATCACGACTTGGCCAGGGCCGCGCGCTCCTCGACACCCACCCGACGCTCCAGTGCGGCGGCGAGCCCCGGGTGCCGCAACAGCGCGGGATCGTCGGCGAGGATCTTCTCGGCGGCGGCGCGGGCATCGGTGATGAGCTCGGCATCCGTGACGACGCGCAGCAGACGTAGCGAGGACCGGACGCCGGACTGCGCATCCCCGAGCACATCGCCCTCCCCCCGCAGCTCGAGGTCGACCTCGGCGAGTTCGAAGCCGTCGAGCGTGCGCGCGACCGCTTCGACGCGCGAGCGCGACGACGAGCCGGGGGCGGCCTCGGTCACGAGCAGGCACAGACCGGGGAGCCCACCGCGACCGACGCGACCGCGCAACTGGTGCAGTTGCGAGACGCCGAAGCGATCGGCCTCGAGGATCACCATCGTCGACGCGTTGGGCACGTCGACGCCGACCTCGATCACGGTGGTCGCGACGAGCACGTCGATGTCGCCGCGCGCGAACGCCTGCATCGCCGCATCTTTCTCGTCGGCGTGCATCTTGCCGTGCAGGATCTCGACGCGGATGTCGGTGAACGACGGAAGCGTCTCGAGCAGCGCGGCCACCTGCACCACGCCCCAGCGCGTGCGGGTGTCGGCGGCCCCCTCGGCCGGCTCGTCGCCCACCTCGTCGGAGGTGAGCTTCTCGGCGTCGATCGCCGCGCACACCACGAACGCCTGGCGCGACTGCGCGACCTCTTCGGCGACCCGATCCCACACCCGCGCGAACAAGCCCGGCTTCTCTGCCAGCGGTGCGACGAACGTCTGGATGCCGGCGCGACCAGCGGGCATCGTGCGGATCGTCGACACGTCGAGATCGCCGAACACCGTCATGGCGACGGTGCGCGGGATGGGCGTGGCCGTGAGGACGAGAGTGTGCGGAGAGTCGCCCTTGGCGCGGAGGGCCTCGCGCTGGTCGACGCCGAACCGGTGCTGCTCGTCGACGACGACGAAACCCAGGTCGGCGAACGTGGTCGTGGCGCTCAGCAACGCGTGCGTGCCCACGACGATCCGCGATTGACCCGACGCGACGCGCAGTGCGGCCCGGCGCCGCTCGGCCGCGGGCAGCTGGCCCGTGAGCATCGTCGGCATGAGCTCGGGCGCGAGCTCGGGACCCAGCATCCGCGCGATCGAACGCAGGTGCTGCGCGGCGAGCACCTCGGTCGGGGCGATGAGAGCCGATTGACCGCCCGACTCGGCCACCTGCAGCATCGCCCGCAGGGCGACGAGGGTCTTGCCCGAGCCCACCTCGCCCTGCACCAGACGGTTCATGGGCCAGTCCCCGACGAGGTCGTCGGCGATCCGTGCCCCGACGCTCTCTTGATCGGGGGTGAGGGCGAACGGCAGGATCGCGTCGAAGCGTTCGAGCAGGCCGCCGGGGGCAGAGGGGCGTTTCGCCGCCGACAGCGCCCGGACGAACTGCCGCTGCTGCAGCAGCGCGGTCTGCAGCACGAACGCCTCTTGCATGCGCAGGGTCTCGACGGCGGGAGGGATCTCGTCGTCGTGGTACGGGCGGTGGATGTGTTCGAGCGCCGCCCGAGCGCCCAGCAGCCCGCGCGCGGTGCGCACCGATTCGGGCAGCGGATCGTCGACGTCGCCGAGCGCGTCGAGCACGAGCGAGATGGTCTTCTGCACCAGGGTGCTGGGCACGCTGCTGGTGGCGGGGTAGATCGGGATGGGGCGCTTGGCGTTGACCTCGGCCTCGGCGCGCGCTTCGGCGAGTTCGTCGAACAGCTCGTAGTCGGGGTGCGTCAGTTGCGTCTGCCGCCGGTACTCGCCCACCTTGCCCGAGAAGATGCCCCGGCGCCCGGGCGTCAGGTCTTTCAGCCGCCAGGACTGGTTGAAGAACGTCAGCGAGAGACGGCCGTCACCGTCGCTGATGATCACCTCGAGCAGCGACCCGCGACGGTTCTGCATGCGACGCTCGGTGGCGCTGACGACCTCGGCCACGATCGTCACGGGCTCACCGAGCGGGAGAAGCGCGATCGGCGTCAGCTCTCCGCGTCGGGCATAACGACGCGGGTAGTGCTCGAGCAGCTCACCCACGGTCTTCATGCCGAACGCCCGCTCGAACGCCGCGGCGGTCTTGCCGCCCACGGCCCCGTCGAGTCGCGACGACAGAGAGAGTCCGGGCATGCTCCGAGTCTAGGCACCCCCTCGGACAGCGTGTTTGTAGGGTGAGACAGTGACCCGCATCATCTCCGGCCGCGCCGGCGGCACGGTCCTCGACGTCCCTGCGAAGGGAACACGTCCCACCAGCGACCGCGTGCGCGAGTCGCTCTTCGGCGCGCTCGACTCCGCGGACCTCGTCGCGAGGGCCCGCGTGCTCGACCTGTACGCAGGCTCGGGCGCCCTCGGCCTCGAGAGCCTCAGCCGCGGCGCGGCGTCCGCCGATCTGGTCGAGCTCTCCGCCCCCGCCGCCGCTCTCATCCGCAAGAACGCCGACCGTCTGCGCAGCGCGGGAGTGACCGCCCCCGCCCGTGTGCACCGCGCCAACGCGTCGACCTACCTCGAGAGCTCGGCCGCGGAGTGGGACCTCGTCTTCATCGACCCGCCCTACGACGTGACCGATGACGAGATCACCCGTGTCCTCGCGGCTCTCGCTCCCCGGTTGAGCGCGGAGGCCGCCGTGATCGTGGAGCGCGCGAAGCGCTCCCCCGCCCCCGCGTGGACGACCGCGGGGCTGGAGCCCGAGCGCGATCGCACGTACGGCGACACGACCCTGTGGTGGGGGCGCCCGCCCGCCTGATGCGGGCGGGAGATCAGCCGCGCCCGGCGTCCCAGTCGCGGTACGGATCCCACCCCGCGCGGCCCGTCCAGGGGCGCTCGTCCACGAGCACCGGGGCCTCGCCGCGCTCCCGCACCGTTCCGACCCGGAGCCCCGGACCGGACGCCTCCGCGGGGAACGTCACGAGGAAGCCGTGGTCCTCTCCCCCGCCCAGGGCTCGCGCAGGATCATCGCCGAGCACCGCAGAGGCGAACGCGATCGTCACTCCCGACGCGTCGGCGAGGCGCGTGGCATCCAGGGCGAGTCCGTCCGAGACGTCCATCATCGCCGTCGCCCCGGCGTCCGCGGCCCGCAGCGCATCGGCGATCGGCGGACGCGGACGCAACTGGCGATCGAGGGCGTGCGCCTCGGTGGCATCGAGGGCGGCGCGTGCCGCCTCGGTGATGGGCACCGGGGCGCCCGCGGCATCCGTGAAACGCGAGAACAGGACGTCGAGCCCCCGTGCGGCCACCCCCAGCTCGCCGATCACGTGCACGGCGTCGCCGGGCCGGGCACCCGACCGGCGCACCGGAGCGCGAGAGTCGAGGCTCCCGAGGGCCGTGACCGCGATGGTCAGGGTGTCCGAGACCGTGAGGTCCCCGCCCTCGACCGCGCAGCCCGGCGCGAGGTCGGTGCACGCCGCTGCCAGCCCGTCCGCCAGACCCCGGACGAACGTCACCGGCGTGTCATCGGGCATCGCCAGCGCGACGAGCAGCGCGACCGGTCGCGCACCCATCGCCGCGACGTCGGCGAGATTCACCGCCGCCGACTTGTACCCCAGGTCGAACGCCGACGACCAGGCCAGTCGGAAGTCCGGACCGTGCACGAGCGTGTCGGTCGTGGCGACGACCCGCCCGTCGGGCATCGCGAGCACCGCGGCGTCGTCGCCCGGCCCGATGAGCGCGGTCGAAGCGGGAAGGCGGTCCAGGATGCCGCGGAGCACCTGCCCCTCGGACAGTTCTCCCACGGTGGTCTCGGCGTCGGTCACCTCCCCACGCTATTAGCCTGGAGGGGTGCCCCGCTCCTTTCGCTCCCTCGCGCTGATCGCCGTTCTCGCTCTGCTGCCGGGACTCGCCGCGTGCAGCACGACGGTCGCGATGCAGCCGGCCAAGGGCGCGAACGACCCCGCGTGCGCCGAGATCATCTCGCGCCTGCCCCAGAGCATCTCGGGCCAGGAGCGCCGCTGGACCGACGCGCAGGCGACCGGGGCCTGGGGCGATCCGGCGAGCATCCTCCTCACGTGCGGGCTCGAGGCACCCGGACCCTCGACGCTCCCCTGCCGCCCGTTCGACGGCGTGGATTGGCTCGTCGACGAGTCGCAGGCCGACCAGAACCGGTACACGCTCACGACGTTCGGGCGGGAGCCCGCCGTGCAGATCTACCTCGATTACGCCGAGGCGAGCAGCGCCGACATCGCTCAGGCCCTCGCGCCACTCATCCGCGACTACCTGCCCGCGACCGGATCGGTGTGCAGTTCGGCATCCGACCTGCAGACGCCGACGCCGACGCCCGCACCGTAAGCCTCTCGGGGCGCGTCAGTCTCGACCGAGGGCGGCGTCGAGGAGGTCGCTGATCAGATCGGGGTAGGACAGCCCCGAGGCGATCCAGCACGTGGGGAACATCGAGATCGGGGTGAACCCCGGCATCGTGTTGACCTCGTTGACGTAGAACTCCGTCCCCGTGTAGAAGAAGTCGACCCGCGCGAGTCCCTCGCCGCCGAGCGCCTCGAACGCCTGCGCCGCGATCCGCTGCATCTCGGCGAGCTCACCGTCGCGCAGGTCGGCGGGGCACACGAGGTCGACACCGGGGGCGTCGAGGTACTTCGCCTCGAAGTCGTAGAACTCCCGACCCGTGACGACGATCTCGCCGGCCACGCTCACGCGCACCGGTCCGCCGTCGCGGCCGGGCAGCACGCCGCACTCCAGCTCGCGGCCCACGATGGCCTGCTCGACCAGGACCAGACGGTCCTCGGCGAACGCCGTCTCGAGGGCGGCATCCAGATCTTCCCAGCGAGAGACCTTCGTCACGCCGACGCTCGAGCCCGCTTCGTTCGGCTTGACGAACACCGGCAGGTCGAGCGCGCGGATGCGCCGCTCCCACAGGTCGCGATCGCGCGTGAGATCCGCGCGCGTCACGGCGACCCACGGCACCACCGGCACGCCGGCCGAACGCAGCACGCGCTTGGTCACGTGCTTGTTCATGCCGATCGCCGACATGAGCACGCCGCCGCCGGCGTACGGGATGCCGAGGAGCTCGAGGAGTCCCTGGACCGTGCCGTCCTCGCCGAAGCGGCCATGCAGGATCGGCAGGACGACGTCGACCTCGCCGAGGGAGCGCTCGCCCGCGGCATCCGTCACGGTCCACTCGCGTGAGAGCACCGACTCCGGCAGACGCACGCGGCTGCCGTTGTCGACGACCTCGGGGAGGGCGTCGGGGATGAGCGCGAACTTGTCGGGGTCGTCGTCTTCGAGGACGAACGCACCGTCACGCGTGATCCCGACCGGGATCACGCGGAAGCGCTCACGATCGATCGCCCGCAGCACCCCTCCCGCCGTGGCGGAACTGATCGAATGCTCGCTGGAGCGCCCGCCGAAGAGCACCACCACCGCCGGTCTGGTCATTCTGCGTCCTCTCGCCCTGCGGCTGGTCGTCGTCGGTCGTGAGATGGGGCGCGATGTCGCGCGGATCCATGGTGCCGTCGAGCACCATCTTCACCTGGCGCACGATCGGCATGTCGACGCCGACCTCGCGCGCGAGCTGCAGAACCGGGGCGACGGATGCCAAGCCCTCGGCGGTCTGCTGCATCTGCTTGACCACGTCCTGATAGCCGTAGCCCTGGCCGAGCAGGCGCCCGGCGGTGTTGTTGCGGCTGAGCGGCGACTGGCACGTGGCGATGAGGTCGCCGAGGCCCGCGAGCCCCTGCAGCGTCTCGGGCTGGGCGCCCTGTGCCACCGCGAAGTCCGTCATCTCGACCAGTCCGCGCGTGATGATCGAGGCCTTGGTGTTCTCGCCGTACCCGACGCCGTCGACGATGCCGATCGCGACCGCGATCAGGTTCTTCAGCACACCGCCGAATTCGGTACCGATGACGTCGGTGTTCACGAAGGACCGGAAGTAGCGGTTGCGCGCGCGCCGGGCCACGGCCTCGGCCGTCTCGGGGCTCAAGGAGCTGATGACGGCGGCCGTCGGCTGCTCGCGCGCGATCTCGAGCGCGAGGTTCGGGCCGGATGCCACCGCGACGCGGCTCGGGTCGCACAGGAGCACCTGTTCGATGACCTGGCTCATCCGCAGCCCGGACGACTTCTCGACGCCCTTCATCAACGACACGATCGGCGCGTCGGTGTGCGAGACGAGCGGCTTCACGGCAGCGAGGTTCTCGCGCAGCGCCTGGCTCGGGATCGACAGGTACACCTGCTCCGCGCCGTCGAGGGCTTCCGCGAGGCTCGTGGTCGCGGTCATCGTGCGCGGGAGGTTGATCCCGGACAGGTACCGGCTGTTGCGCTTGGACTCGGTGATCTCGGCGGCCAACTCGGGCCGACGGGCCCACATCACGACGGACGCCCCGCCGTCGGCGAGGATCTTGCCGAAGGTCGTGCCCCAGCTGCCCGCACCGATGACGGCGACCTTGGGCCCGGGGGCCTCGCTCTTACGACTCAAGGCGCCCCGTTTCGTTCTGCCCGTGCTGCGACGGGTTCCAGCGCTCAGCCGGTGCGGGAAGACCGCGCAGTCCCGACAGCATCTCGGCGATGCGCGCCATGAGCGTATCGGTGGCGCGCGTCAGGGTCGCCGGCTGCGAGGGAGTGGCCAGATGCTCGGACAGATCGATCGCCGGGCCGAACTCGACGATCACGCGCGAGCGGCGCGGGAAGCGCAGCTTGCCGTAGCGCGGAAGGATCTCCTGCACGCCCCACTGCGCCATCGGGATCAACGGCAGGTCGCCGCCGAGGGCGAGGCGGACCGCACCGGTCTTGCCGCGCATGGGCCACAGCTCCGGGTCGCGGGTGAGCGTCCCCTCGGGGTAGACGATCACGCCGCGGCCGTCGCGGGCGATCTCTTGAGCGGCCGTGATCGACTGGTTGGCGCTCGTCGAGGCCCGGGGCACCGGGACCATGCCCGTCGCGCGGAGCGCGGCCCCGAGCACCGGCACGCGGAACAGACTCTCTTTTGCGAGGAAGCGCGGCGCGCGTCCGGCGCGCCACACGGCCACCGCGACCACGAGCGGGTCGAACTCCGAATTGTGGTTGGGGGCGAGCACGTACGCGCCGTCGCGCGGAAGGTTCTCGACGCCGCGCATCTCGATCCGCGCGAACAGGCCCACCAGCGGCACCACGATCGCGGCGAGAGGCCAGAAGGCGCTCGGCCGGCTCTTCTCCGGAGAGACCGCCACGGGTCAGCCCACGACGTCGAAGTCAGCGTCGAGAGCGGTCAGCTTCTCGAGGAACTTCTCGTATCCACGGCGGATGATGCCGATGTTGCGCACCGTCGACTCGCCCTCGGCAGCCAGAGCCGCGATGACGTAGCTGTAGCCTCCGCGCAGGTCGGGCACCTCGACGTCGGCGCCGTGCAGGGGCGTCGGGCCGGTGATCACGGCGGCCTGCTCGAGGTCGCGTCGCGGCACGCGCCGGTCGGCGCTGTCCAGGCCCGTCGGGTGCACGACGATGTCGGCCCCCATCTTGTTGAGCGCCTGGGTGAAGCCGAGGCGGTTCTCGTACACCGTCTCGTGCACGGTCGAGACGCCGTGGGCCTGCGTCAGGGCGACGATGAGCGGCTGCTGCCAGTCGGTCATGAAGCCGGGGTGCACGTCGGTCTCGACCATGACGGGCTTGAGGTCGCCGCCACGGCGGAACAGGATGCCGTCCTCGCGCACGTCGAACCAGCCGCCGGCCTTGCGGAAGACGTTGAGGAACGTCAGCATGTCCTGCTGGCGCGCGCCCTTGGCGAAGATCTCACCGTCGGTGGCCAGGGCCGCACAGGCCCACGAAGCGGCCTCGTTGCGGTCGAAGATCGCGCGGTGGTCGTAGCCGTCGAGACGGTCGACACCCTCGATGAAGATGACGCGGTTGGGCTCGTACGAGATGATCGCGCCCATCTTCTGCAGCACCGCGATGAGATCCATGATCTCGGGCTCGATCGCGGCGTTGCGAAGCTCCGTGACGCCCTTCGCGCGCACCGCGGTGAGCAGGACCTGCTCGGTCGCGCCCACGCTCGGGTACGGCAGCGTGATGTTGGCGCCGTGCAGCCCGTTCGGGGCGGTGATGCGGATGCCCTCGTAGCTCTTGTCGACGACGGCACCGAACGCGCGGAGCGCATCCATGTGGAAGTTGATCGGACGGTCGCCGATGCGGCATCCGCCGAGGTCGGGGATGAGCGCCTCACCGAGGAGGTGCAGGAGCGGTCCGCAGAAGAGGATCGGGATGCGCGACGCGCCGGCGTGGGCGTCGATCTCTTCGAAGTGCGCGGCGACCGCGCCCGAGGGGTCGAGGTGGAGCGTTCCCTCTTCGTCCCCTTCGGTCACGGTGACGCCGTGCACCTCGAGGAGCGAGCGCACGACCTTGACGTCGCTGATCATCGGGACGTCGCGCAGCGTGCTGGTGGTGTCGCCGAGGAGCGCCGCCACCATCGCCTTCGTGACGAGGTTCTTGGCCCCCTTGACCTCGACCGTCCCGCGCAACGGGCGTCCGCCGCGGATCACGAGGGTCTCGGCCGCTTCCCAGTCCGGCTGTCCGGGGATCTGGTCTCCGGAATCGGTGACGAGTGTGCTCATAGGGGGGTGGACCTCACTTCGTGGACGAGGGGCGGCGGAACGGCCCGATCGGACCGGCCGGGCTTAGCGGACCGGAAGGGTCCGCGGCCGCCATGCCTCGCGGCGCGCCTCGAACTGCGCGATCTTGTCTTCGTCACGCAGAGTGAGCCCGATGTCGTCGAGCCCTTCGAGAAGCCGCCACCTAGTGTAATCGTCGATCTCGAACGAGACTCGGAGGTCGCCGAGCGTGGCGGTCTTGGCCTCGAGGTCGACCGTCATCTCGACGCCCGGCTGCGCCTCGGCCGCCGACCAGAGCCGCTCGACGTCGTCTTCCGAGATCACGCCCGTGACGAGCCCCTGCTTGCCGGAGTTGCCGCGGAAGATGTCCGCGAACTTCGGGCTCAGCACGACGCGGAACCCGTAGTCGCGCAGGGCCCACACGGCGTGTTCGCGGCTGGAGCCGGTGCCGAAGTCGGGGCCGGCGACGAGCACGGATGCCGAGCGGTAGGCGTCCTGGTTCAGCACGAACGCGGGATCCTGGCGCCAGTTGGCGAACAGCGCGTCCTCGAAACCGGTCTTGGTGACGCGCTTGAGGTACACGGCGGGGATGATCTGGTCGGTGTCGACGGCGGACCGCTTCAGCGGCGCGACGATCCCGGTGTGCGTGTGGAACTTCTCCATGTCAGGCCTCCGCCCCGGTCGAAACGGTCTCCGCGGGCAGCGGATCGAGGTCGGCGGGGCTCGAGAGGGTCCCGCGCACCGCGGTCGCCGCTGCCACGAGCGGCGAGACCAGGTGGGTGCGTCCGCCCTTGCCCTGGCGCCCCTCGAAGTTGCGGTTCGACGTCGACGCGCACCGCTCGCCCGGTGCGAGCTGGTCGGGGTTCATGCCCAGGCACATCGAGCAGCCCGCGAAGCGCCACTCGGCCCCGAACGCGGTGAACACCTTGTCCAGACCCTCCGCCTCGGCTTCCAGGCGCACGCGCGCCGAGCCGGGCACGACCATGACACGGACGTTCTCCGCCTTCGTGCGGCCCTGGATGACGGACGCGAACGCCCGCAGGTCTTCGATGCGGCTGTTCGTGCAGGAGCCCATGAAGACGGCATCCACGGGGATGTCCTTCATCGGGGTCCCGGCCTGCAGGTCCATGTACTCCAGCGCCCGCTCGGCCGCCGCACGCTCGTTCGCGTCGATGATGTCGGCGGGGGTCGGCACGACGTCCGAGAGCGAAACGCCCTGACCGGGGTTCGTGCCCCACGTGACGAAGGGCTCGAGCTCGGCGGCATCCAGGAACACCTCGGCGTCGTAGACGGCGCCCTCGTCGCTGGGGAGCGTGCGCCAGTAGGCGACGGCGTCCTCCCAGTCCTGACCCTGCGGGGCGTGCGGCTTGTCCTTGACGTAGGCGAAGGTCGTCTCGTCGGGGGCGATCATGCCGGCGCGAGCACCGGCTTCGATCGACATGTTGCACATCGTCATGCGCCCCTCCATCGAGAGGGAGCGGATCGCGCTGCCGCGGAACTCCAGGACGTAGCCCTGGCCGCCGTTCGCGCCGATCTTGGCGATGATCGCGAGGATGATGTCCTTCGCGGTGACGCCGGGCTTCAGCTCTCCCTCGACGGTGATCGCCATCGTCTTGAAGGGCTTGAGGGGCAGCGTCTGGGTCGCCAGGACGTGCTCGACCTCGCTCGTGCCGATACCGAAGGCCATGGCCCCGAACGCGCCGTGCGTCGAGGTGTGGCTGTCGCCGCAGACGACGGTGATGCCGGGCATCGTCAGCCCCAGCTGCGGGCCGACGACGTGGACGATCCCCTGCTCCTTGTCGCCCAGCGAGTGGATGCGGACGTCGAACTCGGCGGCGTTGCGGCGCAGCGTCTCGATCTGCGTCCGGCTGGTGAGGTCGGCGATCGGCTTGTCGATGTCGAGCGTCGGGGTGTTGTGGTCCTCGGTCGCGATCGTGAGATCGAGGCGGCGGACCGGGCGGCCCTCGGCGCGCAGGCCGTCGAACGCCTGCGGGCTCGTCACCTCGTGGACCAAGTGGAGGTCGATGTAGATGAGATCGGGCTGACCGTCCTCGCCCTTGACGACCAGGTGGTCGTCCCAGACCTTCTCGGCCAGGGTCCGCGGGCGATCGGGAATGTGGATGCCGTCGATCGATGTCGTGCTCATGAGACTTGCGTTTCTCCTCGGATGGGATGTGAGGCCCGCGACGAACTCCGCGACGAGAAAGGCCTAGAACAAGGTCTCGTCGCGGCCGCTAAGGAGGAGGCCGGCGATCCGCACGTCGCCACGATACCACCGGGCCGAGCACGCCCCTCCGCGTAACACGGCGCCGCACGTTTGGGTGGCGGCCGGGTCGCCGTGCGAGCCTGTCGCCACCGCCGTTGGAAGGAGAGTCCCGCATGGGCGCACAGGAAGACACCGGTTTCTCGACCCGTCAGGTGCACGTGGGCTCGTCCGCCGCCCCCGCATCGCCCCGGGCCACGCCCATCTACCTCACGGCGGGCTTCACGTTCTCGGATCTCGACGAGTCGGCAGCCCACTTCTCCACGGGCAGCGGCTTCGGGTACACCCGTACGGGCAACCCCACCGTGCAGGCCGTCGAAGAACGCCTCGCTTCGCTCGAAGGCGGAGACCAGGCGATCCTCGTCTCGAGCGGCCAGGCGGCCGTCACCGTCGCGCTCCTCGGCCTCGCAGGAGCGGGCGACCACCTCGTCGTCTCGGAGCACATCTACGAAGGCACGCGCGGACTGCTCCTGGACAACCTCGCGCGTCTGGGGATCGAGACGACCTTCGTCGACACCGACGACCTCGACGCGTGGCGAGCCGCGATCACCCCGCGCACGAAGGCGCTGTTCGCCGAGACGCTCTCCAATGCCCGCAATCACGTCCTCGACGTCGCCGCCGTCGCTGCGGTCGGCGCGGAGCACGGCATCCCGCTCGTCGTCGACAGCACCTTCACGACGCCGTACCTGCTGCGGCCGATCGAGCACGGCGCGGCCGTCGTGGTGCATTCGGCGAGCAAGTTCCTCGCCGGGCAGGGCGCGGTACTCGGCGGCGTCATCGTCGACGACGGACGCTTCGACGCCGCGGCGTCCGGGCACGTGTTCCCCCACCTCGTCGGCGCCGACCGCCTCGGCGGCGCGAGCTATGCCGAGAAGCACGGGCCCCGGGCGCGCGGAGCGTACTTCCGTGAGAGCGTCGCCCCGCGCTTCGGCCCATCGCCGTCGCCGCTGAACGCCTTCCTCATCGGCCAGGGCGTCGAGACGCTGAGCCTGCGCGTCGAGCGGCAGTCCGCCAACGCGCTCGCGGTCGCCCGGTGGCTCGAGGGGCGTCCCGAGGTCGAGCGCGTCGACTACGTCGGGCTCCCCTCCCACCCGCATCACGAGCTGGGGCGGCGCTACCTCACGCGCGGGAGCGGCTCGGTGTTCACCGTGACCCTCCGCGGCGGGCTCGAGGCGGCGCGGCACGTCGTGCAATCGGTGCGTCTGATCACGCACATGACCCACCTCGGCGACGTGCGCTCGCTCGTCCTGCACCCCCAGAGCACCAGCCACGCGGGCCGCACCGTGGCCGAACGCGAGCGGGCCGGAGTCTTCCCGGGGACGATCCGCCTCTCGATCGGCATCGAGGACATCGACGACATCCTCGCCGACCTCGCGCAGGCCCTGGACGGGATCGTCTCGGCGACCCGAGCCGGCGACGTGCGAGAGGTCGTGGTCCTGTGAGCCGTCTGCAGCACTTCGGGTGGTTCCTCGCTCGCGGATTCGGCCCGCACGGCTGGGGGCACCCGTACTTGCGGTGGAACCACCGCTGGACCGAACCCGGTCTGTACCAGGACTCCGCGCGCACGCTCGAGCAGGCCGGGTTCGACCTGCTCATCATCGAGGACGCGCCGTCGCTCGGCAGCGCCGAGACGATCGATCTCCGCGTCCGGCACGCCTTCGGTGGCCCCAAGCACGATCCGCTTCTGCTGGCCCCCTACCTCTTCGCGGCGACCCGGCACCTCGGCGTCGTGCCGACGGTCAACCCGGCCGCGTACCTCCCGTACACCGCCGCCCGGCAGTTCGCCACGCTCCAGCACTTGAGCGGCCACCGCCTCGGACTCAACGTCGTGACCGACACCGGCAGCGCGCGACACTTCTCCACGGCACCGCAGCTCGGCCACGACGCCGCGTACGACCGCGCCGAGGAATGGCTCGACGGGCTGCGGACGCTCTGGCGCAGCTGGGGTGAGGGCGCGCTCGTCGAGGACGAGGAGTCCGGCGTGTACGCCGACGGCACGCGCCTCGCCGCGGCGCAGCACCGCGGCGAGTACTTCGGCTTCGACGGCCCGCTGAACGCGGTGCCGTTCACCGACGGCGAGCCCGCGATCGTCTCGCCCGGTGGCTCCGGCCGCGGACTGGCGTTCGCCGGCGCGAACTCCGACGTCCAGTTGGCGCTCGCGCCCCTCGACGAGCAGAGCATCCGCGCCTATCGCGGACGCATCCACGCCGCCGCCGAAGCCGCCGGACGTTCGCCCCACGACATCAAGATCCTCTTCGCCATCCAGCCGGTGCTCGTGTCGTCGGCGGAGGAAGCCGACCGGCTCGTCGCGGCATCCGCTCACCCCGACGAGGCCGCGCTGTCGGCCATCGCCCGCAAGCAGTCCAGCGACCTCGAAACCGACCTCACCGGGCTGGACCTCGACGCCCCGCTGGACCGGGCGATCTTCGGCGAGCACGTGTCCGAGGGCAGCATCCGACGACTGGTCGGGGCGCACGAGCCCGACGCGCCGCTCCGCGCGATCCTCGCCGCGCACGCCCGCCTGGGGCGACTGAGCGACGGGTCCGGTTTCGTCGGCACGGCCGACGAGTTCGCGGACCGCATCGAGCAGCTCGGCGACTGGGGCAACGACGGAGTGCTGCTGTGGGGCGATCTGCACCCCGTCACCGTGCACCGAGTGCTCGACGACCTCGTGCCGATCCTGCGGCGCCGCGGCATCCTGCGCGAGGAATACGTCGAGGGCGGCCTGCGCGGCAACCTGCACGCGTTCTGACCGGCGACGCCGCGCTCCGCGCACAGAACCTCAGTCGCGGTCCGGCTGCTCCACCGTCGGAGGCGTGCCCTTCTCGTCGGCGACCCGCGCGGCCGCATCCCGCGGGCCGGCCGCGGCGGGTTCGCGACGCGAAACGACGAGGCTCGCGATCGTGGCGACCGCCATCGACAGCACGATCACCGCGAGCGAGACCCACGTCGAGATCTCGGGCGCCCACTCGATCGGCTCGCCGCCGTTGAGGAACGGCAGCTCGTTCACGTGCATCGCGTGCAGCACGAGCTTCACGCCGATGAACGCGAGGATGAACGCGATGCCGTAGTGCAGGAACCGCAGACGCTCGAGCAGGTCGCCGAGCAGGAAGTACAGCTGGCGCAGGCCCATGAGGGCGAAGAGGTTTGCCGTGAACACGATGAACGGGCTCTGCGTGATGCCGAAGATCGCCGGGATCGAGTCGATGGCGAACAACAGGTCGGTGACACCGATCGCCGCGAAGACGATGATCATCGGCGTGAAGATGCGCTTGCCGCCCACCCGCGTGAGGACCTTCTTGCCGTCGTAGGTGTCACTGATCGGCAGCACCCGGCGCAGCATCCGGACGACGAGGTTCTCTTTCTGGGTGTCGTCGTCGTGGTCATCGCCGGGGAACGCCTGCCGGATCGCCGTGTAGATAAGGAACGCGCCGAAGAGATAGAAGATCGGGCTGAAGTTCTCGATGATCGTGGCCCCGACGAGGATGAACGCGCCGCGCAGGATCAGGGCGATGATGATGCCCACCATCAGCACTTCCTGCTGATACCGGCGCGGTACCGCGAACTGGCCCATGATCAGGACGAAGACGAAGAGGTTGTCGATCGACAGGCTGTATTCGGTGAGCCAGCCCGCGACGAACTGACCCGCGACCTCTCCCCCGGCCGCGATCGCCAGGACGCCCGCGAAGGCCAGCGCCAGCACGACGTAGAACACCACCCAGAGCGTCGATTCCTTCGGCGAGGGGATGTGGGGTCGCGCGAGGATGATGAGCAGATCCGCGGCCAGGATCAACACCAGCACCACGAGGGTGACGGTCTGGAACACCGGATCCAGCTGCAGCTCCATGGCGGGCCTTTCGTCGGGGGAAACGCTGAAGTCTATCCGCCGGCCCGGGCGCCCGGCATCCCGGCCGACGATCGGCGTGAGACGATCCGGCGCGCGCGGACACCTCTGAGTGAGAGAGTGCTCACACGGGTGCCCGACAGGAAGAACGGATGCCATGACCGACGACGTGATCGACGACAGGGCGCTGGTCGCGCGCGCCGCCGGTGGGTCGGAGGTGGCGTTCCGGGCGCTCTATCGCGCCTACGCGCGGCCGGTGTACTGGATCGCCTTCGGGCTCGTCCACGACGAGAACGACGCGGAGGATGTCGTGCAGGAGACGTTCGTCGTCGCCTGGCGGAAGATCCCGCAGCTTCGACTCGAGGGCGCGTCCCTGCTGCCGTGGCTCGCGACGGTGTGCCGATTGCAGGCGCAGAACCGGCTGCGGTCGCGGCGTCGACACGGAGCGACCGCCGAGCTCGACGAGAGCATCCCCGCGATCGTCGACGTCGAGAAGCAGGTCGTCGAGGCCGAGACGGTCGGAGCGATCCTCGCCGCCGTCGAAGGTCTCGGCGAGCTCGACCGGGAGATCTTCCGACTCTGCGCCGCCGAAGGCTACGGCTATCAAGCGGCGGCGGAGTCCCTGGGGGTGTCCCACGGCACCGTGCGCAACCGCCTCTCCCGCATCCGTTCCCGGGTGCGCGCCACCGCGATGGAGACGGAGACCCCATGACCACGCCCACCCTCCCCCCGCTCCGCGACGACCGGGTGGATGCCATCGAGACCGCCGTCTTCGCCCGGATCGCCGACGAGCGGACCGCACGTCGGCGCCGCCGCCGCGCCGTGTGGACGGGCGTCGGCGCCGCAGCGGCCGTCGTCGTCGTGGCCGCCGTCGTCGGCCCGGCCCTGACGTCGCCGACGAGCACCGGCGGCTCGTCCGTCGTGGGCGTGAGCGAAGCGGGAGGCGCGGCCGTCCCCGGTCTGAGCACCGGCGAATCGGCGGAAGGCCTCCGCGACATGAGCGGTGCCGCGATCTCTGGCGACGCGTCGGCCGCATCCGGCGTCGATGGATCGGCGTCGCGCGACATCGTCGCCACCGGATCGAGCACGGTCGCGGTGGACGACGTCACCGCCGCGATCGCGAAGATCTCGGATGCCGCCACCTCGGCCGGTGGATACGTGGAGTCGTCGCAGCTGGGCGGGGGCATCGGCGTCGTCCCGCTCGACGGCGGGATGTCGCAGCCGACCGCGTCGTCGGCGTGGATCACGGTCCGGGTCCCCGCCGATGCGCTCGCCTCGGTGATGGACGGCCTCTCCGCCGTGGGCGATGTGACGGCGACGAGCGTGAACCGCTCCGACGTCACCGAGCAGACGGTCGACCTCCGGGCTCGCGTCGCCGCCGGCGAGGCATCCGTCGCCCGTCTCACCGAGCTCATGGCGCAGGCCGGGTCGGTGTCCGACCTCATCGCCGCCGAATCCGCGCTCGCGGAGCGGCAGGCGCAGCTCGACTCCGACCGGCAGGTGCTGAACTCCATCGAATCGCAAGTGGCGATGTCGTCGCTCAGCGTTCAGCTGACCGAGCGCTCGCAGACGGTGGCCGCCGACCCCGCCGGCTTCGGCGACGGGCTCGTGGCCGGGTGGAACGGCCTCGTCGCAACACTCAACGGAACCGTGATCGGACTCGGGTTCCTGCTGCCGTGGATCGCCGTGGGCGCGGTGGCTTTCGTGATCGTGTGGGGCGTGCGGCGGCTGATCCGCCGGCGACGCGCGAGCAACGAGGGGTAATCGCCTCGACGCGATCGGATGCCACGTTCACGGCATCCGATTCCGTTCGCGCCCCGTGCGCGGGCGTGCCGACGCAACGAAAGAGCCCCGACCATTCGGTCGAGGCTCTTTCTCATGTTGGTGACCCCAGCGGGATTCGAACCCGCGTTACCGCCGTGAGAGGGCGGCGTACTAGGCCGCTATACGATGGGGCCGCGTCGCAACCGTTCAAGTATGCACTACGGATGCGGCGCACGACAAATCGGGCCGCGAATGACTCGCAGCCCGGGCGTGTCCGGCCCACCGTATCGCGGGACCGGCCCGAAGGGAAGGGCGGACGCAAGACGTTCATCCCCTGGCATCCGGATCGCTCCCCGTCCAGCGGTTGCAGCCTCCCCCGCCGCGGAG
The DNA here is from genome assembly GCF_005774735.1 of Microbacterium sp. 5K110. Classification (GTDB taxonomy): domain Bacteria; phylum Actinomycetota; class Actinomycetes; order Actinomycetales; family Microbacteriaceae; genus Microbacterium. The sequence continues at coordinate 21,080 of NZ_VBUM01000023.1, read as the reverse complement.
TTGACTCGACGGCATGCAGGTCACCAAACACGAACACGCCGCCCTCGTCGTCGCCGAGGCGGGCCACACCCTCGTCATCGACCCCGGCAGCTTCACTTCGCCGCTCGAGGACCTCACGGGCCTCGTCGGCGTCGTCATCACGCACGAGCACCCCGACCACTGGACGCCCGAGCACCTCACCCGCCTGCAGAAGGCGCACCCGGGCGTGCCGATCTACGGCCCGGAAGGCGTGCAGAAGGCCGCCGCCGGCTTCGAGATCGCGGCGGTGAACCCCGGCGACACCCTGGACCTCGCCCCGTTCCACCTGAAGTTCTTCGGCGGCCGCCATGAGGTCATCCACGAGTCGATCCCCGTCGTCGACAACGTCGGCGTGCTCGTCAACGACGCGCTGTACTACCCGGGCGATTCGTACGCCGTTCCGAAGCACACCGAGGTCGCGCTCCTCGCCGCTCCCGTCGGCGCGCCGTGGCTCAAGATCTCCGAGGCGATGGACTTCGTGCTCGCGGTCAAGCCCGCGCGCGCCTTCGCCACCCACGACATGACCCTCTCCGTCGCCGGAAAGCAGATGGGCAACGCCCGCCTTACCTGGGCCGTCGAGCAGAACGGCGGGACCTTCGTCGATCTGCAGCCCGGCGACTCGACCGAGGTCTGAGCCGCACAACTCCGGCAGAACCGGCGTCTGCTGCCCACGACACCCGCGCGGCCGGGTTCCTGCAGGAGTTGTGCCGCCCGCACACGGAAACACCGGATGCCATGACCCCTGGGGCCGTGGCATCCGGTGTTTCGTGCAGAGAGGCTTACTGCGCGTCGAGGTCCGTCTCCAGCAGGGCGACGAGCTCGTCGAGCGCCTGCTCGGCGCCCTCGCCCTCGGCCTTCAGCGTCACGACGGTGCCGTGACCGGCGCCGAGACCCATGAGCGAGAGGATGCTGCCGGCGTTGAGGTCGGCGCCGCCGTCGGCCGAGATGGTGACGGGGATCTTCTTCTCCTGCACGGCCTGCACGAACAGCTTCGCGGGACGGGCGTGGAGTCCGGAGCTGCTGGCGATGGTGGCCTGACGTTCTGCCATGGTGATTCCTTTCGAACCGATGGGGGCTTAGGCGGCGACGGAGGCGGCCGGAGCGGCCTCGGTGACGGCGGAGTCCTGGGTGCGGCGACCGATGCGCTTGAGAGCGACGACGAGCAGCGCCGTCACGACCGTACCCGCCGCGATTGCGAGGGCAAAACCCCAGAACGGGTTGATCGCGAAGAAGACGAACACCCCGCCGTGCGGCGCGTACGACTGCACGGCGAACAGCATGCTGAGGCCTCCCGTGATCGCGCCGCCCACCATCGAGGCGGGGATGACGCGCAGCGGGTCGGCCGCGGCGAACGGGATCGCGCCCTCGGAGATGAAGGAGGCGCCGAGCAGCCACGCGGCCGCACCGTTCTCGCGCTCGACCGGCGTGAACTTGCCCCGGGCCAGGACCGTGGATGCCAGGGCCATCGCGAGCGGCGGCACCATGCCCGCGGCCATGACGGCGGCCATGATCAGGTACGGCGCGGTGTTGGTCTGGGTCGCCGCGGCCAGGCCCGTCGTCGCGAAGACGTACGCGACCTTGTTGACGGGTCCACCGAGGTCGAAGCACATCATGAGGCCGAGGATGACACCGAGCACGATGGCACCGGCGCTCGACGCCGCGAGCGAGGTGAGGCCCTCGGTGAGCGCCGCCATGAGGGCGGCGATCGGGCGGCCGAGGAAGAGGATCATCAAGCCCGAGGCGAAGATCGAGCCGAGGAACGGCACGATGACGACGGGCATCAGTCCGCGCAACCAGCGGGGTGCGTCGAAGCGGCCGAGCCACCACGCGATGAAACCGGCGAGAAGACCGCCGATGATGCCGCCGATGAAGCCGGCGTTCATGAGCACGGCGACGGCACCGGCGACGAAGCCGGGGGCGATACCGGGACGGTCGGCGATCGCGTACGCGATGAAGCCCGCGAGCACGGCGACGATGAAGCCCATCGACGTCGCACCGATCATGAAGGCGACCGAACCGAGGTACTGACCCACCGGTCCGAGCGGCGAGGTGATGCCCTCGGTCGGGAGGTCCCACAGCGAGTTCTGGATGATGACGTTGGCCGCGTTCTGCGTGACCTGGTAACCGCCGAGCAGGAAGCCCAGGGCGATGAGCAGACCGCCACCGGCGACGAACGGGATCATGTAGCTGACACCGGTGAGGAGCCAGCGCTGGATGCGGCGACCCACGGACTGCTGGGCGACGGGGGCGTCCGACGCCGAGGCACCGGCGGCACCGCCCTGCACGCGCGCGGCGTTCGGGTTCTGCGACGCCGCGACGGCCTCGGCGATGAGCTGCTTCGGCTGCTCGATGCCGCGCTTCACACCGGCGCGCACGACGGGCTTGCCCGCGAAGCGCTGGGGCTCGCGGACGTCGACGTCGACGGCGAAGATCACGGCGTCGGCGTCGTCGATGACGCTCTGCGGCAGGGCCTTGTAGCCGCTCGACCCCTGCGGCTCGACGACGAGCTCGACGCCGTCGGCCTCGAGGCCCGCGGCGGTGAGCGCATCGGCGGCCATGAACGTGTGCGCGATGCCGGTGGCGCACGCGGTGACGGCGACGATCTTCGTCGTCTTCGTCGCGGTGGCCGTGCGGGCCTCGGCGCGGGTCGCCGCGGCGGGAGCGGGCGCGGGGGCCTCGGCCGGAGCGGGCGCGGGGGTCACGGCATCCGTGATGATGCGCACCGCGTCGGCGGGGCTCACGGCGGAGCGGAGTCCCGCTGTGAACTCGGGCTTCATGAGGCTGCGGGCGAGCTGCGACAGCACCGCCAGGTGCGCCTCGTCGGCTCCGGCGGGCGCCGCGATGAGGAACACGATGTCGGCGGGCCCGTCGGGAGCACCGAAGTCGACGCCGGGCGTCAGACGGGCGAAGGCGAGCGTCGGCTCGGTGACCGAGGCGCTGCGCGCGTGCGGGATGCCGATGCCGCCGGGGAGTCCGGTCTCGTCCTTCTGTTCGCGGGCCCAGGCGTCGTCGAAGAGCTCCTGCGCACTGGTCGCGCGGCCCTGCGCGACGACGCGCTCGGCCAGAGCACGGATGACCGACTGCTTGTCGGCCCCCAGGGGCGCGTCGAGGCTGACGAGCTCCGGTGTGATGATCTCGGACATTGTCTTGTGACCTTTCGTGGTCAGGATGTTGCGGTGGAGGTGGAGAAAGCGGTCACGGCGATCGGGCCCGAGGGCAGATCCGCCGGTGTCGGGGCCTGCGTCCCCGGCAGGGTCGCCGCAGCTGCGCCGTACGCGATGCTGCGGGCGAGACGGTCGGGGGCGGTCGCCCCTTCGAGGTCGGCGAGCAGGTAGCCGGCGAGCGAGCTGTCGCCCGCGCCGACCGTGCTCGCGACCTGGATCTTGGGGGCGCGTCCCCGCCACGCGCCATCGGCGTCGAAGAGGAGCGCGCCATCGGCACCGAGTGTGACGAGAGCGGATGCCACCCGCTCGGGGACGAGAGCGGCCGCCCGGCGCGTCGCCGCGCCGATCACGTCGTCGTCGACCGCCGCGTCCTCGCCGACCAGTTCGGCGAGCTCTTCGTGGTTCGGCTTGATGAGGTCGGGGCGCGCGGTGGCGACGACCGCGGCCAGGGCCGGGCCCGACGCATCCACGGCGATCCGCGGGGCGACGGAGCCCCAGCGCGCGCGCACCGCGGAGATGAGGTCGGCGTAGAACGTCTCGGGCACACCGGGCGGGAGCGAACCGGCCAGCACGAGCCACGTCGCGCCCTCGGCCGCGCAGACGACGCCGGCGGTGAGCGCGGCCGCCTCGTCCGCCGACAGCTGGGCGCCGGGGAGGTTGAGCTTCGTCGTCTCGCCGAGCGGGTCGGTGATCGTCAGGTTCGCGCGGGCGCGGCCCGCGACGGGCACGATGTCGAGCGCCACGCCGGTGTCGTCGAGCAGCAGTCGGTACGGGTCGTGGTCGTTGACGGGAACGACGGCGCGCGCAGGCGCACCCGCGGCGGAGACGACGCGGGCGACGTTGACACCCTTGCCCCCGGCATCCTCGCGGGAGGAGTCGGCGCGCTGGACCTCACCCGGGACGAGCGGGCCGGGCAGGAGCACGGCCCGGTCGGCCGACGGGTTGGCGGTCAGGGTGACGATCATGCGACACGCACCTCGGCGTCGGCGTCGGCCAGGGCCTGCGCGAGGACGTCGGGAGGGGTGCCGTCGGTGACGAGCACGTCGATCTCATCGAGGCGGGCGAAGCGCACGAGCAGTTCCTCTCCGAATTTGGCGGTATCGGCCACGACGACCACGCGCCGGGCCGCGTGGATGATCGCGGTCTTGACTGCGGCTTCCTCGGGGTCCGGGGTGCTGAGTCCGAAGCCGGCGCTCAGGCCGTTGGTTCCGATGAAGGCGATGTCCGGCCGGAGCTCGCCGATCGAGCGCACCGTGTGCGCGCCGACGGCTGCGGCGGTGACTCCGCGGACCTTCCCGCCGATCACCGTGAGCGAGACGCGATCGTCGCCGGCGAGCAGGTGCGCTGCTTCGAGCGAGTGCGTGACGATCTCGACGCCACCGGCGCCCCCACTGAGGACCTGGGGCAGTTCGGCAGCGACGGCGGCCGGGGTCGTGCCCGCGTCGATGAAGATCGAGCCACGGAACCCGGGGGTGAGCAGCCGGGCGGCCTCGACACCGATCGCGCGCTTCGCCTCACCCTGGCGCAGACGGCGCTCGGACAGGGAGGCCTCGGTCGTGCTGGCGCGGTCGACACCGACGGCGCCGCCGTGGACGCGCCGCAGAGCGCCCGTCCGCTCGAGGCGGTCGAGGTCGCGACGAACGGTCTCGGTGGTGACGTCGAAGCGACGAGCGAGGTCGACGACGCTGACGCGTCCGATCTCGCGCAGTTCGCGCTCGATGAGCTGCTGGCGCTCCATTGCGTACACGGGATCCCCTTCGAAGATTCCCACACGTTACAACACGAAACCACATGAAGCAACAGTGGTTCGTCGCTCAGCTGCCACCCCCGCGCGGCGTTTCGATTTGACCTTCGGGCAGAGAACCAGAAACAGTGAGGTAAGCCTTACCAACATCGATGCGCCGCTCCGGCCCATCGCCCCCACGGAGATTCCGGATGCCACACACCCGCGCCTTTGCTCTGCCCGCTGCTCTGCTCGCGACCGTCGTCGCCCTCACCGGCTGCGGCGCGTCCGAGCCGGTTCCCGAGACGACCGCCGCCGCCGGCGGCGACGGGACGACCACCTACCCGCTGACGCTCGAGAACTGCGGGCGCGAGATCACGGTCGACGCCGCACCCGAGCGTGTCGTCTCGCTCGACCAGAACTCCACCGAGATCCTGCTCTCGCTCGGTCTCGCCGACCGCATGGTGGGCACGGCATCCTGGACGGATCCCGTCCTGGACTCCCTCTCCGACGCCAACGCGCGCGTGCCCCGCCTGGCGGACAACGCCCCCTCGTACGAGGTCGTCCTCGGCGTGGATCCCGACTTCGTCACCGCCTCGTTCGGTCGCCACTTCGCCCAGGGCGGCGTCGCCACACGCGATCGCTTCGAAGAGACCGGCGTCCAGAGCTACCTCTCCCCCACCGACTGCGAGGGCGCGGTGAGCATCAACGGCGGCGGCACGCGCACGATCGCCCTGACCGAAGACGTCCTGTACGGCGAGATCCGCGACCTCGCCGCGATCTTCGACGTGTCGGCGCGCGGCGAGAAGCTCATCGCCTCGCTGAAGGAACGCGCGGCGGCGGCGACGGACGGCGTCGACTTCGGCGGGCGATCGGTGGCCTTCTGGTTCGCCGACACCAAGACGCCCTACATGGCGGGCGGCCTCGGCTCCGCCGCGCTGCTGGCCAAGAGCGCCGACATGACCGGCGTGTTCTCGGATCAGAACGACGACTGGCGTGCGGTGGGCTGGGAAAGCGTCGTCGCCGCCGACCCCGACGTCCTGGTGCTCGGCGACCTGCAGCGCGACCGGTTCCCCGGCGACCGCCTCGACGACAAGATCGCCTTCCTCGAGGGCGATCCCTTGACCTCGACCATGACGGCCGTCCGCGAGAAGCGCTTCCTGGCGCTGCACGGCGCTGAGATGAACCCCTCGATCCGCTTCGTCGACGGACTCGAGAAGATCCGCGCGTGGTGGGACGAGAACCGGAGCACGCTCTGAGCGCCGCGGTCGCGGCTCCGGTGCGCGCACGCGCGCGGATGCCGCTGGGTCTTCTCCTCACCCTCGGCGGGGCGGTCGCCCTCGTGCTCTCGCTCGGCGTCGCGATCACGCTCGGTCCCGCCGATGTCTCGCTCGTCAACGTCCGCGACGTGGTGCTGAACCACCTCGGTCTCGCGGACATCCCCGTGCGCGCGGCCAAGGACGCGATCGTCTGGGAGGAGCGGCTTCCCCGGGCGCTCGTCGCCGCGTGCACGGGCGCGGGCCTTTCGCTGTGCGGCGTCGTCATGCAGTCGCTCCTGCGCAACCCGCTCGCGGAGCCGTTCGTACTGGGCGTGTCCTCCGGCGCCTCTACCGGCGCGGTCGTGATCGGTGTGCTCGGGGTGGGCGGCGGCATCCTGGGCCTGTCCGGCGGCGCGTTCGTCGGAGCGCTTCTCGCTTTCGGGCTCGTGCTCCTGTTGGCCCGGTTCACCTCGGGCGGAACCTCCGGCGTCGTGCTCGCGGGCGTCGCCAGCACCCAGTTCTTCTCGGCGCTGACGTCGCTGGTGGTGTTCGCGGTCGCGGACTCCGACGAGACGCGAGGCGTGATGTTCTGGCTCCTCGGATCGCTCGAGGGCATGCGGTGGGACAACGTCGCGCTGTGCGCCGCGGTCGTCGCGGCCGGTGCGGTGGTGTGCCTCCTCGCCGCCCGAGCGTTGGACGCCTTCGCCTTCGGCGACGACGTGGCGTCCTCGCTCGGCATCCCCGTCGCCCGCACCCGCATCGGCCTCCTGGTCGTCACCGCGCTCATGACCGCGACGCTGGTCAGCGTGGTCGGCGCGGTGGGCTTCGTCGGGCTCGTCGTACCGCACGCGGTGCGACTGCTGGTCGGACAGCGGCACGTCCGCGTGCTGCCGGTGTCCCTCGTCGTGGGCGCCGTGTTCATGGTGTGGGTGGATGCCGCCACCCGCACCCTCTTCGCCCCCACTCCCCTGCCGGTCGGCGTCGGCACCGCCATCATCGGGGTGCCCGTGTTCGTGGCGCTCCTCGTCCGCCGGAGGAAGCGCGCATGACCCTCGAGACGCGCAACGTGCACTGGACCCGCGGCGGGGCGCTCGTCGTGGACGGGGTCTCGCTCCGGCCCGCCCCCGGCAGCACGGTGGGACTGCTCGGGCCGAACGGGTCGGGCAAGTCCTCGCTGCTGCGCCTGCTGCAGGGCGCGGCGCGTCCCGATACGGGCGACGTGCTTCTCGACGGAGCACCGCTGCGCACACGCGGACGCCGCGAGGTCGCCCGGGCGGTCGCGGTCGTCACGCAGCACGCCGAGACCGACACCGACATCGTCGTGCGCGACGTGGTGCGCCTCGGGCGCACACCCCACCGCCCGATCTGGGGTGGGTCGAGCCCGGAGGACGAGGCCGCCATCGACGGCGCCCTCGCGCGCGTCGGGCTCGCCGACAAAGCGGACCGGCTCTGGCACACGCTTTCCGGCGGTGAGCGTCAGCGTGCGCAGATCGCTCGAGCGCTCGCGCAGGAACCCCGCGAGCTGCTCCTGGACGAACCGACGAACCACCTCGACATCCGGCACCAGCTCGACATCCTCGCGCTGGTCGCCGCGCTCCCGGTCACGAGCATCATCGCGCTGCACGATCTCAATCTCGCCGCGACCTACTGCGACCACATCGTCGTCCTCAAACGCGGTGCCGTCGTGGCCGGCGGGCACCCGGATGAGGTCCTCACCCCGGATTTGATCGCCGAGGTCTACGGTGTGCGCGCACGCGTCCTGCGCGACGAGGCCGCGGAGCGTGCGACGATCGTGTTCGAGGGGCCGTTGGCATCCTGAAGCGTGCGGCGCGAGCGGTGGCCGCCGCGGTGGATCAGGGAGCGACGACCGAGATGGTGAACTGGATCTCGCCGCCGTCGGGGGCGGTGAGCGTCGCTTCGGTGGAGCCGATGGCGCGAGCCTCGAAACCGGGCCGGAACGTCGCCCCTTCGTCGGATCCGCCGGCCGAGAACTCCGCGATCGCGGGATCAGCGGTGGTGCCCCGCCACTGATCCTCGGTTCCGTCCTCGACCGCGATCACCAGAGCGGTGCCGACGACGACAGACACATCGGTGCCGTCGAGTTCTCCCGGCGACAGGATCGTCGGCGGCAGGGCCTGCAGGCCCCCCGCGGTGGCCGAGCTGGGCGCCGAGCCGCCGCCGGTGGTGGACGGCGTCCCGGCCGGGGCGCACCCGGCCGAAAGGAGCACCACGGCGGCGAGGACGGCGAGCACGGACGAACGCTTCATCAGGACCGCTTCTCGAGACGCATGTCTTCGATCGGATGCTATCGCTCGACGAGCGGGGCGTCCGGTACGCCGCCCCCTCAGCGCCCGCGTCGGCGGCGTGCCTCGACGGTCACGGCGCCGCCGGCGGCGGCCGTCAGCGCCGCTCCCAGAGCCACCGCGAGCCACAGCGCCCCGTCCACGCCGGACCGCGCGAGCGTTCCACCGGCCCGACTGTCAGCGACGACCGGGGGCGTCGTCACGGACGGGCTGGGTGCCGGCGAAGTGGTCGGGGTCGGGGTCGGGGTCGGCACCGACGCGCCGATGCGCACGCTCGCCTGCTGCACGCGTGCCGAGCCGGCGCCCTCCGCGCGCACCGACGTCGCGCCCAGTGCGGCGTCCGCGGCGATCGTCGTCTCGATGACCGCGGTACCGTCCGCGTCCGCGATCACCCACGGCAGTGCCGCCCCGGCGATCTGCGCGAGGACCGCTTCCCCGACGCGGAAGCCGGTCGCGGTCAGCCGAAGCGTGTCACCACGGCGGGGCTCGGCATCCGAGACCTCCAGCGTCCCGGGCGTCCGGGCGGCGGCGAGTTCGGCGCACACGTCACCCTGCACGCCGAAGGCCGGCACGGGGGCGGCGTCGTCACCCTGAACGCCGTCGTCCTCACGCACCACGATGTCAGCGAAGTCCCCCGACCCCGACACCGCTCCCCGGCCCGTCGTCGCCGCGGTTCCCGCGACCGACACCCCCGCTGCGGAGGGATCCGTGTTGCCGACGATGAGCACAGGGACGGGGAGACACGTCTGGCCCGGTGCGAAGGTGAAGCGCTCACCCCCGAGACCCGCCGGGGGCGCCTCGCCACCCGACCCCGGGTTCGTGCTGACGAACGCGCTCACCGGCTCGTCCCAGGCCCTGTCCAGCCACACCGCAATGGCCGCGGTACGCGGCTCGGATCCCTCCTCCACGCGGGTCTCGGCGACGCTGACCGCCGGGCGCGCCACGGGATCGGGGTCGCCGGCCGACGGGGAGTCGAAAGCAAGGTCTGACAGCAGAAGGGACCCGGATGCCGACGCGTCGGCGCCGACTCCCGGCTCCAGCACCACCTCTCGCACGTCGGAGAGGTCGATGTCCACGACCCGGTCGAGCGGGAGGGTGATCTGCTGCAGCACGACCTTGTCGAGTCCGATGGCACCGCCGGGCAGACGATTGACCGCGTACGGATTGAGCGACGAGGCGCTGACGGAGAATTCGGCACCGGATCCGTCGACGAGCTTCACGGAGAATTCCGTCCCCATCGCGACGTCATCGCCTGGCGCGGCCTTCAGCGTCAGCTGCACGCGGTCGCGCACGTCGCGCTGCTCGGCGGCGAGGGATACGTGCAGGCTCGCGCCGGACGCCTCGGTCCACTCCAGGCGGGTCGCGGGGAACAGCGGCACGAACGGCGCGAGGAAAGCGGGGTTCCAGTGCGGCACCGCACCACCCCAGTGGGAGGAGCAGGAGGGTTCGGATGCCGTCGGCATGGAACCTTCGCAGGGCGTCGCCACAGCTGCGCCTTCGACGGACACACGGGCGCCCTTGCCCGCGAAGTCCGTGATCAGGTCGGTGTCCGAGCGCGGCTGGGTGGCCATCACCCGCACGTCGGCGAAGGGCGTGAGGGTGGTCGACGGAGCGACGGACCCGTCGAACAGGGGACGGAACCGCTCCTCGCCCCCGAGCGTGAGGCGGAAGAAGCCCGTCATGTACGACACCCCGACCTGGTACTGCTCCGCGGCGCTGAGGCGCGTGCTGTCGACGGTCGCGCAGCTCGAGGTCGTGTCCTCGGGGTTCCAGTCATCGGCTCCGCCCACCGGATACTCCCCCGGCGTCCATACCGAGCTGAAGAAATTGTGGTTGGCACCCATGACCCACATCGCCGACCGCAGGACGTCGTCGCCGAACGCGCGGCGGGAGTCGTCGATGTACTTCTGCCCCTGCTGGTCGGACACGTCGCCGTCGCAGTACGGCAGCACGGCCAGGGTCGTCACGTCGGAGAGGGTGCGGCGGGCGAAATCGGTCGGGGCCAACGGGAGCACGGCCAGGATGCCGTAGCGGTCATCGGCCGCGGCGTTCAGCTGGGCGGCGGAAACGACGCCTTCGCCGCCCCGCGAGTGGCCCATGAGGCCCACGCGGTCCAGATCGAACCGGCCGTCGAGATCGGCCGCGGTCACGCCCGAAGGCGGGGCCGGCTGATCGGCGCGTGAGGTGGCGCGCTCCAGGGCATCGTCGAACGTGCGGGTCACGGCATCCTGACCCTCCGGGCGATCCTCGTACGAGACCTCCGCCCCACGCGCGAGTCGGTCGAGCATCTCGAGAGTGTCCAGCACCAGACGGCCGCGCGCCTGCGCGCCCTGGTCGAGGGTGAACTCCGAATCGGTGGCGTTGATGGCGTTGGCCGAGATCGACACGACGTTATAACCGTGCGAGGCGAGGGCACGGCCCGTGCCCTCGTATCCGAGGTAGGACCGGATCTGCATCTGGGCGCTCGGGCAGGGCCAGTCCGCGGTCGATTCACCCGACACGGCGTCACCGCACGTGGCATGCCGGCCGTGTTCGAGCACGACGACCGGCCGGGGGCCGGATGCGGAACTCAGGTAGATCTTGCCCACCATCTCGCCACGGGCGTCGCGGTAGCCCGCGAGGTCGATCGCCGCGTCACCGAAGTCGTACTCCGCCTCGGTCACCGTGTACGGACCGGGCTCCGCGGGATCGATGACGGGGTCGGCGGGAGCGAGCGCGTCGAGCTGCCGCTTGAGCATGTCGTTCTCGGGGTCGGGGGCGCGCCGCTGGCCGGAGTCGTCTGCCCCGTCCTCTCCCGCCTTCGGGCCCGATCCCGACGCCCAGCCCTTCTCGACCTCTTGGGCCGTGGCGACGCGGTCGTCGAACGTCGTCACCGTGAGGGTGCGTCCGCCGTCCTCGGTCCGCGCGATCCCGATCGGTTCCCCGTCGACGATGATCGTGGGCGCGTCGCTCACGATCGGGAGCGGCTCCTCCAGACGAAGGGTGACGGTGTGCCCGCCGGCGGCGCGCTCGACGGTCCACGCCGGCCCCGATGCGACGACGACATCGTCGGGGCTCTGGGCCGAGGCGGGGGCGGCTACCGCCCCGGTGATGAGCAGCGCGAGGAGCGAGGCGACGGCGATGTGCCGGCGCCGAGGAAGAATGTGCATCGGTGCGACTCCGGGGTCGGTCGGGCGATCGACCCCGGGGACACGACGATCCCCCAGGTCACGTGATCCCCGCATTCAAGCAGACCGGAGCGAGGGAGCGCGAGTATTTCCGACCGTCACCGGCGCTCTGGGGTCGCCCTCACCACGACTCCGGTTACGCGCGCTACCCTCGCGGGCTCACTCCCCCCGGACGTCGACGTGATGGACCGGATGCCGGCGCTCAAGCGCCGCGCCTTCCACATCGACGTTCGGCACGATGCGATCGAGCCAGCGCGGCAGCCACCACGCCGCGCGGCCGAGCAGGTGCATGAGCGCGGGCATCAGCAGCATCCGCACGACGAAGGCATCGAAGAGCACCCCGAGCGCGAGTCCGAGGCCGATCGACTTGATGATGACCGACTCGGAGGTGATGAAGCCCGAGAAGACCGCGACCATGATGAGCGCCGCGGCGATCACGACCGTGCGACCGGCGCGGAACCCCTGCACGACGGCGAGCCGAGCCGGCGCGCCGTGCGCCCAGGCCTCACGCATCCCGGAGGCGAGGAAGAGCTGGTAGTCCATCGCGAGGCCGAACAGGATGCCGACGAGGATGACCGGCAGGAAGCTCAGGATCGGGCCCGGGTTGTGCACGCCGAAGAGTTCCCCGAACCATCCCCACTGGAACACGGCAGTCACCGCCCCGTACGTGGCGAAGAGCGAGAGCACGAATCCGGCGGTCGCGATCAGCGGGACCAGGAGCGACCGGAACACCATGACCATGATCAAGAACGACAGGCCGACGACGACGAGGAGGTAGAGCGGGAGCACATCCGCGAGCCCCTCTGAGATATCGATGTTGATGGCCGCCTGCCCGGCGACGCCGAGGACGATATCGCCGTCGACGGGCGGGAGATCACGCAGGTCGCGCACGAGTTCCTCTGTCGAGGCGCTGCTCGGACCCTCGGCGGGGATCACCTGGAACGCGGTGAGCCGGTTGTCGTCTGAGAGCGCCACGGGCGCGACCGCGACGACGTCCTCCTGAGCGACGAGCACGCGCGCAACGCTCAGCTGGGCATCGAGTGCGGCATCGTCGTCGAGCCCGGCCGGCAGCGACGCCGTCACGAGCAGCGGCCCGTTCGCCCCGGCGCCGAAGGACTCTGCCGTCAGGGTGTAGGCCCGATAGCCGGACGAGTCGGTGGCCTCCGACCCACCATCGGGCAAGCCGAGGCGCATCGACAGCGACGGGATCGCCACAGCGAGCAGCGCGGCGGTGGCGATGACGACGGTGAGCACGGCGCGCAGGGTCGACATCGGACGGACGGAGCGCGATCGCTGGGCCCCGGCATCCGGTTCGGCGGCGCGGGCACGCGCGATGGCGCGCTTGCTCAGAATGCGGTGCTTCGCGAGCCCCAACAGCGCGGGCGTGAGCGAGACGGCGATCAACACGGCGACCGCGACGCTGACCGCGCCCGCCGTTCCCATGACTCCCAGGAAGGGAACGCCCGTGATGTTGAGCGCCAGGAGCGCGACGATGACCGTGGCGCCCGCGAACACGACCGCGTTGCCGGCGGTGCCGTTGGCCAGTCCGATCGACTCGTGGAGATCGGCACCGTCGAGCAGCTGCCGCCGGTGCCGATAGATGATGAAGAGCGAGTAGTCGATGCCGACGGCGAGCCCGAGCATCACGCCGAGGATCGGGGTCACCGAGGCCATCTGGACGACACCCGAGAACGACAGCGTCGCCAGGGCCCCGATCGCGACACCGACCAGCGCGGTCACGATCGGGAACGCGGCGGCGAGAATCGAGCCCAGCACCACGATGAGGACGATGGCGGCCACGGCCACACCGACTGCCTCACCGACACCGAGGATCTCGGGAACGCCCTGCGAGATGTCGGTGGAGAAGGCGACCTCGACGCCCTCGATCGGCTCGGCCTCGAAGTGCTCGACCACCGCGTCCTTCGACGTTTGCGCGAGCTCCAGGCGCGGCTCGGAGAACCGCACGTTGACGATCGCGGTAGCGCCATCCTCCGAGACGACGCGGATGCCGTCCGCGAACGACAGCGGTTCGGCCCCCTGTTCGAGCTCGGCTTCGTTAGCCTCGATCGTGGCGAGGCCCTCCGCGAGCTGTTGACGCTGGTCGTCGATGACCGCCTGCTGCGCATCGAGCTGGCTCTGCTGGGCGTCGAGCGCCGTGGCCGGCAGTCCCTGCGCCTCGAGCTGGGAGCGCGTCGCGTCGAGCTGCGCCTGGCCGGCATCCAGCTGCGCCTGCCCGGCATCCAGCTGTTCGGCTCCCGACTCCGCCCGCGCCCGCGCATCCGCGAGTTGCGTCCGTCCGTCCTCGATCTGCTGTCGGCGGTCGGCCAGCTGTTGGGCGGTCGCGAAGGGATCGATCACGCCGGACACATCGGGAAGGTCGCGGGCAGATTCGGCGAGCTCGGTGATGTCGCTGCGCTGGTCCTCGGTGAACGCGGCGCCGTTCTCGGTGTGGAAGACGACGGTGCCCGAGGCGCCACTGAAGTCGGGCAGCTGTTCCTCGAGCTCGGCGATGACGTCGCCCGAGGCCGTCCCGGGGATGTCGAAGCTGGAACTCAGACCGGCAAACCCCACGAGGAAGCCGCCGACAGCGATGCCGAGGATCGCGACCCAGCTCACGATCACGGTCCACGCCCGTCGAGCGGCAAACGACCCCAGGCGATGCAACAGTTCGGCCACGACTCTCCTTCGGATTCGCGGAGGCGTGCCCCATCGATGGGGCCTCCTCCGCATCGATCGGCTCGGCTAAGATAACACGGACCGTCTCGTCTACTCTGAGGAGCCCTCATGACGCTTCCCCGCAGCGGCCCCGTCCGTAGCGAAGCCGCGCGCCACGCGATCCTCGACGCCGCCGCCGGCCTGCTGGCCGAGCGCGGTTACGACCATCTGACGATGGAGGGCATCGCCGGCCGGGCCGGTGTCGGCAAGCAGACCATCTACCGCTGGTGGCCCTCGAAGGGCGCCGTCATCGCCGAGTGCCTGCTGGAAGGCAAGCTGCTGGCCGGCCGACTCGTGCTCCCCGATACCGGCGACATCCGCCGCGACCTGACCGACTGGCTCGCCGAGGTCTTCGCGCTCCTCGAGTCTCCTCAGGGCGAGATGATCCTGCGATCGCTGATCGCGGCGGCCGCGGAGCATGCCGAAATCGGACGACGGCTACGCGACAGCCTGGCGGGATCGGAATCGATCTCGGGGCGTCTCGAGCGGGCGATCGGAACGACACCCAACCTGCCCGAGGGCGCGCCCGTCGAGCAGATCACGGAGGCGCTCATCGGCGCAGTGCTGCTGCGGGCGCTGAGCCGCGCCCCCATCGAGCCCGGCGACGCCGAGCGGCTGCTCGACGCCGTTCTCGGCCCGCAGTCCTGACCGGACTGGGGTCGAGTGTGCCTCAGGCGAGTGACCCGACCGCGCGTCGGATCCCCCTGCGCCCCGCCGCAGTGGCGCCTGCCGACCCCACTGATCTCCCGCGGAGCGGTGGCCTCCTCGACCAGGGCACCGCAAACAAAAAAGACCCTCGAGAACCGAGGGTCTTACTTGCTGGGGTACCTGGACTCGAACCAAGAACAACGGAACCAGAAACCGCCGTGTTGCCAATTACACCATACCCCAAGGCGCTGAACCGAAGCTCGTGCCGAGGATCAAGCTTACGTGACGCGAGGCCGTGCGCCAAACCGACGCCGCCCCGCGCGCGTCGCGGCGTCGGCTTCCCGGCATCCGGAACGAGAACGCGCGGATGCCGACACCGGCATCCGCGCGCTTGCGTCGCTGAGGAAGAGCCTCAGCCCAGGTGCTGCACGAGGGCGTCGAGGCGGCGGAGGGTCTCGGCCTTGCCGAGGAGCTCCATCGACTCGAACAGCGGCGGCGACACCCGGCGACCCGTCAGGGCGACGCGGGGCGGACCGTAGGCCACGCGGGGCTTGAGCCCCAGCTCCTCGACGAGAGCGCGCGAGAGCGCTTCCTGCACGGCAGCGGCGGTGAACTCCCCCTCGGGCACGAGTTCGAGCGCGCCGACGGAGGCGACGAGCACCTCGCCCGCGTTGGCGGGCAGGCCCTTCAGCGCGTCCTCGGCGTACTCCACGTCGGAGACGAAGAGGAATCCGAGCATCCCGGGAACCTCACCCAGCAGTTGCACACGCTCCTGCACGAGAGGCGCCGCGGCGGCGATGATCGCCCGGTGCTCCTCGCTCGGCTCTTCGGCGATCAGACCGGCACCGGCGAGGTACGGGACGATCCGCGCCGCGAAGTCGTCGGCGTCCAGCATTCGAATGTGGTCGCCGTTGATCGCCTCGGCCTTCTTCTGGTCGAAGCGGGCCGGGTTGGGGTTCACGTCGGCGATGTCGAACGCCGCGATCATCTCGTCGAGCGAGAACACGTCGCGGTCGTGCGAGAGCGACCAGCCGAGCAGCGAGAGGTAGTTGAGCAGCCCCTCGTGGATGAAGCCCTTCTCGCGCTGCAGGAACAGGTCGGCCTGCGGGTCGCGCTTGGAAAGCTTCTTGTTGCCGGTCTCGCCGAGCACGAGCGGCATGTGGCCGAAGCGCGGGATGTACGTCGTCACACCGGCATCCAGCAGGGCGCGGTACAGCGCGAGCTGACGCGCCGTCGACGGCATGAGGTCCTCGCCGCGGATGACGTGGGTGATGCCCATGAGGGCGTCGTCGACGGGGTTCACGAACGTGTAGAGCGGGATGCCGCCGGCCCGCACGATCACGAAGTCGGGGAACGACCCCGCCGGGAAGGTGACCTCGCCGCGGATGAGGTCGACGAACGTCAGATCTTCGTCGGGCACGCGCACGCGCCACGCGGGCTCGCGACCCTCGGCGCGGAAGGCGGCCTTCTGCTCGTCGGTCAGGTCGCGGTCGAAGTTGTCGTAGCCGAGCTGCTTGGCGCGGCCGTTGGCCTCGTTGCGCGCGTCGATCTCTTCGGCGGTCGAGTAGCTCTCGTACACGGCGCCGGCGGCGACGAGCTTGTCGAGCACCTCGCGGTAGATCTCGTGACGCTGCGACTGCCGGTACGGCGCGTGCGGTCCGCCGACCTCGACACCCTCGTCCCAGTCGATGTTCATCCAGCGCAGCGCCTCGAGGAGCTGCTGGTAGCTCTCTTCGCTGTCGCGCGCGGCGTCGGTGTCTTCGATGCGGAAGACGAGCTTGCCACCGTTGTGCCGGGCGTACGCCCAGTTGAACAGCACCGTGCGGATCAGACCGACGTGCGGCAGCCCTGTCGGTGAGGGGCAGAACCGGACGCGAACGTCGGCGCCGGTGGCGGTCGTGGTGCGGGGATCGGGCGTGGCAGACATCCCCTCGATCCTACTCGCGGGCGCGCGCCGATCCGGGGGTGCGAGCGACCGGATGCCGGTACTCGGCGAGCATCTCGTCCATGACCTGCAGCGCGGCCCCGACGGCGGGCACGCGTTCCGCACCGCGCGCGGTCACGACGTGCAGCGTGCGAGCCTCGGCGGCAGGCAGGCGCGGCGCCGCTATCCCGGCGACGAGCGGGAGGGATGCCACGGCCATGCGCGGCAAGATCGCGACGCCGACCCCCTGGGCCACGAGGTTCTCGACGGCGATGTAGTTGTCGGTCTCGAACGCGATGTCGGGGAGGAACCCCGCGCGCCCGCAGGCCTCGAGCAGGTGGCCACGACACTGGGGGCACCCGGCGATCCACCGCTCCCCCGCCAGCTGCGACAGGTCGATCGGACCGCCGTCCGCGGCGGGGTGCTCGATCGGCACGACCAGCACGGTGTCGTCGCCCCCCACCGTCCGCACCGAGAGCCCGCTCGCCGCGGAGTCCGAGTGCTCGCCCCGGTCGCCCGGGTAGCTGTAGGTGAGCGCGATGTCGGCGCGGTCCTCGCGCACGGCGGCGATGGCGTCGGGCGGCTCCGCCTCGACGAAGCTGATCGACACCCCCGGTCGGCGCGCCGAGACCGCCGCGATCACCCGCGGCACGACCGTGGAGGACGCCGAAGGGAAGGCCGCGATCCGTACGCGCCCCGCGCGCAGACCGCGGAGCTCCGCGAGGTCGCCGGCCGCGGCATCCAGGGCCGTCGTCACGGTGGCCGCGTGTCGGGAGAGCATCCGCCCCGCCTCGGTCAACCGCACGCCGCGGCCGACGCGCTCGACGATCGGCAGGCCGGCCCGACGCTCGAGGCGCCGCAGTTGCTGGCTCACCGCGGGCTGGCTGTACCCCAGGGCGCGCGCGGCAGCGGTGATGGACCCGGTGTCGGCGATCGCTTTCACCACGCGCAGGGCGTGGGCGTCGAGGCCGTCGTCGATGGGCGCGTCGGTCATGCGAACACATAACCAGATCGAATGTTTCTCATGCAATACCTGCCGTAGTGGAATGCGTGGAAGGGTCGGCATCCTGGATCCATGACGCTCGCCCCGCACTTCGCCGGCGGTCGCGACTACCTCGCGGCCTGCACCATCGGCCTCCCGTCCCGCGCGACCGTGGCGGCTCTCTCGTCCGACCTCGCGGCCGCGGCATCCGGTCGCCCCGACGTGGCAGCCGCCACCCGCGCCGTCGAAGACGCGCGCCGCTCCTACGCGCAGCTGGTCCGCGCGCCGGTGTCGCAGGTCGCGATCGCCGCGCAGACCTCCGTCGCCGTCTCGCTCATCGCCGCGTCGGTGCCCGAGGGCGCCGAGGTGCTGTGCCCGGAGGGCGACTTCGCCTCGCTCGTCGCCCCGTTCGCGCACACGATCCGCGGCATCCGCCTGCGCACCGTCCCGCTCGCCCGTCTCGCCGACGAGATCACCGCGGACACGTGGCTCGTCGCGTTCTCGCTCGTGCAGTCCGCGACGGGCGAGGTCGCCGACGCGATGGCCATCGCCGCGGCCGCCGCGCGCACGGGCACCCGCACGCTGTGCGACCTCACTCAGGCCGCGGGATGGCTCCCCGTGGATGCCACCCTGTTCGACGCCACCGTCTGTCACGCCTACAAGTGGCTGTGCGCGCCGCGCGGCGTCGCCTTTCTCACTCTCTCGCCCTCGTTCGCGGCGGGGCTGAGGCCCGTGCAGGCCGGGTGGTACTCCGGCGACGACCCGTGGGCCTCGTGCTACGGCGCGGAGGCGCGACTGGCGCCCGACGCCCGGCGCTTCGACGTGTCGCCCGCGTGGCAGGCGTTCGTCGGCGCCGCCCCCGTGCTGGAGATGTTCGCCACCGCCGACGCTGCCGCCGTCCACGCGCATGCCACGGGGCTCGCCGCGCGGTTCCGCGCGGGCCTCGACCTCGCCGACCCCGATCGCCCCTCCGCGATCGTCACCTGGCCGGATGCCGAGGGCTGCGCGCTCGCGCGACTCACGGCATCCGGGATCATCGCCTCCGGACGGGCCGGACGCGCCCGCGTCGCGTTCCACGTCTTCAACGACGAAGACGACGTCGACCGCGCACTCCGCGCACTCCGGGTGGAGCGGACCGCTCCGGTCAGCCTCGCGCTCTGACCCACACCGCCCCGAGACACACCGCCGCGACCGGCACGAGCGCCCACAGGGCCAGGCCGCCGTACCCTGCCACCCCGAGGATGAGCCCGGCCGCGACCGAGCCGACCGCCGCGCACGCGGTCATCAGCGTGTCACTGCGCCCCTGACGACGCGGCCGTCCGGCCACCGGGGTCGCCTCGGTCAGCAGCGCCGACCCGGCGACGGTGGCCGCGCTCCAGCCGAGCCCGAGGAGCACGAGAGCGACGAGCACGCCGGCCTGCGACCACGACAGGGTCGCCGCCACCGCCAGAGCCGCCGCGAGCAGCACCTGACCGAGGAGCACGATCGGAATGCGGCCCACGCGGTCGGCCAGGATGCCGAAGATCGGCGACAGGCCGTACATGCCGAACACGTGCAGCGCGATCGTGACCCCGACCGCGAGGGTCACGGCATCCGGGGCGACGATGTGCGAGAGGTGGACGGGCGTCATCGCCATCACCGACGCCATCGTGACGTGCGAGGCCGCCACCGCGAGCATCGCGTACCGCGCGAGCCGGGGCCGATCGACGACGGAATCCTCGACCGACCGCGAGCTGTCGCGCGCCTGACGCTGCGCCAGCAGCAGCGGGTCCGGCCTCAGCACGAGCACGTACAGCGCCAGGGCGCACGCCTGGGCTGCGAACGAGAAGAGGTACGCCCCCGTGAGCCGCGGCATCCCGATGCCCGCCCCGAGCACTTCTCCCGGCGCGAGCAGCAGCGGCCCCACGACCCCGCCCACCGTCGTCGCCCACACGACCGTTGCGAGGTCTCGGCCCCGGCGACGGGTGCTCGCGAGGTCGGTCGCGGCGAACCGCGCCTGCAGCGTGCCGGCGTTGCCCGCACCGATGAGGGCGATGCCGACGAGCAGTACCGGGAACAGGCGCGTCGAAGCGGCCAGCACCACGATCGCGATGCCGACGAGCGCGGCGATGTTCCCCGCGCTCAGCGCGAAGCGGCGGCCGCGGACGGAGGCCAGACGCGCCAACGGGATCGCCGTCAGCGCCGCCCCCAGCGTGACCGCCGCCGTGGCGAAGCCCGACAGGGCGTCGTGCCCCGACAGGTCCGCCGCGAGCAGCGCACCGAGCGACAGCGTCGACCCGAACGCCACCCCGCTGAGGACCTGGCCCGAGGCCAGTACCCGCACGGTGCGACGCTGGACGGCCGCGATGTCGACCGCGGCATCCACGTCGGGGCTCGTGTCAGGCATCGCGCACGGTGTTGCGCAGCACTCCGATCCCGCTGACCTCGACCTCGACGGTGTCGCCCGCCTCGAACGGCCCGATGCCCGCGGGCGTTCCGGTGAGGATCAGATCGCCCGGCAGCAGCGTGAACACCGCGGAGGCGTACGCGATCAGGTCGGGCACCGAATGGATCATGTCGGACATGGGCCCGTTCTGCCGCACCTCGCCGTTGACGCGCGTCGTGATGACGGCGGCATCCGTGTCCAGATCGGTCTCGATGACCGGCCCGACCGGGCAGAACGTGTCGAAGCCCTTCGCGCGGGTCCACTGCCCGTCGCGGCTCTGGAGGTCGCGGGCGGTCACGTCGTTCGCGACGGTGTAGCCGAAGACGTAGTCGAGAGAGCGCTCGGCCGGGACGTTCTTGGCGATACGCCCGATCACGACCGCGACCTCGCCCTCATAGTCGGTGCGGGAGCTCACGGCGGTGGGCCGCACGATCACGTCGTCGGGACCGATCACCGACGTGTTCGGCTTGAGGAACATGAGCGGCTCGGCCGGTGCCTCGCCGCCCATCTCGGCCGCGTGGTCGTGATAGTTCTTGCCGATGCAGACGACCTTCGAGCGCGGGATCACGGGCGCGAGCAGCGTCACTTCGGTCAGCGGGATCCGCTCCCCCGTCGTGTCGAAACCCGCGAACAGCGGATCGCCCTCGAGGACGACCAGTTCGCCGTCGTCGATGATCCCGTAGCGGAGCGTTTCCTGGTGGCTGAACCGAGCGATCTTCACCCCGTCAGCCTATCGGCGGCCTCCCCCATGG
>NZ_VBUM01000022.1 GCF_005774735.1 Microbacterium sp. 5K110 | reverse complement strand
CCCCCCCGCTGAGCTGAACCGCCGCACCGTCCTCCAAGGCGCCGCCTGGACGATCCCCGTGATCGCGGCTGCATCCGTGGCACCTGCAGCGACCGCTTCGGCATCGACCCTCCTGCTGAAATTCGACAAGACCGGCTACACCGGATCGGGCTGCTCCACCGTCACCGGAGCATCCGTCAAAGCCACCGATGCCACGAGCGGCGCGGGAGTCGCCGGTGTAGCCGTGGTCGTCACCCTTCCGAACGGGTACACCTTCGACGGCGGAACGACGACATACTCAGGAACGACTGCCGCATCAGGCGTCCTCGCGCTTCCCGGCATCCATCTGCCCGCGAGTGGAAACAGCCAGACGATAACGGCGCTCGCAACCACCGGTGAGACGACGAGTTCCACTCTGAGCGTGACGTCGACGGCGTACAACACCGCGGCCCCCAACGGCTCGACCGCCGCGCCAGCCGCCAAGGCATACACCCTCGGCACACTCCCCGCGGGAACGACCATGCTCAACGCGTACTGGGCACTCTCCCCCACAGGAAACCTGTACTACGTCTACGCAAGCTCAATTAGGCTCATCGACACCAACGTCAGCTCCGCCACCGCCTGGATCGACCAAAACAACTACAACGCCGTCAACTACCTGATCGGCACAACGGCATACAACAGCGCGGCCCCCAACGGCTCCACCGCTACACCAGCCGCCAAGGCATACACCCTCGGCACACTCCCCGCGGGAACGACCATGCTCAACGCGTACTGGGCACTCTCCCCCACAGGAAACCTGTACTACGTCTACGCAAGCTCAATAAAGCTCATCGACACCAACGTCAGCTCCGCCACCGCCTGGGTCGACCAGAACAACTACAACACCGTCACCTACCTGATCGGCACGACGGCGTACAACACCGCCGCCGCCAACGGCTCCACCACTCCGCAAGCCGCCAAGCTCTACACCCTCGGTACGCTCCCCGCAGGAACGACCATGCTCGACGCGTTCTGGGCACTCTCCCCCACAGGAAACCTGTACTACGTCTACGGAAGCTCAACGAAGCTCGTCGACACCAACGTCAGCTCCGCCACCGCCTGGGTCGACCAGAACAACTACAACGCCGTCAACTACCTGCTGCAATCGTCGTGCTGAACCGAGACGTGAGCCCGCCCCAGTGATCGCAGTCGCGGTCGGCACCAGAACGGACGGTGCCGACCGCGCGCCGATCACGACGGGACGTCATGCCCCGAGTCTCAGTGGCGGTCTACTGTGGGAAGGTGCAGCAACCGGCGGACGATCTCGTGCCCCGTCTGCGCGTCGTCACCCGGGAACTGCCCCCGATGGACGACGTGCTCGACTACACCACGGGCTACGACCCCCTGTTCTGGAGCCGCCGAGGCGAGTCCCTCGCCGGCTTCGGCGACCTCCTGACGATCCGCTATTCGGGCGCGCAGCCGGGTGACGCGACCATCGCCGATCGGTGGCGTCGCATCGCCGCCGCCGCCGAGATCGACGACCCTCTGGGCCTGCCCGGCACCGGACTCGTGGCCTTCGGCTCGTTCGTCTTCGACCCCCGCTCGGAGCGCGAGAGCATCCTGCGGGTTCCCGGCACGATCGTGGGACGCCACGGCGGTCGCGCGTGGGTCACGCGGCTGGCCTTCGCCGACACCCCCGACGAGCCCGAACCCGAGCTGCCGCCCCGCTCCCCGTTCGGTCCGCACTGGTCGGCCACGCTCGGTCCCGGGAGGCAGACCGCCGAGGGATACCAGGAGGCCGTGCACCACGCCGTCGAGGCGATCGGAGTGGGTGAGGTCGGGAAGGTCGTGCTCGCCCGCGACATCGTCGGCACGGTCCCCGCCGGATCCGACCTGCGCCGTCTCGCGCGGTCGCTGCTGGAGGGGTACCCCGACTGCTGGGCGTTCGCCGTCGACGGCCTGATCGGGGCGAGCCCCGAGACCCTCGTCACCGTGTCCCGGGGCACGGTCACCGCCCGGGTGCTCGCCGGGACGACCGCGCGTGGCGGCGACGCCGACAGCGACGTCGCCGCCGCGCTCGCACTGACCGAGAGCGCGAAGGACCAGGAAGAGCACCGCTTCGCCGTGCAGAGCGTCCTGGCGGCCCTCCGCCCGCACACGTCGGCACTCGCCGCCGCCGAGCAGCCCTTCACCCTGAAGCTCCCCAACGTCTGGCACTTGGCCACCGACGTCGAGGGAGAGCTGTCCGAAGCGGCATCCTCGCTCGATCTCGTCGCCGTCCTGCACCCCACCGCGGCCGTCGCCGGGACCCCCACCGCCACGGCGATGGAGGTCATCCGACGCCTGGAGCCGTTCGACCGCGGGCGCTACGCCGGAGCCGTCGGCTGGATCGGCGCCTCGGGCGACGGCGAGTGGGCCATCGCCCTGCGGTGCGCGCAGATCGATCCCGCCGCGCCGTCGTCTCCGACCGCCCCGATCACCGCCTACGCCGGCGCGGGGATCGTCGCCGACAGCGTGCCCGAGTCGGAGCTGCTCGAGACACGCGTGAAGTTCCGGCCCATCGTCGAGGCGCTCGCGTAGGACTCAGGATGCCGCGAGGCGCTGCTTCTCGGTCTCGATGTCGTAGTCGGCCGCGGGCCACTGCGGGTCGATGTCGGCGAGAGCGCCGATGAGCAGCTGCTGGACGGCGAGGCGCGCGTACCACTTCCGGTCGGCGGGGACGACGTGCCAGGGCGACAGAGGCGTGGAGGTGCGCTCGATCGCGACCTGGTAGGCATCCATGTAGTCCTCCCAAAGGGCGCGCTCGTCGACGTCGGACGGGTTGTACTTCCAGTGCTTGTCCGGGCGGTCCAGGCGTGCGGCCAGACGGTCGCGCTGCTCCTCCTTCGAGATGTGCAGCATGACCTTGACCACCCGGATGCCGAGCTCGGCGGCCTCGGCTTCGAAGGCCGTGATCGCGCCGTAGCGACGCTCGATCTCGTCGGCGGGCGCCAGTTCGCGCACGCGCCCGATCAGCACGTCCTCGTAGTGCGATCGATCGAAGACACCGAGGCGACCGGCATCCGGGAGGCGCTTGCGGATACGCCAGAGGAAGTCGTGCGACAGTTCTTCGGCCGTGGGCTTCTTGAACGAGGCCAGCTCGACCCCCTGCGGGTCGACGGAACCGACGACGTGCTTGACGATGCCGCCCTTGCCCGCGGTGTCCATCGCCTGCAGCACCAGCAGCACCGATCCGGTGGCCGTTCCGGCGATGCTCTGCGCGAAGAGGCGTTCCTGCAGGTCGGACAGCGGCTCGACGCCGGCATCGAGGTCGGCCTTTCCGTGCTCCTTGTCGGCGTCGTACCCCGGGGTCGACCGGGTGTCGATGTCGGCGAGACGGAAGCCCGGCGCGACGCGGAGGGCGTCGGCGACGGGCGTGGACCAGCGGTTTGGCGTGCTCATCGTCACATCGTGGCGGGTGGGAGCGTGCCGCGCCAGAGGTTGACGGCCTCCGGCTCAGCGCTCGAGCGGCACTTCGATGAGCTGTCGTCCACCCGCGGGCGCGGTGAGAGCCTGGTCGAGCGCGACCCGCGTGGTCACGCGGCGATACTCCCACCCGTAGGCGAGCGCGAGCTGCTCGAGCCGGGCGTTCTGGGGGGTGTACTGCACGCGGCGCATCGCGTCGTCACCGGCCACGGCGGCGACCTCGAGCCCGTCGAAGATGGTGCCCCCGCCGTCGTTGCCGACGATCACCTGCAGGCGCGGCTCGTGCTCACCGGGCGGGAGGAGCAGCGCGCCGACGTCGTGCAGGAACGCCAGGTCGCCCAGCAGGACGCGCGTGACGCCGGGGCGCTCGCCGTCCTGGCTGGCCAGGGCCACCCCGGTCGCGGTCGCGATCGTGCCGTCGATGCCGGCGAGCCCGCGGTTGGCGTGCACCGCGACCTTCTTGCCGCCCAGCACGTCGTCGGCGACCCGCACGAGCCGCGACGAACCGAACACGAGCCGGTCGTGCGGCCACGTCGCGCGCCACAGCGCGTCCACGAGGGCCGCCCGATCGACGGGGGCCCGGATGACCTCGACCTCGGCGTTGAGGGCGCCCAGTCGCTCGTGCGGCACCGCGGACGACAGCCCGTCCGCATCGGGGGCGGGCGGGGTCAGGTCGACCGCGGCGGCGCGCGACGCGCGCATCCACTCCCCCAGCCACACCCGGTCGGCCTCGCCCGTCGCCCGCACCGCGTCGACCGCGTGCGTCGCGCCATTGAGGTTGACCGGCTCGCCCGGACCTCGCACCGCGATCACCTCCACGTCGTCGCGACCGAGGAGGTGCGTGACCTCACGGCTGAGGGTGGGGTGGCCGAACACGACGACGCGCTCGATGCGGTCGCCCAGCCCCGGGGCGCGGAGCAGAGCGCGGTACGAATGGACGACGTGGCGCCCGAACCGTGCGCCGCTGACGATCTCGGCCACCAGGGGAAAGCCGCCGTGGTGGGCGAGGTCCTCGGCCGCGGGCCCGGCATCCGCTCCGGCGACGACGACCGTCCGCGGCCCCGGGACGAGGGCGAAGGCGGCCTCGGGCTCGGGCGGCACGTCGGCGATGCCGATCCCGCCCCCGCCCTGGTACAGGGCCCCGGATGCCTCGTCGTCGGCGACCGCGTCGACGGGAGCCGGACGTGCGGCGCGGGCGATCAGCCACTCGGGGGACGCTCCGGCGAGCGGCTCGCGGAGAGGGATGTTCAGGTGCGCCGGACCGGCGGCGCGGGTGCCTTCGCCCAGGGCCGCGGCGAGCGCCGTCGCCGCGACGGCGTCGAAATCGGCGGTCTGTTTCGCCGTGGCATCCGGATCCACCTCCTCGGGGACCGGGAGATCGGCCTCGTACCGGACGGCCGCGCGGAACAGGCCCGGCTGCCGCGTCGTCTGATTCGCACCGATGCCCCGCAGCTCGGGCGGGCGGTCCGCGGTGAGGACCAGGAGCGGGACCCCCGCGTGGTGCGCCTCGAGGACGGCGGGAAGGAGGTTGGCGACGGCGGTGCCCGACGTGCAGATCACCGCGGCCGGCATCCCGCTCTCGCGAGCGATGCCGAGGGCGGTGAACCCGGCGACGCGTTCGTCGATGCGCACGTGCAGGCGCACGAGACCGGCTCGCTCGAGGTCGGCGGCGATGAGCGCGAGCGCCTGCGAGCGGGATCCGGGGCTGACGACGAGGTGACGCACGCCGCGCGAGACCAGGCCCGCCAGGAGGGCGGCGGCCGCGTCGGTGGCCGGGGCCGAGGCGCCCCGTTCGGTCGGTGCCACGGTCAGCCGACGGCGCCGCGCTGACCGCGGCCGTCGTCGTCCGTGCCCGGCTTGCCGCCGGGGCCGTCCGTGTTCGGGCCCGGCGCCGGGGGCGTGTCCCGCGGGTCGTCGGCCTCGGAATCGAGCTGCGCGAGCTCTTCTTCGAGCCGGCGGATCCGCTCGTCCTGATCGGCTCGGGCGCGAGCGGAGAGGCCGCCGAGGAATTCGGGGTCGTCGTCGGGGGCGCGGCGCAGCAGCGGGCGACCCGCACGGCCGCGACCGATGACGAACCACAGGATGCCACCGAGCACCGGCAGCACGATGACGATCACCATCCACGCGGGCTTGCTGACCCCGCGGTGGCGGGCGGCCGGTTGGACGGCGCAATCGACGATCGTGTAGACCCAGAACGCGGTCGCCACGAGCGCCAGGATCAGCAGCAGGCGTGCCATGCACCGATTCTACGTGTGCTGCCTGGACACGGGCCGGGCGCCGGGGCCCGAGGCGGCGGTCGTAGAGTGGGGGTATGCGTGCCCGTTCCGCCCTGGTCTACACGGTGCTGCGTCTGCTGGCGTTCCTCGTGCCGCTGGGCGTGCTGCTGCTCTTTCCGATCTTCCGCGAGCTGCCGTGGCTCGCCGCGGTCTTCGCCGCCCTCATCGGCCTGAGCCTGTCGCTGCTGTTCTTGCGCCGCCCCCTCGATCAGGTGACCGGCGACCTCGCCGACCGCCGCGAGGCACGGCGCGCGGCGAACCGCCGCACCGCGGCCGAGGCGGATGCCGACGCCGAGGATGCCGCCGTCGACGCCACGCGCGACGAACGGCCCGACGCCGCCCGCTGAACGCCCGGGCCGGTGCCCGCTCAGGCCACGAACGCCCAGAAGAGCAGGGCGCCGTACGCGACAGACGTGAAGCTCGTCACCTGCAGGGCCGTGACGAGCTCGCGCGGTGCGCGGTAGGTCCACACGATGAGGGTCGCCGCCAGTGCGCCGAGCAGCGCGATCAGGGTCAGCCACGCGACGGGATACACCAGGGCGAGGAACACCGCGATGCCGAAGGGGGCGAGCACGAACAGCGTGAACAGCGCTTGCGTGGCCCGGCGGCCGATGAGCACCGAGAGGGTGCGCTTGCCCGCGAGACGGTCCTGGTCGATGTCGCGCAGGTTGTTCGCCAGCAGCACGGCACAGGCCAGCAGGCCCGCCGCCACCGCGCCGAACCACGCCTCCTGCGGCAGCGACTGCACCTGCAGCCACGTGGTGCCGAGGGTCGCGACGAGTCCGAAGAAGACGAAGACGAACACTTCGCCGAGCGCGTTGTAGCCGTACGGGCGCTTACCGCCGGTGTAGAACCAGGCAGCGACGATGCACGCCGCCCCCACCGCGATGAGCCACCACTGTCCGGTGCGGATCACGAGCGCGAGACCGATGACCGCGGCGAGGGCGAAGAACGACAGCGCGACGATCAGCACCGTTCGCGGCTTTGCCTTCTTGCCGCCCGTCAGCCGGCCCGGTCCGACACGGACGTCGTCGGTCCCGCGGATGCCGTCGCTGTAGTCGTTGGCGTAGTTCACGCCGATCTGCAGCGCGAACGCCAGCGCGAGGCACGCCAGGGCGATGACCCAGTGGAAGCGGTCGTCGACGAGTGTCGCTGCCCCCGTGCCGATGAGGACGGGCGTGACCGCCAGCGGGAGGGTGCGCAGCCGCGCGGCCGCGATCCAGTCGCGCGCCGTCGCGGGGGTCGCTGCCCGCGGCGCGGGACGCTGCGCTTTCTGGGGGTTTCCGCCGGGACGTCGTTTCGGTGCGGGACGCGAACGCTTGCGAGACTGTGCTGCCACGGAGGGACAGCCTAATTCCTGGCGGAGCCGAACCGACGCCGGAGGGCCGCCCGGTCGGGTTTGCCCGAGGTCAGCAGCGGCAGCGCGTCGATCGTGATGACGCGTGCCGGGCGGGCGACCGCGCCGACGGCCGCGGCGACCGCCTCCCGCACGCGGGTGAGCAGCACCTGCTCGTCGAGGCCGGGCGCTCCGGCGACCACGACCGCCGATCCCTGGCCCCACCGCTCGTCGGCGACGGGCACGACCACCGCCGACTCCATCCCGGGGAGCGCGCGCACCGCGGCCTCGACGCGGTCGAGCGAGACGTTCACGCCGCCCGACACGATGACGTTGTCGAGACGGCCCGTGATCCTCAAGACGCCGTCGACCAGTTCGCCGCCGTCCCCGGTGCGGTACCACCGGACGCCCGCGGCATCGGTCGGAAACACCTCCCCGGTGCGGTCGGGATCCCCCACGTATCCGTCGGCGAGGGTGGGGCCCGAGATGCGCACCTCGCCGTCGACGATCGCGAGGTCGACGCCGTCCAGGGGGACGCCGTCGTAGACGCACCCGCCGCTCGTCTCGGTCGATCCGTAGGTGCGGACGATCCGCGCCCCGACGGCGTCGGCGCGTTCGCGCAGAGAGACGGGCAGAGCCTGGCCACCGATGAGGATGCGCTCGAAGGACCGCAGCGCCCGGGCGACCTCGGCGTCGGTCTCG
This sequence comes from Microbacterium sp. 5K110, assembly GCF_005774735.1. GTDB lineage: Bacteria > Actinomycetota > Actinomycetes > Actinomycetales > Microbacteriaceae > Microbacterium. Next base: position 34,484 of record NZ_VBUM01000022.1, on the reverse strand, counting down.
GCCGCATCCAGCAGGCGCTGCAGTTGCGCGGGCACGAGCGAGGTGTAGGTGGGCACCCGGGAGCCGTTCTCGTACGAGGCCATCCCGAGGGCCGCGGCCGCGAAGGGTTCGGGGCGGAAGGCCCCGGAGAGCACGGCGGGCTCGCGCCCGGTCGCCAACGCCCGCACCAGCACCTGGACTCCCGCGACGTATGTCGCCGGCACCGCGAGCAGCCACGCACCTTCGCCGATCCGCGCGGCGGTCGCGAACGCGCTCGCGATGAGCGCGTTGCGGCCGATCGCGACGGACTTGGGCACCCCGGTCGACCCCGACGTCGTGATGACCACGGCGGTGCCGGCGGGCACCTCGGCCGGCAGATCCGTCCCCCCGCCGAGGCTCACGGCGGGCCCGGCCCCGAGGACCGCGTGTCGGAGCGTCCGCAGGACGTCGCGCGGATCCTCGGATGCCACCGACTTCAGCCTCACGGGAGCACCGGGCCGCGGCATCCGGGGCTCAGTAGTGCCACGGGACGTCGGACCAGTCGGGGTCGCGCTTCTCGAGGAACGAGTCGCGGCCCTCGGCGGCCTCATCGGTGCCGTAGGCCAGACGCGTGGCCTCGCCGGCGAAGATCTGCTGCCCGACGAGTCCGTCGTCGACGGCGTTGAACGCGAACTTCAGCATGCGCACGGCGGTGGGCGACTTGGTGAGGATCGTCCGTGCCATCGCCAGCGCCTCGCGCTCCAGATCGGCGTGCGGCACGACCCGGTTGACCGCGCCCATCTCGTAGGCGCGTTGGGCGGAGTACTCCTCCGCGAGGAAGAAGATCTCGCGGGCGAACTTCTGCCCGATCTGCCGGGCGAAGTACGCGGAACCGTAGCCGGCGTCGAACGAGCCGACATCGGCATCCGTCTGCTTGAAACGCGCGTGCTCCGCGCTCGCGATGGACAGATCGCAGACGACGTTGAGCGAGTGCCCACCGCCCGCGGCCCACCCGGGGACGACCGCGATGACCACCTTCGGCATGAAGCGGATCAGCCGCTGCACCTCGAGGATGTGCAAGCGTCCCGCGCGACCGTGGTCGGCGACCGCGGTCTCGTCGTCCGAGTACTTGTAGCCGTCTCGTCCGCGGATGCGCTGGTCGCCGCCGGAGCAGAACGCCCACCCGCCGTCCTTCGGACTCGGGCCGTTGCCGGTGAGCAGCACGACGCCGATGCGGTGATCCTGCCGGGCGATGTCGAGGGCCCGGTGCAGCTCGTCGACCGTATGAGGGCGGAAGGCGTTGCGCACCTCCGGCCGGTCGAAGGCGATCCGCGCGATGCGGCCGTCGTGCGTGACGTGCGCCGTGATGTCGGTGTAGTCCTCGGCACCGGGCGCCAAGGTCCACTCCGCCGGGTCGAAGATGTCGGAGACGTTCACGGGACTCAGGCGTTCTTGCTGTCCCGCCAGGCGAGCCACCGCTCGATGAGCGAGTAGTCCCACTGCGGGCCCGAGAAGCCGAGGGTGAACAGACGCGTTCCGGCGTCGTACAGGGCGTCGGCCATGTCTTCGTCACGGTCCTTGAGCTCGTTCGAGACGAGGAGCCCGGACAGGTCGCGCTCCTCGGTCTCGGCCCACCGCTGGATGACGTCGAACTTGTGCGGCAGCTCGTCGGGGGTGACGAAGCTGTGCCAGATGTCGGCGTGCCGGGCGACGATGCGCAGCGTCTTCTGCTCACCCTTGCCCCCGATCATGACGGGGATCTTGCGCGTGGGGGCGGGGTTGAGCTTTCCCCAGCGCTCGACGATGCGGTCGAGGTCGCTCGCGAGGGCGTTCAGCCGCGAGCCGGCGGTGCCGAAGTCGTAGCCGTACTCGTCGTAGTCGCGCTGGAACCAGCCCGAGCCGGTGCCGAAGAGGAAGCGGCCGGTGTCGCCGCCCTTCTTGCTGATGTGATCGATCGTGCGGGCCATGTCGGCCTGCAGGTCGGCGTTGCGGTAGCTGTTGCAGTTGACGAGGGCGCCGAACTCGACGCGCTCGGTCTGCTCGGCCCACGCGGCGAGCATCGTCCACGCCTCGAAGTGCTCGCCGTCGGGGTCCCCGTAGAGCGGGAAGAAGTGGTCCCAGTTGAACAGGACGTCCACGCCCATCTCCTCCAGGCGGAGGACGGCGTCGCGGATGTCGGAGTACTGCACGTGCTGCGGCTGGATCTGGACGCCGAGCCGGACCGGGGTGTCGAAGAGCATGGGCCCAGCCTATTCCCGGGGCTCCGGACGGAGGCCAGGATGGGACGATGAGCCCGCTCCCCCCTCTCTCCGACGTCCTCGCCACGGCGCGGGTCGTCGCCCTCCCGCTCGCGACCCGCTTCCGCGGCATCCGGACCCGGGAGGCCGTCGTCTTCGAGGGCCCCGAGGGATGGACGGAGTTCTCCCCGTTCGTCGAGTACGACGACGCCGAGGCGGCGACGTGGCTGGCGGCCTCGATCGACTTCGGATGGCATCCCGCTCCCCCCGCGGTGCGCGCGAGCATCCCCGTCAACGCGACCGTGCCCGCCGTGGCGGCGGCAGAGGTCGCCGCGGTGCTCGCCCGGTACGACGGATGCCGCACGGCCAAGGTGAAGGTCGCCGAGCCCGGTCAGGTGCTCGCCGACGACGTGGCGCGGGTGCGGGCGGTGCGCGAGGCGATGGGTCCCGAGGGCCGCGTGCGGGTGGACGCGAACGGTGGCTGGAACGTCGACGAGGCCGAGCGCGCCGTCCACGCCCTGGCCGGATTCGACCTCGAGTACGTCGAGCAGCCCTGCGCCGAGGTCGAGGAGCTCGCGGAGCTGCGCGAGCGCATCGGCTACCTCGACATCCCGATCGCCGCCGACGAGAGCGTGCGCAAGGCCGCCGACCCGCTACGCGTGGCCCGGGCCGGCGCCGCCGACCTGCTGGTGATCAAGGCGCAGCCGCTGGGCGGCGTGCGCGCGGCGATCGCGATCGTGGCGGAAGCGGGCCTGCCCGCCGTGGTTTCCAGCGCCCTGGACACCTCGATCGGCCTGTCGATGGGGCTCGCCCTCGCCGCCGCGCTGCCCCAGCTGGAGTACGACTGCGGGCTGGGCACCGCCGCCCTGTTCACCGCCGACGTCATCGCCGAGCCCTTGCGCCCCCGGGCAGGCGCCCTGGCGGTCACGCGTCCGTTCCCGACGACGTCCGGGCTCGACCGCGTCGAGGCTCCCGCCGATCGGTGCGACTGGTGGCTGCAGCGGCTCGCGCGGTGCTACCGGATCCTGCAGGCGGACGTCACTCGAGGATGAGCGCCACGATGTGCGAGAGCCGGTGGGCGAGATCGCGGCGTGCGCCGTCGGGGTCGCTTCGCGTGATGAGCGCGTGCTCCGACACCGACACCCACGTCGACAGCAGCAGATCCGTCGCTTCGTCGAGGGGCACGCGCAGCGCGAGGCCGCGCGCGTGGGCGACGTCGCGGATGAGGTGCGAGACGTTGTCGGACAGCCCCCGGTCCAGCGCGAGATAGGCCTCGGCGAAGTCGGCGTTGCGCAGCGCCTGCATGCGGATCTCCGCGCCCAGCAGCACGTCCAGCCGATCGTGTCCGGCGACCTCGAGCACCTCCTGCACGAGGTTGCGCACTTCCATGTCGGCATCCAGGCCGCGTACCTCGAGCGACTCGATGCGCTCGCGGACCGCCGACAGCGTCGTCTCGCCGGAGCGTTCGCACAGGGCGAGGAAGAGCTCCTCCTTGGACGCGAAGTTGGAGTAGAAGGCACCACGGGTGAATCCGGCGCGTTCGCAGATCGCCTCGACCGATGAGGCGTCGATGCCCTCTTCGGCGAACATCTGGGCCGCGGCATCCATCAGGCGCGTGCGGGTGTTCTCGCGTCGACGCGACGGCGCCGGTGCCGTGTCGGTCATGCCCCGACTCCTTCTGGCTTCACGGGCGAGACTCAGGTTGATGCCCACCCCGAGTCACTACGATACATTGTTGTATCCGATACGGTGCTGTATCGACCATCCGCCGACTTTCCGGGAGCAGCCACCGTGTCCACATTCCTGTACACCCTGGGCCGCTGGTCATTCCGTCACCCGTGGCGCGTCCTGTCGGCCTGGCTGCTGATCCTCGTCCTCGCCGGGGGCGGAGTCGCCCTGTTCGCCAAGGGCACCGACAACACCTTCGCGATCCCCGGCACCGAGTCGCAAGCCGGTCTCGAGATGCTCTCTCGCACGTTCCCGCAGGTGAGCGGGGCCAGCGCCGACATCGTCGTCGTCTCCGCGGACGGCACGACCGTGCGCGACCAGGGATATCAGGATGCCATCGGCACGACCGTCTCCGACATCCAGAAGCTCGATTTCGTCGAGGCCGTGACGAACCCCTTCGACGAACGGGTCTCCGGCGGCGTGTCCGACGACGGCCGCGCGGCGATCATCCGCATCCAGTTCTCCGGCGAGTCCACCGCCGTTCCCACCGCGACCGAGGACGGCCTGCGCGAGCTCAGCGCCACGCTCGGCACCGACCTGCCTTCCGGGTCGCACACCGTGCTCGGCGGCCAGCTCTTCGCCACCGAACTCCCCGCGCCCAGCATCACCGAAGCGCTCGGCGTGGTCATCGCCGCGATCGTCCTCATGCTGACGTTCCGGTCGCTCCTGGTGGCCGGGATGCCGCTGGCCACCGCGATCCTCGGTGTCGCGCTCTCGGTCGCACTCATCTTCATCGCCACCGGCTTCGCGACCGTCTCCTCCACGACCCCGCTGCTGGCGGTGATGCTGGGGCTGGCGGTCGGCATCGACTACGCCCTGTTCATCGTGTCGCGACATCAAGACCAAGTGCGCGGCGGGATGGACCCCGAGGAATCCGCCGCGCGGGCCACGGGTACGGCCGGATCCGCCGTCGTGTTCGCCGGCATCACCGTGCTCATCGCGCTCATCGGCCTCGGCTTCGCCGGCATCCCGTTCCTGACCACGATGGGCGTCGCCGCCTCGGTCGCCGTCGCGATCGCCGTGTGCATCGGACTGACCCTGACGCCCGCGTTCCTCGGGTTCGCGAAGGGGCGCGTCGTCGGCTGGGGCTTCGCGAAGAAGCGCACGAGCGCGCGCCGGCGCCGGGGGATGTCGGCACAGGAGGACACCGACGCCCTCGCGGCCGCCGCCGCGGACCGCGGAGAGAAGATCGCCGCCGAGAAGGTCCGGGCCGCGCGCAACGGCCCCGCCCGCCGCTGGGTGGGTCTGGTGACGCGGCATCCTGTGGTCACGTCCGTGGCCGTGATCGGACTTCTCGGGGTGGCAGCCATCCCCGCCGGCAGCCTCGCCCTCACCCTCCCGACCGCCGGCCAGCTGACCCCGGGCAACGAAGCGCGCACCGCCTACGAACTGACCGACGAGTACTTCGGCCCGGGCGCGAACGGCCCGCTCATCATGACCGGGACGATCGTGACCTCCAACGATCCGCTCACGCTGATGCAGAACATCGGCGACGAGGTCGCGAAGATCCCCGGCGTCGCAGAGGTGGCCCTGGCGACCCCGAACGAGACCGCCGACACCGGCATCGTGCAGATCGTGCCCGAGACCGGCCCCGAGGACCCGCGCACCGCCGACCTCGTGCGCGAGCTCCGCGCCGCCGAGGACCGCTTGTACGACGAGTTCGGCGTGCGGCTGCTGGTGACCGGCTACACCGCCGTCACGATCGACATCTCCGATCAGCTGGGAGCGGCGCTCCTCCCCTTCGGTGTGTTCGTGGTCGGTCTCTCGCTGATCCTCCTCATGATCGTCTTCCGCTCGATCTGGGTGCCGCTGACCGCCGCGGCCGGCTACCTGCTGTCGGTCGCCTCGTCCTTCGGCGTCGTGGCCGCGGTGTTCGAGTGGGGGTGGTTCGCCGACGCGCTCCACGTGGCCAAGGTCGGCCCCGTCATCAGCTTCATGCCGATCGTCGTGATGGGTGTGCTGTTCGGCCTCGCGATGGACTATCAGGTGTTCCTCGTCTCGCGTATGCGAGAGGACTACGTGCACGCCGACCGCGAGGGTCGCACGCCGCGCGAAGTGGCCCTCGGCGCCGTCCGCAGCGGATTCGTGGGCTCAGCGCGTGTGGTCGTGGCCGCAGCCGTGATCATGTTCTCGGTGTTCGTCGCGTTCGTCCCCGAGGGCGATTCGAGCCTCAAACCCATCGCCCTCGGCCTCGCTGTCGGCGTCGCCGTCGACGCGTTCCTCGTGCGCATGACCCTGGTCCCCGCCGTGCTCGCCCTTCTGGGCGCGAAGGCCTGGTGGATGCCGCGCTGGCTCGACCGACTGCTCCCGAAACTCGACGTCGAGGGTGAGGCCGTCGAGCGCGAACTGGGGTTGTCCGACTGGCCGAGCGAGCCCGCCATCGCGATCGCCGCCGACGACCTGCGCGCGACCCCGGCCTCCGACGACGCCGAACCCGCGTTCGCCGACGTGAACCTGCGCCTCGGCTACGGCGGAACGCTGCTCGTCACCGGCGAGACGCGCGTCACCCGCCCGCTGCTGCTCGCACTCGCAGGCCGCCTGTCGACGCTCGAGGGTCGCCTGCGCGTCGACGGGCTCCTCCTCCCCGAACGCGCGGGTGCCGTGCGCTCCCGCGTCGGTGTGGCGCTGCTGGACGACGCCGAAACCGCCGTCGACGAGGTCGCCCGCGCCGTCGCCGGCCGGACCCGCCTCGCCGTCCTGTGCGACGTCGATCGGCTGGACGCCGATGCCCGCGCCGACATCGCCGAGACGCTGCGACGCGCCGCCGTCGAGGCGCGCGAGCGCAACGACGACGCCGGGTCGGCCTTCACGCTCGTCGTGTCGGCCCGCGACGAACGCCGCGCGCTCGCCCTCCTCTCCGACGCGCATCGGCCCGATGTGACCTCGCTCGCGCTGCCTGCGCCCCACCGGCATCGCCCGGCCCCCGAGTCCTCCCCCGATCTCTCCGAGGTGTTCGCATGACCGTCCCCGTCGAGCGCTCCCGCTCGCGCCGCCCCGTGACCTGGCTCACGCTGATCGGTGTGCTCCTGCTCCCCGCCGTGATCGGCGGCATCCTGGTCGGTGCGCTGTACAACCCGACCGACCGCCTCGACAACATCACCGCCGCGATCGTCAACGACGACAAGGCGGTCGAACTGAACGGCCAGCTCGTGCCACTGGGCCGTCAGCTGACGGGCGGCCTCGTGAAGGGGGCCGACGACCAGCCGAGCAACATCGACTGGGTCATCTCCAATGACGCGGACGCCGCCGCCGGTCTCGAGGACGGCACCTATACCGCCGTCGTCACGATCCCCGAGAACTTCACCTCGGCCGCCCTCTCCACCCGCCCCGGTGAGACACCCGAACGCGCGACGATCGGCGTCGAGACGGCACCGAACGCGCGAGTGGTCGACGGTGCGATCACCGCACAGCTGGCCACCACCGCCTCCACGGTGTTCGGCAGCGAGCTGTCCTCGCAGTACCTCACCAACGTGTTCCTCGGCTTCACGACGCTCGGCCAACAGCTGGGCACCGCGGCCAGCGGCGCGCACCAGCTCGCCGACGGCGCGGGCCAGGCCGCCGCGGGCGCGACCGGTCTGCAGGACGGACTCGGGCAGCTCTCGAACGGCGCCGGGCAACTCGCCACCGGCGCGCAGCAGCTGGCCGCGGGAACGGGTCCGCTCGCCGACGGCGCGGCCCAGGTCGCGGGGGGCGCGACGGCCCTCGCCGGTGGCACGCGCGAAGCCGCCGCGGGTGTCGGTGACCTGGCGGGGGGCGCGAACGGCATCGCCGACGGCAACCAGGCGCTCGCCACCAACGTCAACGCCCTCGCCGACCGGATCCCGCCGCAGTTCGCGCAGGTGGCGACCGACCTGTCGAAAGCCGCTCCCCAGGTGAACGACGCGCTCGTGAAGGCCGCGGCCGCGCTGCAGAAGGCCGCCGACGACTGCACGGGCACCCCCGCGCAGTGCGATGCCCTGCGCGCCGCCGCCGCCGACGCGAACGCGGCGCTGCCGCAGGCGACGGCGACCGTGACGCAGATCGGCGAGCTCGCCGGTGAAGCCGCGCAGCTCCCCGCCGGAATCAGGTCGATCGCGGAAGCGAACCAGCAGCTCGCGAACGGCGCCCGGGGCCTCGCCGGGGGCGCGACGAAGGCGGCGAACGGTCTCTACACGATCGCCGGCGGCATCGACGGCCTCGCGGGCGGGGCGAGCCAGGTCGCCGACGGCACACGCCAGCTCGGCACGGGTGCGGCGGGCCTCAGCAGCGGCGCCGCCCAGGTGGCATCCGGAGCCTCCGGGGCCGAGGATGGCGCGGGCCAGCTCGCCGACGGCGTGCAGCAGGTCGCCTCGGGCACGTCATCCCTCGCCGACGGCCTCGACACGGCGGTCGCGCAGCTGCCCACCTACACCGACGCGCAAGCGAAGAGCCTCGCCGCCATCGTCGCAGACCCCGTGTCGGCGAACGGTGTCAGCGACTCGCTGTTCGGCACCGCCGCCGTGCCGCTGCTCGCGATGGCCGTGCTGTGGTTCGGCGGCGTGGCCTCGTACGTCGCCTTCCAGGCCGTGTCGGCGCGATCGCTCACGAGTCGGCGCGCGTCGGGGCTCGTCGCCCTCCGCAGCTTCGCCCCCGCCGCGATCATCGGCGCCGTGCAGGGTCTGCTCGTCGCGGGAGTCGTGCAGGTGGCATCCCGCTTCGACTGGGGAGACTGGGCGCTGTTCGCCCTCGTGTGCGTCGTCGCCGGAGTCGCCTTCGCCGCAGTGAACCAGGCGCTCGTCGCCCTCTTCGGGGGCGCCGGACGCTGGATCGCCGCGATCGTAGGCGCCCTGGCCCTGGCGGCGAACATCGTCTCGACCGTCCCACCGGTGCTCGCGGGCCTCGCCTCGCTTCTGCCGACCTCCCCGGCGTACGCGTCGATGCTCGGCGCCCTCGCCTCCTCGGGCGGGGTGGGCGCGGGAATCGTGGGTCTGGTCGTCTGGGCCGCGCTCGCGCTGATCGTGACGACCCTCGTCGTGGTCCGCCGTCGTACCGCATCGCTCCGCGCCGCCGCCCAGCCCGCGTAGGCGGGCGCGCGGTCGGAGCGGTGGCGGCGGGGTGTCGACCGCCCAGCCCGGGCCGCGCAGTCGGGGCATACTCGGCGGCCGAACTCCTGAGTTTCGAGCCGTGAGGCGCTGTGCCCGTGGCCGCGACCGCCACGGCCCCCGTTTCTCAGGAGTTCGGCCCCCACGCGTGGCCAGCGGGATGCCGCGACCCCGGCCGAAACTCCTGAGCTCGGGGCAGCCCCGCCACCAGACGTGCGCCCGAAACCCCCACGGTCCCCGGTTTCTCAGGAGTTCGGCCCCACGGGCACCGGGCACAGTCCGCTGCTCAGGCAGCGACGGCCACGCAGCGGCGGGGTGTCAGGACGTCAAACCGGAGTAGGCGTGCAGGCCCTTGAAGAAGACGTTGACGATCGTGAAGTTGAACAGCACGGCGGCGAAGCCGATGATCGACAGCCAGGCCGACCGGGTACCGCGCCAGCCGCGCGTCGCGCGGGCGTGGATGTAGCCGGCGTACAGGACCCAGATGACGAAGGTCCACACCTCTTTGGTGTCGAAGCCCCAGAAGCGGCCCCACGCGTCATTGGCCCAGATCGAGCCCGCGATGAGGGTGAAGGTCCAGAAGATGAAGCCGACGATCGCGAAGCGGTAGGCGAGCGACTCCAGGGCGTCGGCCGTCGGCAGCGTCTGCAGGAAGCTCCGGCGCGGGGCTGCGGCATCCGAAGAGGCGGCGGCGGCGAGCTTGCGCTCACGGCGCGCCTGCAACAGCTGCATCACGGAGAGGCCGAAAGCCAGGGCGAACAGCGCCGTGGCGAGGGACGCGACGAACACGTGGATGACGAGCCACACCGACTTCAGCGGGTCGGCCAGCGGCACGACCTCGACGTGGAACGCGAGCGTCGCGCCGCCGAGCAGCACGACCGCGAGGCCGGTGATGAGCGAGCCGAGGAAGCGCAGATCGAAGCGTGTCAAAACGATGAGGTAGACCGCGACGACCAGCAGCACACCGGTCAGGGCGAACTCGTACATGTTCGACCACGGCACGCGCTCGGCGGCGATTCCGCGCAGCACTGTACCGGCGAGGTGGAAGAGGAAGCCGAGGGCCGTGAGGGCCGTGCCCATGCGCGCCCACAGGTAGCGCGGCTTCGCGGGGGTGTTCCCGGATGCCGTCGACCCCGAGGACGCGTCGAGCACACCGCCACCACCCGCCGTGACGAGTTCGCGCGCGACGACCTCGTCCTTGGCCTTCAGCGCGAGGTCGGAGCGCCGTGCGAGGTCGATCGCGTACGCGATGAAGGCGAGCACGTAGATCGCGACGGCCGTCCACACCAGAAGGAGCGAGATCTCATCGAGGAGGAGCGGGTCGGTTCCGGGCATGGTGTCAGTCTACTTTTCCGGTGTCGGGGCGGGTCTGATCTTCCGGGACCGGAAGCGAGGGGCGGTGGCGCTCGACGACCTGGTCGACGGCGGCGGCGAGAGTGGGGTCCTCGCCGCGGGCGAGGCCGGCGTACTCGACGAGCACCGCGCCGTCCTTCGGCGTCGCCTTCACCCACATGCGTCGACGCGGCACGAACAGCGCCGCGAGCAGACCGAGGGTCGCCAGCGTGGCGAACCCGAGCACCCAGGGGCCGGCGAGATCGCGGTGGATCGACAGCGACGCGAAGCGCTTGACCGAACCCTGGTATCCCGTCGCCCCGGCCGGCGCTTCGTTCTCGAACGTGATGGTGCCGAGGCCGTTCGGCAGGTCTTGGGTCTCGCCGGGCATGAGCCGCAGGGCGGGGGTGCCGCTGTCGCCGCCGGCGATCTGCGTCATGCCGCTGGGATCGAGGGTGTAGACCGACCGCGGGGTGCCGTCGTCGATGCCGAGGTCTCCGGCGTAGACGCGCAGCGTCAGGACGGGGTACTCGAGATCTCCGAACGTCGACGTGAGCGCTCCGGTGTCGAGGGTGTCCATCGTCGGGTAGAAGAACCCGATGAGACCGAGCTGCTCGGGCATCCCGTCGGCGACCTTGACGACGCCGAGCGAGGTCATGTTGGCATCCTGCGGGAGGAAGGCGACCGAGTCGTGGAAGACCTCTTCGCCCTGGGCGTTGCGGATCGTGACCGTGGGGGCGTACCCGTTGCCGAGCAGGTAGACGCGGTCGCCCTGCACGTCGAGCGGGTGGTTGACGCGCACTTGTCCGTCCTGACGCTCGCCGTCGGGAGTCAGGGTCGTGACGTTGGCGGCGAAGTCGCCGGCCTGCCCCGATCCGGGCTGTCCCGGCGGCACGTAGCGCACGTCGAAGCGGTCGAGGGTCATGGAGTACGGCGCGAGGGCGTTGCTGTCGACGAAGCGGCCGGGGTTGAACGAGGAGTAGTCCAGCAGGCTGTTGGTGAACGCCTGACCCTCCACGAGCACGCGCTGGCCCGTGTAGGTGAAGCCGCCGCCCACGCCGACGGCGATCAGCACGCCCACCAGCGCGGCGTGGAAGACGAGGTTGCCGGTCTCGCGGAGGTACCCGCGCTCGGCCGAGGCCGAAAAGGTGCCGCGCCCGTCGTAACGGGCCACGCGGTAGCCGGCCTTCCGCAACTGCGCGGAGGCACTGTCGACGGCCGTGGCCGCGACGGAGGCGGCATCCTGCCCCGCCGGCACCGGCACGGTGACGGTGCGGTGATCGTCCAGGCGCGCGAGGCGCGCGGGCGTGCGCGGGGGCTGCGAGCGCAGGGCCTTCCAGTGGTGCTTGGTGCGCGGGAGCACGCAGCCGATCAACGAGATGAACAGCAGGATGTAGATCGCCGAGAACCACGGCGAGGTGTACACATCGAACAGGCTGAGCTTGTCGAGCACCGGCGCGAGGTCGGGGTTGTCGGTGAAGTACTGCGTGACACCGTTCGGGTCGGCACTGCGCTGCGGCACGAGCGAACCGGGGACAGCCGCGATGGCCAGCAGCAGCAGCAGCACGAGGGCGGTGCGCATGCTGGTCAGCTGACGCCATCCCCAGCGCAGCCAGCCCACGACCCCGAGGCGGGGCGAGGCGACGTCGTCGCCGGAGGGCGACGTGGAGTCGGCGTGGTCCGAGGGCCGGAGCACGCCGTCGGTGGATTCGGTCACGGTGTTCCCTCGATCAGAGCGGGAGCTGGACACTGCCGATCACCCCCTGCAGGTTCGACATCCACGAGCCCCAGACTCCCGTCACCATCAGCAGACCCAGCGCGATGAGCAGGCCGCCGCCGATGAGGTTGACGACGCGGATGTGCTTCCGCACGAACGCCACCGAGCGCGTGGCCCAGCCGAAGCCGACCGCGAGGAGCAGGAACGGGATGCCGAGCCCCAGCGAATACGCCAAGCCCAGGAGCGCGGCCCGCCCCGGGTCGCCCATGTTGTAGGACACCGACAGGATCGCCGCGAGCGTCGGGCCGATGCACGGGGTCCAGCCCACGCCGAGGGCGATGCCCAGCAGCGGAGCGCCGATGAGGCCGAGGTTGCCGCGCGCCCGGAGCCGCACGGTGCGCTGGGCGAGGCCGAAGAGGCCGATGAACACCAGTCCGAGCAGGATGATGACGACGCCCATGATGCGGGTGATGACGTCGGCGTAGCGCAGGAAGAACAGGCCCACGGTGCCGCCCAGGACGTTCACCGCCATGAACACGAGTGTGAATCCGGCGATGAACAGCAGCGTCCCGCCGACGAGGCGCCCGCGACCGGGGGCGGATGCCGAGCCCCCGCGCGGCGCGACGGATCCGCCGATGAAACCCAGGTAACCCGGCACGAGGGGCAGGACGCACGGGGAGAGGAAGGAGATCAGCCCGGCCGCGAGAGCGACGGGCAGGGCGAGCCACAGTGCTCCGTCGAAGACGAGGGCTCCCGGGTTCACGCGCTCTCCGCGAGCACGGTGCGCACCATGGCCTCGAGGATCGACGCCTCGGGCAGCTCGCCGATCACGCGGGCGGCGACCCGGCCCTGCCGGTCGAGCACGAGGGTCGTGGGGGTGGCGTTGATCGGCGTCTTCTCGGCGAAGGCGAGCTTGAGTTCGGCGTCTCCGACGGCCATGGCGCTGGAGTACGACACCCCGTTGTCGCGCGCGAACGACAGCGCGGTGGCGGGCTGGTCGTACGTGTTGATCCCGAGGAAGGACACGCCCTGACCCTCGAACGATTGGTAAGCCTGCTCGAGACGCGGGGCTTCGATGATGCACGGACCGCACGTGGCGTACCAGAAATTCACCACGAGCACCTGTCCGGCGAAGTCGGCGCTGGATACCGCGGAACCGTTGTCGAGCGATCCCGAGAACTCGACCGCCTCACCGCGCTGGTCGGGCGCGATCTCTTGCGTCTGGAACCCGTTCGCGGCGATGTACCCCTTGTTGTCACCGGCACGGTACTGATCGGCGAGCGGGTCGGCACTGCATGCCGCCAGTGTCACGGCCAGCGCCGCGGTCACGGCGAGCGAGAGGATTCGGCGCATCAGACGGCTCCTACGTCGACGGCTCCGGCGGTCGCGGCCGGCTCGGCGTACGCCACCTCGACCCAGCGGGACGTCCCGGCGGCGCCGTCTCGCCGCTCGAAGCTCGTCACGCTCGACAGCGCGCAGCGGCGCTTGCGGGGGTCGTGGCGGGTGGGTTGGTGGGAGAGGGCGAGGTGCGTGACCCAGATGGGCAGCTGGTGCGAGACCACCACGACGTCGCCCGAGGGCACGCGCTCCCACGCGTCGGCCATCGCCTCGGTCACGCGCGCGACGACGCGCTCGTACGGCTCTCCCCAGCTCGGGACGGCGGGCCGGGCGAGGTGCCGCCAGTTCAGCGGGTTCGCGAGGGCCTGCTTCATGCGCCGGCCCTCGAAGACGTTGGTGGGCTCGATCACCCGATCGTCGATGAACGGCTCGATGCCGAACAGCTCGACGAAGGGCTCGGCGGACTCGCGCGTGCGCTGCAGCGGCGACGCCACGAGCGCGCTGACCGGTCGCTCCAGGCCGCGGATGTACTCGGCGGCCTGCCGAGCCATTCGGCGTCCGTCGACGCTCAGACCGAAACCGGGGAGCCGCCCGTAGAGCACGCGGCGGGGGTTGTGGACTTCCCCGTGGCGCACGAGATGAAGGCGGTCGGCGGGCACGGCGTCCAGTCTACGGTGGCGTCTTGTGGGCCGGCTGAGCGGGGGCGGCCGTTGGTTCGACGCCGTCCTACCTCGTCGGCACCGCGCTCAGGCGTCGCGGCGGGAGGCCAGCAGCGACCGGATCCGCGCGTACATGAACCACGCGACACCCACGGCCACGCCCACGATGACGACGTACTTCAGGATGTCGGCGTACTGCTCGATGACGTGCCAGTTCTCGCCCAGGAGGTAGCCGGCCAGGACGAAGATCGTGTTCCAGATGAGGCTGCCGGCGGCCGTCAGGAGCCCGAACCGCCAGAGCGGCATCTTCGACACCCCCGCGGGGATCGAGATGAGGCTGCGGAAGATCGGCACCATCCGTCCGAAGAACACCGCCTTGCCGCCGTGCCGCTCGAACCAGGCGACGGTGCGGTCGACGTCTTCGGGGTGCAGCAGCGGAACCTTCGCCGCGATCGCCCGCAGGCGGTCGACTCCGAGCCAGCGGCCGAGGCCGTAGAGCGCGAAGGCGCCGACGACTGACCCGAGCGTGGTCCACAGCAGTGCTTCGAAGAGGGTGAACGATCCGCGGCTCGCGGTGAGGCCTGCCATGGGGAGCACGACTTCGCTCGGCAGCGGCGGGAAGAGGTTCTCGAGGGCGATCGCGATGCCCGCGCCCACGGGTCCGATGACCTCCATGAGCGAGACGGTCCAGTCGGCCAGCGAGGTCAGCCAGGACTGGTCGCCCGACGAGGAATCCGCGGACGCGCGGTGCAGGGAGAGGGTGCTGTCGGTCATCGGGTGCCTTCGCGCTCGGTGATCGGCCGCCCGTCCGGGCGCCCGCCGAGAGACTACGGGCAGCGGCTTCGCAGCACCTGTGAGGGGTGCAGGCGATTCAGGATGCCGAGACCCCGGCGCTGACGATCGCCGCGGCGACGAACCACGTCGCCGCCATCGCCACGACGCCCACCAGCGGCACCCAGAAGCTCACGCGATGACGGACCAGACGCACGATCGCGAGAACGACGGCGAGCAGCAGCACGACCCACGGGGCGATGACGGCGGACCAGAACCCGACGTTCATCAGCCCGAAATTGCACGTCATCGACCCGCACGCGTCCGAGGCGAACGCGAGGAAGAACCCGGCGTACGAACAGGCCAGGGCCGCGAGCGGAAGAAGGACGAGCAGCACGATCGTGAGCACGAGATCCCACGCCCGCCGCGCGGGGCGGGACGGCCGCTCAGGCCGGAGCATCCGATAGGACTCCGGGGAGAGGGAGTAGGTCACGAGCCACATCCTAGAGACGCGGCGTCACGAATTGGCGCCGGGGCGCCTTCGCGCCCTACGTTCGAGCCGTGTCGTCCTCCTCGTCCGCTCTGCCCGCCGGGCTCGACGGCGCGTTCCCGATCTCCTCGCGGATCCGGGACGCGCGGTCCGCCGCACCCGCCGCCGTCGCGTACGGCGGCCCACTGCCCGACCTTCCGCCCGCGATCCGTGCGGCTCTCCGCGACGCGGAGCGCATCGACGTGGTCCATGACCCGGCGGCGCCGGACCCGCTGGAGTCACGGGTGTTCGGCCTCCTGTACGCGCACGTGCGCGCCGAGCAGGTCGTCCTCGCCCTCTCCGCCCGAACGAATCTCACCCTCGCCGGCAGCACCGTGCGCATCGTCGGCGACGGCCGCGTGGCGGCAGCGCTGACGACGGTGCTGCGCCGGCTGGGCGCCGCGGTGGTCCGCGCCAGCGACGACCCGGTCGAGCGGCTCGCGGCGGCGCTGGACGGCGTGCGCGTCGAGTCCGTCGCGGCCCCCGAAGCAGCCACGGTGCACGTGACGCTCCTGACCGGTGTCGGTCACGACGCCGTGACGGCCACGGACGTGGACGGCCTCGTCGCCGACGCTTCCCCCCGACCGATGGATGCCACGGCCTGGCCCTCACCGCGCGCGCACGTGCGCACGACCCCGAAGGGAGCGCTCGTGGAGATGCCCTCACCCCTCCCCACCGCGGCGGAGCCGCCCACGGCGGCGCAGTGGCACCTCGCCGACGCGCTGCTGGCCGCGTTGCTCGTGGACGGCGGCCCCGACGACGGCCGCGGCGTGTTCGCGGCGGCGGTGACCCCGTGAGCGGCCGGATCGCCGACGCGAGCCTGTGGCGCTCGGGCCTCGATCGGATCGAGTGGGCCCGCGCGCACATGCCGGTCACCACGGCGCTCGCGGCACGACTGAGCCGCGAGGGCACCGTCGCGGGAGTACGCATCGGCGTCTCCGACGTCCTCGAGCCGAAGACGGCCACGATCGCGCTCGCGCTGGCCGAGGCGGGCGCCGAAGTGACCGTCACGTCCGCGGGACGCAACACCGACGACGCCGTCGCCGCGGCGCTGGACCACGCCGGCATCCCCGTCTACGCCCGCGCGAGCGCCGACCACGCCGAGGACCGCGCGAACGCCCTGGCGTTGATCGATCACCGACCCGAGGTGATCGTCGACGACGGAGCGTCCACGATCCGCCTCGCCCACCTCGAGCGCCCCGACGTCGTCGACCGGATGCGCGGGGCGACCGAGCAGACCACGTCGGGCGTGCGGCCCCTGCGGCGCATGGAGGCGGCCGGCGCCCTGCGCATCCCGGTCGTCGCCGCCAACGACGCCCGCTCCAAGTCGCTGTTCGACAACATGCACGGCACCGGACAGTCGGTCGTGTTCGCCGTGGCCGATGTCGCCGACCGCTCGTTCCGCGGGGCGACAGTCGTCGTCGTCGGCTTCGGCCGCGTCGGAACCGGCATCGCCCAGCACGCCGCCGCGCTCGGAGCGCGCGTCGTCGTGACCGAGACCGACCCGGTCGCGGCCCTCCAGGCCGCTTTCGCCGGGTTCCGGGTGCAGACCCTCGCCGAGGCCGTGCGGCACGCCGACATCGTCATCTCGGCCACCGGTATCCGGCACACGATCGATGTCGCCCACCTCGACGCCCTGCGCAGCGGCGCGGTGGTCGCCGTCGGCGGCGGTGTCGGTCAGGAGATCGCGCTCGACGCGGCGCACGCGGCCGGTGCGGTCGAGATCACCCGCGACGGTGCCGTCTCGGTGCTCCGGATGCCGAGCGGGGGCGAGGTGCGGGTGCTCGACGACGGCAATTGCCTCAACGTCAGCGCCGCCGAGGGCAACCCGGTCGAGATCATGGACCTCTCGTTCGGCGTGCAGTTGGCCTCGGTCGCCCACGTGCTGACGTCCCGCGATCTCGCCGCCGGCGTCCACGAGCTGCCCCGCGCGGCCGACGACGAGGTCGCCGCGATCGCCCTGGCCTCGTTCGGCGGGACGCTGGACACCCCGTCCGCGGCGCAGCAGGCGTTCCTCGCCGCCTGGAACCCCGAGGCGGACGAAGAATGACGGTCGTCGTCCACCGCGCGCCGGTCGTCCTTTCCGCGGGCTCCGCCCCGCTGTCCGACGGCGCCGTCGCGGTCACGGGCGACCGGATCCTCGCGGTCGGCCCGACCGACGAGGTCCTCGCCTCCCTCGCGGGCACGGATGCCGAGGTGCACGAGTGGGACGGCGCGCTGACCCCGGGACTCGTGAACGCCCACACCCACTTGCAGTACAGCGACATGGCCGCGGTCGGTCAGGCCGAGCACGGCGGCTTCGAGGCGTGGATGAGCGCCTTCATGGAGCTGTACCCCCTCCCCCGCGACTGGAGCGCGTCGGCGGCGGCGGGGGCCGCGCTGTGCGTGCGCGCGGGCACGACCGCGGTCGCCGAGATCGTCACCGACGCCGAGGCCGGGTCGGCGGTGCACGACGCCGGCCTCCACGGCATCGCGTTCTGGGAGGTCCTCGGCTGGACCGATCGGGCGTGGGCCGAGGGCGGCGAGAGCATCGTCCGCGCCGAGCTCGCGGCGCTCCCTCCGCACCCCGCCGTCGGCCTGTCCCCGCACGCGATCTACTCGCTCGACACGAGTGTCATCCGCGATCTCGCGCGGCTCGCCGGCGAGCTGGGCGTGCGGCAGCACATCCACGCCGCCGAGTCGGCGTGGGAGGACGCGTACGTGCGCACCGGAACCGGCGACCTCGCCGAGCGGTGGCGACAGAACGGCCGCGGCGAGTTCGCCCTGCTCCGCGACGGCGGCGTCGGCACCGGCGTCCTCCGTTATCTCGACGGCCTCGGCGCGTTGACCCCGACGACGCACCTCGCCCACGGCATCTACGTCGACACGGACGACCGCGCCCTGCTGCGCGAACGCGGGGGCAGCGTGGCGCTGTGCCCGCGCTCCAACGCGGTCATCGGTCTCGACCCGGCCCCCGTGGCCGCGTACCTGCGCGAGGGCAACGCGATCGCGGTCGGCACCGACTCGCTGTCGTCGTCGCCGAGCCTGTCGCTGTGGCATGACGTCGCCGCCCTGTACGGCATCGCCCGCAGCCAGGGGTACGACGGGGACGATCTGCACGCCCGACTGTTCGCCGCCGCGACCGCCGGAGGGGCCCACGCCCTGGGGCTGGCGGACACCGGCGTGCTCCGCGCCGGCACCCGAGCCGACCTCGCCGTCTTCCCCGTCTCGGCCTCCGCGCCGCGCGACGTCCTCGCCGAGCTCGTCGAAGCCGGGCCCGCCGAGGCCTCCCTCACCCTCATCGGCGGGCGCGTCCGCTGGGCGAACTCCTCCGATCACGAACGGACCACCGCACATGTCTGATCCCCGCCCCTTGCTGTTCGGCCTGTACGAACAGGCCTGCGTCGGCAACGGCTCCTCGGCGGCGAGCCTGTGGACGCACCCCGCCGACGACCGGCTCTCGGCGACGTCGTTGCGGTACTGGATCGACCAGGCGCGTCGCGTCGAGGACGCCGGCATGGATCTGTTCTTCTTCGGCGACGTGCTGGGCCTCTACGACACGTACCGGGGCGGTGCCGACACCGCCCTGCGGCACGGCGTCGAGGTCCCCGCCCTCGACCCGATGCTGCACATCCCCGCGCTCGCCGCCGTGACCGACCGGCTCGCGTTCGGCACCACCGTGTCGACGACGTACGAGCACCCCTTCGCCCACGCGCGCCGCTTCTCGACCCTCGACCACCTCACCGCCGGCCGCATCGGCTGGAACGTCGTGACCTCCTACCTGCCGGGCGCCGCGGCCAACTTCGGCCTCGACGTCGTGGCGCACGACAGCCGGTACGACCGTGCCGACGAGTTCCTCGACGTCGCGTACGCCCTGTGGGAGCGCAGCTGGGACGACGACGCGTTCGTCGGCGACACGGCATCCGGAGTGTTCGCGGACCCCGCGAAGGTGCACCGGATCGACCACGTGGGTGAGTACTTCCGCGTGGCCGGCCCCCATCTCGTGACCCCGTCGCCGCAACGGACCCCGGTCATCATCCAGGCGGGCTGGTCACCCCGCGGCCGCGAGTTCGCCGCACGCCACGCCGAGCTGATCTTCGTCGGGGACTCCGACCCCGTGGCCGTGCGCGAGGGGCTCGCCGGCATCCGTCGCCGAGCCGAGGAACTAGGCCGGGATGCCTCGCAGACCCGCGCGGTGGTCGGCATGAACCTCATCGTGGCTCCGACCGCGATCGCCGTGCAGGAGAAGATCGACTCGCTGCAGGCGCACTACTCCTCGGAGGCGCAATTGGCCGCCTACGCCGGGTGGGGCGGCATCGACTTCTCGCAGTACGCCGACGACGAGCCGCTGGTCAAGCGCGCGACGAACGCGACGCAGACGAAGGAGACCCGCGGTGACGCCCCCGTGCTGACCGCCGGGGACGTCCGCCGGCAGTTCTCGAAGGTCACCGCGTTCGCGGACGAGCGGTTCCTGGGAACCCCGGATGCCGTCGCGGACGCGATCGGGGCGTTCGTGGAGGAATCCGGGGTGGACGGCTTCCTGCTGCACCCGTTCCTGTCGCCGGCCTCGGTCGAGGACTTCGCCGAGCTGCTGGTGCCCGCCCTCCGCGAGCGGGGCCTGTACGGCGGGTTCCCCACCGACGGCACGTTCCGCTCGCGCCTGCGCAGCGACCGACGGGATCGTCTCGGCGACGACCACCCCGCGCGCTCCGGCGCCCGGTGAGACCGGTGCCGCGGGGCGGTCCCCGCGGCACCGACCGTCGGATCAGTCCCGCGGCGCGGGTCCCGTCGACAGAGCGTGCACGAACCGCCGCAGGAATTCGGTGCCGTCGAACGCCGTGACCGCACGCACCGTCGGGCCCTCGGGCGTGCCCCACGCGAGCGGCAGACCGTCGTGGGTCAGCGCGATGCGCGTGGCCAGCGAGTCGGCGTACGGCGTGTAGTCCACCGGTCCTTCGATCCAGCCCGTGACGATCTCGGGCCGGTGCAGGATCACGGTGGCCAGGCCGTCGTGAGCGGACGAGATCCGGCGGCCCCACTTGTACTGGTAGAAGTCGTTGTACGCGTCGAGGACCTCGCCGGCGAACGTCGCCCACGGGGTGCCCGTTCCGCGCAGCACCGCGAGGACGTGCTCGTCGAGGATCGCCGTCGCGGTGACGTTGACGCCCACCATCACGACGTTGCCGGAGTTGCGCGCGCCGAACACGATCTCGGCGGCCCGGCGGTCGTTGGCCGTGTTGGCATCCGTCAGCGTCGCTCCCCCGGGCGCCGGGTAGGGGCCCGCTCCGCCCATGATGACGACCGAGCGGTACTTCAGGAACAGGTCTGGGTCGCGCTCGAGCGCGCGGGCGATGTTGGTGAGGGGTCCGAGCGGGTGCAGATCGACCTCGCCGGGGTGCTCCGCGGCGATGCGCACGATGGCATCCACCGCGCTTTCGTCCTCCACGCGCAGCTCGGCGCGTTCGAAACGGTCGCCGAGGCCGTCGGTGCCGTGCACGAAGTCCGCGATCGAGGCCTCGCCCTCGATCGGCGCGGCCTCACCCAGGTGCAGCGGGATGTCCTCTCGGCCGGCCAGTCGCAGCACCGTCCGGACGTTGCGCGCGGAGTCCTCCACGGGGGTGTTGCCGTAGATCGTCGTGATCGCCGCGATCTCGACGTCGGGCTGCGCCAGCAGGTACATCAGCGAGTGCGCGTCGTCGAGGCCGGTGTCCGTGTCGACGAGGACGCGCCGGACGGAAGGAGAAGAGAGGGATGCCATGCTCTCACCCTGCCGGTTCCGCACCGACGACACGGCGCGGTGTTACATCACGTGACATGCCCGTTCCCTGTTCGTCACGCGAACACCCCAAAGTGATCAGTGACACGGGCGGCCCCGACCCGCGTCCCACACAGCACAGGTCGACCGGCGCCTCCGGCGTCGTCGGGAAACGGACACACCATGGCTTCCTCTCAGCGACTGCGCCGCGCCGCTCTGCCGGCGGTCGGTCTCACCGCCGCCCTCGCCCTCACCGCCTGCTCCGGCGGGCAGACGACCCCCGCCGCGACCGACGGCTTCGAGGGCGTGCAGCTCACGGTGTGGAACAACATCGACTTCGAGCCCTACCAGGGGCTGCAGAAGAAGTACTTCGAGACCTGCGCCGCCGACCTCGGCATCACCGTCGACGTGCAGACCCAGTCCGGTGACTACACCACCCGCCTGCTCCAGGCCGCGGGCGCGAAGTCGCTGCCCGACGTGGCCCTCCTCTCCACCGACACGCAGCTGCCCCAGCTCGCCTCGCAGGGGGTGCTCGCCGATCTCGGCCAGTACGACGTCTCCACCGACGGTCTCGCCGACAGCGCCGCCGACCTCGGCCGGTACGACGGCACGCTCTACGGCCTCCCCGTCCAGGTCGAGGACTACGCGATCTTCTACAACAAGGCCGCCTTCGCCGCCGCGGGGGTCGCCGAGACCGCCCCGAAGACGTTCGACGAGTTGGTCGCCCTCGCCGGTGCAGTGACAACCCCGGCGCAGAAGGGCATCGCCCTGCCCGGCATCGGCGGCGACGGCTCCACGTCGTCCTACTTCCTGCCCTTCCTGCTCTCGGCCGGGGGCGACCCTGCCGACCCCACCGGCAGCGGTGCCGTGGAGGCCGTCGACCTCTACAAGAACCTCGTCGCGAACGGCTCGCTCTCGTCGGAATTCGTCAACTGGGGCTGGAAGTCCATCGACCAGTGGACCTCCGGTGCCGCCGCCATGACCGTGTCGGGCCCGTGGAATCTCGTCGACACCTCGATCCCGTTCGAGTGGGGCACGTTCCCCTTCCCCACGGCGGAGGCCGGTGAATCGCCGAAGGTCAACCTCCTCGGCTACGCGTACGGCGTCGCCGCCAACGCGGACGCGAACAAGGAGGCCGCCGCCGCCGCGCTGGTGAAGTGCCGCGCTTCGGAGGAGAACCAGATCGAGACCGCGACCCAGGGCGGGTACATCCCCGCGCTGCAGAGCGCGCAGAAGGCCTTCGTCGAGAAGGTCCCGGCAGCCGCTCCGTTCGTCGACGCGGTCGACGGCGCCTACAACTCCGCGCAGCTCGGCACCGAGTGGAACAAGCTGCAGCAGCAGTACGTCGACGCCATTCAGGGTGCGACGGTCGGCGGGCAGACGGCTCAGGCCGCGCTGGAGCAGGCCAGCGGCAAGTGACGGCGGACACGCTGACGACGACCGGCCGGTCGGGGGCTCGTACCCCCGGCCGGTTCCGGCGTTCTCTCGCGACCCGTCAGCGGCAGGAACTGTGGGCCTTCCTCGCCCCCGCGGTGGTGTTCTTCGTCGTCTTCTTCCTCTTCCCGCTCGGGTACGGCGTGTTCATGAGCACGACGGAGTTCCGCACCGGCACCTTCATCACGGGGCGAGCCCCATTCGTGGGGACGGCCAACTTCGAGGCGATCCTGGCCGAGCCGGTGACCTTCCGGGCACTGGCGAACACGTTGACCATCACGATCGTCTCCGTCGTGATCGAGCTCGTGCTCGGGCTCCTCCTCGCCCTCCTCTTCGCCCGCACCTTCCCCGGCAGCCGGTGGCTGCCGACGTTGATCCTCCTGCCGTGGCTCCTCCCGGCGGTCGTCGTGGCGACCGTCTGGAAGTCGCTCCTGGCCGGCGACGGGCCCATCAACGACGTGCTCGGATCGCTCGGCATCCCGGTCGAGGCCTGGCTGGCCAACCCCGCCACGGCCCTGCCGGCCGTCATCGTCGTCGCCGTGTGGGCGAGCCTGCCGTACTGGGCGACCATCCTCGGCGCCGCCCTCAAACAGGTACCCGCGGAACAGCTCGAGGCTGCACAGCTCGACGGCGCGGGGGCATGGCGGCGGCTCACAGCGATCGTGCTCCCCACGATCTGGCCGGTCGTCTCCGTGCTCGTGGTGATGAGCGTGGTCTACACCCTGCTGATCGTCGACCTCGTCCTCGTCCTCACAGCCGGCGGTCCCGCCAACAGCACGGTCACCCTCGGTCTGCTGTCCTACCGGCAGGCCTTCCAGCAGTTCGAGTTCGGACTCGGCGGAGCGTACGGGATGCTGCTGCTCGGCATCAGCGTGCTGTTCGCGATCGTGTACACCGTGATGTCGATGCGCCGGGAGCGTGACGAATGACCGCGACCCTGCCTTCCGCCCCCGTGACGGTGTCCGCCCCTCCGTCCGAGCCGGTGCCCGCCGTGCGCCGTCGCCGTCGCGGCTGGACCTGGACGCTCCTGACCGTCGTGGTGCTCGCGGTCTACCTCTTCCCGGTGTATTGGATGGTCTCGGCGTCGCTGCAGCCCTCGGCGAACTCCGCCGACACCGCCTGGATCCCCGCATCGCCCGGCCTCGGTGGCTACGAGAAGGCCCTCGACGACGCCGGGGTCAGCGGGCTACGCGTCTCGATCCTCGTGTCGCTCGGCTCGGTGCTGGTCACCCTCCTCGTGGCGATCCCGGCCGCGTACGCCCTGAGCCGCTTGCGCTCGCGCGCGGTGAGTCTCGCTCTGATCCTGCTGCTGCTGGCGCAGATGATCCCCAGCGTCGTCCTGGCGACGTCGTTCTACGCGATGTTCAACTCCTGGGGCCTGCTCAACACGTTCATCGGCCTCATCCTCGCGAACTCCACCGCGGGCGTGCCGTTCGCGGTGATCGTGATGCGGGCGTTCATGCTGCGCCTGGACACCGAGGTGATCGAGGCGGCCACGGTGGACGGCCTCGGGCCCCTCGGGACGCTCTGGCGCATCGTCGTGCCGCTCTCGCGCAATGCGATCGTCACCGCCGGCGTCTTCGCGTTCCTCTTCAGCTGGGGCGACCTGCTCTTCGGACTGACGCTGGTCAACCGCAACGAGATGTACCCGATGTCGGTGCTGATCTTCGCGCTCTCGAACTCGAACCTGAACACGTGGGCCGCGACCATGGCCGCCTCGCTCATCGCGAGCGTCCCGGCGCTCGTGGTCATCCTCGCCGCGCAGCGGCACGTCAAGGCGGGTCTGACCGCCGGCGCCGGACGCTGAGACGCGGGAGGGCACCCGGCCCGCACGTAGACTGGGGGATCGTGAGCGAACGCGTCCTGGTCAACCAGCTGAAATCCCTTCCCGCCGGCCCCGTCTCGGTGTCGGGGTGGGTCGAGACCGTCCGCGATCAGAAGAAGGTGCAGTTCGTCGTACTGCGCGACGAGACCGGTGCGGTGCAGCTCGTGAACCCGGCGACGCGTCCCGCCGAGGACGCCGGTGAGCAGGATGCCGCGGCCCTTGCTCTGACCGAGACCATCGGGGCCCTCGCGAACGGCACGTTCCTCACCGTCCACGGTGAGCTCAAGCACGACGAGCGCGTGAAGCTCGGTGGCGTCGAGATCAAGGTCGGCGAACTCGACATCGCCGCCGCGGCCAACCCCGAGACGCCCATCGCCGCCGACAGCGGAATGGACAAGCGCATGGACTGGCGCTTCCTGGACCTCCGCCAGCGCCGCAACAACCTCATCTTCCGGGTGCAGACGACCCTCGAGCACGCCATGCGCACGTACTGGGTCGAGCGCGACTACATCGAGATCCACTCCCCCAAGCTCATGGCATCCCCGTCGGAGTCCAACGCCGAGCTGTTCGAGGTCCCCTACTTCGAAGACAAGACGGCCTACCTCGCGCAGAGCCCGCAGTTCTTCAAGCAGATGGCGCAGGTCGCCGGTTTCGGCAAGATCTTCGAGATCGCCCCCGCCTTCCGCGCCGACCCCTCGTTCACCAGCCGTCACGCGACCGAGTTCACCTCGATCGACGCCGAGATCAGCTGGATCGACTCGCACGAGGACGTCGCGCGCATGCAGGAGGAACTGCTGCAGACGGCCATCCGGGCGGTCAAGGACAAGCACGGCGACGAGATCCGAGAGCTGTTCGACGTCGAGGTCGAGGTGCCGAGCCTGCCCTTCCCGCGCATCCCGCTCGCCGAGGCGCGCGAGATCGTGGCCGCCCGCGGGTACGAGATCCCCCGCACCGACGGCGACCTCGACCCCGAGGGCGAGCGTCAGATCGCGGCGCACGTGCGCGAGGCCTTCGGCCACCAGTTCGTCTTCGTCACCGACTACCACCCCGAGATCCGCGCGTTCTACCACATGCGCGACGCCGAGACCGGGCTGACCAAGTCGTACGACCTGCTGTTCAACGGCGTCGAGATCACCACCGGTGCCCAGCGCGAGCACCGCGTCGATGTGCTCGTGGAGCAGGCGAAAGAGAAGGGGCTCGACCCCGAGCACCTCGACTTCTACCTCGACTTCTTCCGCTTCGGCGCCCCTCCCCACGGCGGGTTCGGCATGGGCCTCGCGCGCGTGCTGATGCTGCTGCTCGGTGAGTCGTCGATCCGCGAGGTCACGTACCTGTTCCGCGGCCCCACACGCCTGGCCCCCTGAGTTCGCCCGCCCGACTCCCGAGGTTCACTCGCCGGGCCGGGTCGGTCCACCCGTGACGCCTAACGTGTCGTCATGGTCGTCGACAGCGCCGCGTTGACCGTCCCCGCGGACGGCTCCTCCGGTGCGGGTCGGAGCATCCGCCTCGCGGATGTGGGGCGGATGCGCGCCGGCCGACGCGTGCTGGACGGCATCCATCTCGATGTGGCCGCCGGTGGCATCCTCGCCGTCGTGGGCGAGTCCGGCTGCGGCGCGACGACCCTCGCGCGGATCATCGCCGGGCTCGAACGGCCCGACGGCGGGGAAGTCCGCATCGACGGACGCGCCCGCCCCGACGCCCCGAGGATCGCCGGGGTGTTCGACGACGCCGCTCCCCGCTTCGGACGGGTGCGCGAGGCCGTGCTCGCCCGCGCCCGTCGACGCCAGCCGAGCGCCCGCGACGAGGCGGATCGCCTCCTCGCGCTCGTGGGCCTGTCCGCGCCGGACGCGCCGGTGCGCCGTCTCTCGCGCGGCGACCGCCAGCGGTGGGCGCTCGCGCGCGCCCTCGCGACCGACCCCGAGGCGCTCGTGCTCGACGACGCGCTCAGCGCGCTGCACACATCCGGGCGCGAACGTCTGCGCGACGCACTCGTGCGCGAGCTGCGCCGACGCGGGACCACCACGATCTGGATCACGCGCGACACCGCCGAGGCGATCGCGGTCGCCGACCGAGTGATCGTCCTGCATCGGGGGCGCATCGCCGCCGACGGCACGCCCGAGAAGGTGTACGCCCGCGCCGGAGAACCGGCGGTCGCGGCCGTGCTCGGCCCCGTCAGCACGGTCCCGGGCATCGTCGAGGGATCCGTCGTCGACGTCTGGGGGCAGCACGTCCCCCTCGCCGAGTCGGCACACGACGGACACTGCGAGGTCGTCGTGCGTCCGGAGAACGTCGTCCTCGTGGCCGCGGACGCCCCCGGGATGGATGCCGTCGTCGAGGAGAGCACTTTCCTGGGTAACGTGCGGCGGTCACGCGTGCGCACGAGCGACGGGAGCCTCGTCCACGTCGATCACGCGGCCGGGGCCCGCTTGGACGATCATGCTCACGTGCGGATCGCCCTCGCACCGGTGCCGGTGGCGACGCGTCCGCTCAGCTGAGCTCGGAGATCACCCGGGGAAGTCGATGGCCGCGCGGTCGGCGACGACCGAACGGATGAAGACGCCCGCCTCCTGGTGCGCGGGATGCACCTGGTAGCGCTCGAGCGCCTCGACGTCGGCGAACTCACTGACCAGCACGATGTCCCAGTTCGTCTGCGGGTAGGCGACGTTCCGTCCCACCTCGAGGTGCAGGATCTCGGGGATCTCGGCGCGCAGCGACAGCAGGCGCTCTTCGACCTGCTCTGCGTGCAGCGCACGCGTGTCGGCGTCGTCGGCCGCGAGCTTCCACAGGACGATGTGTCGGATGCTCACGCGGAGGCTCCTTCGGTATCGGCCGCGAGGAGCGCGGCACGCAGACGATCGGCGGACACGCGCCAGTGCGCGTGCAATTCTCCGTCGATGAGGACGACGGGGATCTTCTCCCACCACCGCTCGAACAGCGTGGCGTCGTCGGCGATCGATGCCTGCTCGACGATCACGCGATCGGCGACGGCGGTCGGGAGTTCGCCCACGACGGTCTCGACGATCTGCTCCGCGACGTCGCAGAGATGACAGTCGGGCTTGCCGATCAGCGTGAGGGTGGTCACTCCACCCATCCTAGGAGGACGCGTCGAGGTGTCAGGACTCGACGTCGTACCCGGAGGCGATCCACTCGCCGGTGCCGCCCTCGACGTTCGTGGCGTCGTGGCCGCGGGCCGACAGTGCCTCGACGACGCGTGCCGAGCGGCCACCGGCCTGGCAGATGACGTCGAAAGGCCCCTCGGGGAGCAGGTGCAGGTTCTCACCGATGCTCGACATCGGCAGGTTCACGGCACCCGGGACGTGCCCGGCGGTGAACTCGTCGACCTCGCGCACGTCGACGAGCGGACGGTCGCGTCCGGCGTGCAGGTCGTGGACCGAGATGGACTGCATGATGCTCCTCGAAAGGACGGAGTGGACGGAGGCCGGATACACGAAGCGCCCGTCGGGTGACAGGCGCTCGGTGTGGTGGTCGCGTTACTTCTTGTTGCGACGCTGGTGACGAGTCTTGCGAAGCAGCTTGCGGTGCTTCTTCTTCGCCATGCGCTTACGGCGCTTCTTGATGACAGAACCCACGGAAAACCTCACTAAGTCGGGGTCTGGGTGCCGATGTCGGCTCCCGGGAACGGGCAGGCGTTGTAAAAAGGCCTCGGATCAGTCTAGCCGACGTCGGACACCGGACGCTGCACAGCTTCCGCGACCGCCGATTCCGGCACCCGATAACTGCGTCCGAACCGGACGGCCGGCAGTTCTCCGGCGTGCACGAGACGGTAGACGGTCATCTTCGAGACCCGCATCAGTTCGGCGACCTCGGCGACCGTCAGGAAACGCACGTCGGGCAGCTCTGCCATCGATCACCCTCCGCACGGGTGACCTTCACCCTCTGATGTGGGAGACACTCTAGGGTCTGCCCGCGACGGCTGTAAACCTATGGGGCTTCTGTGACGGATGTGAGATGCGGATGCCGCGTTCCCGCGGCTCCGGGCCCGGCTCAGCGCCCCGGTAGCTTGCGGAACGCGGAGGCGACCGAGTGCTTGACCGAGGCGGCGGCACGCCCCACGACCTCGGCGGCATGAACCGCCGACTCGGGCAGAGCGGGTTCGTTCTCGACGTCGACCGAGAAGAACGGAACGAGCCAGTCGTCGACCTCGTCGAGCGGGGCGACGGCGAGGCTGTAAAAGCGGTGCTGCCCCTCCTCGCGGACCGAGACCAGCTCGGCCTCGCGCAGCACCTTCAAGTGCTTCGACACGGTCGGCTGGCTCACCCCCAGCGCGTGGACGATCTGCGAGACACTCGTGCCCCGCTCGCCGCCCGTCGCCCGATCCAGGAGCAGCTGAAGGATGTCGCGACGCGTGCCGTCAGCGATCACGTCGAAGATGTCCGCCATGGCATTAGGTTAGCCGCGAGCCCGCCCGAGTACCATGATCCTGGTTCCGGCCGCGAAGGGAGTCACGCATGGCGGCGACGCCCGACGAGGTGCGTATGTCGGTGCGGGTACGCCGCATCGCGTTCCGCGCATGGGACGGACTGCGCGATTTGACCACCGCCTCGCCGGCGCGTTTCGCGGTGCTGGTCTTCGTCATCCTGATCCTGCTGTTCACCGCGCTCTTCTCCCTCCCCGCCGCGTCTGCCGACGGCCGGCGCGCGCCGCTCGCGGATGCGCTGTTCACGGCGGTGTCCACGATCTGCGTCACGGGCCTGTCGACGGTCAACATGTACAGCGACTGGTCTCCGCTGGGCCGCGTGATCACGTACGTCGGCGTCAACGTCGGGGCCCTCGGCGTGCTCACCCTGGCGTCGATCCTCGGCCTGGTCATCTCCAAGCGCCTGGGACTGCGCGCCAAGCTCATCGCCGCCGGCGACAGCAATCCTCTGCGCGCGCACGGCGGCCCGGTCAACGAGGGGCAGACCATCCGCCTGGGCGAAGTGGGTCAGCTGCTGCGCACCGTCGCGCTGTCGACCCTGGTGATCGAAGCCGGTCTCGCCGTCCTCATCTACCCGTCGCTCGTCATCGGGGGGATCGACCCGCTCGTGGCGCTGTGGGAGGCGCCGTACTACGCGGCGATGTCCTTCACGAACACCGGCTTCGTGCCCAACGCCGAAGGTCTCGCCCCTTTCGCGCAGGACTACTTCCTGCTGACCGTGCTCATGATCGGCGTCTTCCTCGGGTCGATCGGCTTCCCCGTGATCTTCACGCTGTGGCGGCACTGGTGGCGGTTCCGGTTGTGGTCGCTGCACGCGAAGCTGACGATCATCACGACCGTCGTCCTGTTCTTCGCCGGCGCCGGGGTCATTCTGCTGCTGGAATACGACAACCCCCTCACCTTCGGGAGCATGGACGCGTGGGACACCACGTTCCAAGCCTTCTTCCTCTCGGCCATGACGCGTTCGGGCGGTTTCTCGGTGGTGAACGTCGGCGACCTCAACGGCGCGACCCTCGTCGTGGGCTCGATGCTCATGTTCGTCGGCGGGGGCTCGGCATCCACCGCCGGCGGCATCAAGGTCACGACCCTTGCCGTGCTGGCCCTCGCGGTGTGGTCCGAGGCCAAGGGCCGCCCGTCGGTGCAGGCGTTCGGCCGCCGCATCCCCAGCGATGTGCAGCGAGTGGCCCTGTCGGTCGTCGCGTGGGGCGCCACGATCGTGGCGCTGTCGACGGTGATCATCAGCCGGATCACGGATGCCCCGATCGAATACGTGCTGTTCGATGTCATCTCCGGCTTCGCCACGGTGGGCCTGTCGACCGGCCTGACCGCCGAGCTCCCCGATCCGGCCGTCTACGTGCTCGCGGTCACGATGTTCATGGGGCGCATTGGTACTGTGACACTCGCCGCGGCCGTCGCGGCATCCTCCCGTTCGCAGCTGTACGCGCTGCCCGTCGAAAGGCCCATCGTTGGTTGAACGGATCCGCAGCGACGCGCCCGTCCTCGTCATCGGTCTCGGGCGCTTCGGCGCGGCGTGCGCCGGCGAGCTCGACCGCCTCGACCGAGAGGTGCTCGCCGTCGACGGCAACCTCGACCTCGTGCAGAAGTGGTCGGAGCGCGTGACGCACGCGGTCCAGGCCGACGCGCGCAACATCGACGCCCTCCGGCAGATCGGGGCGCAGGACTTCCAAGTGGCGGTCGTCGCGGTGGGCTCTCTCATCGAGGCCTCGGTCCTCATCACCGCCAACCTCGTCGACCTGAAGGTGCCGCAGATCTGGGCGAAGGCGGTCTCGCAATCGCACGGCAAAATCCTCGCCCGCGTCGGCGCGAACCACGTCATCTACCCCGAGGCCGAGGCCGGCGAGCGCGTCGCGCACCTCGTCAGCGGCCGCATGCTCGACTTCATCCGCTTCGACGACGACT
Source organism: Microbacterium sp. 5K110 (assembly GCF_005774735.1). Taxonomy (GTDB): domain Bacteria; phylum Actinomycetota; class Actinomycetes; order Actinomycetales; family Microbacteriaceae; genus Microbacterium. Next base: position 3,804 of record NZ_VBUM01000022.1, on the reverse strand, counting down.
TCGTGCTGGCCAAGATGTACCCGCCCAAGCTCGTGCGCGGAGTCGGTCTGAACGAATCCGGCGTGCGGACGAAGTACAACGTGACCGTCGTGGGCGTGAAGAGCCCCGGCCGGGCATTCCGCTACGCGGAGGCGAACACCGTCGTCACCAACCACGACCTCATCATCGTGTCGGGCACCAACAGCGACATCGAGCGGTTCGCCGCACTGGACCGCTAGCCGTCATTGCCCAGCCCGAGCGATAAACGCTTCCTGCACTGAGAAACGCTCGCCGAAAGCGTGTCTCGGTGCAGCATGCGTTTCTCGCGGAAGAACGCGCCGGCCCGCGCCAGTATCAGATCGTCCCCTCGAACCGCAGGCGCATGTCAGGCTCCGGCGGCGAGCTCTTTCGCGCGCGCCAGCGCGGCCTCGGCGGCGTCGGCGAACGTGTCGTCGAGGCGCGCGTGCTGCAGCACCGCGACCGCGCGCTCGGTCGTGCCCTTGGGGCTCGTGACGCGGCGGCGCAGTTCGGCCGGGTCGACGTCGGACGCCGCCAGCAGCGCCGCAGCCCCGATGAAGGTCTGCTCGGCCAGCAGGCGCGCGGCGGCGTCGTCGAAGCCCATGCGCACGGCGGCTTTGGTGAATTCCTCCACGAGCAGGAACACGTACGCCGGACCCGATCCCGAGATCGTCGACAGCGCGTCGATCTGCGACTCGGGGACCTCCACGACGTGGCCGACGGTCTCGAAGAGCGACCGCACGACCGCGACGTCCTCGGCCGTGGCGGCGGGTCCGGCGGCGAGCCCCGTGACCCCCTTCCCGACGAGGGACGGGGTGTTCGGCATCGAGCGGAGCGTGGCGACCCCGTCGCCGAGGTGCCGCGCGAACGTCTCGAGCGTGACACCCGCGGCGAGGCTCACCACGACCGCGCCGGGTCGCAGATGCGGGGCGATCTCGTCGAGCAGATCGGGCACCATGGCGGGCTTGACGCCGATGAGGACGATGTCGGCGGATGCCGCGGCGGCGGTGTTCCCGTCGGGGTTGGCCTCGAGCGCCACGCTCGTGACGCCCTCGAGCCCGGCCAGCTCGGAGGCCTTGGCGATGGACCGATTGGTCGCGGTCACTCCCCCGCCGGTGAGGCCGGCAGCGACGAGACCGCGCAGGATCGCCCCTCCCATGGAACCGGCGCCGAGGAAGGCGAGCGGGGGCAGCGAGGAGGTGGCATCCGTCATGCGGGCCAGTCTACGAAGCCTGAGTGCGGGGCGCAGGGGCGGGCGTTAGAGTCGGAACGCGTCCGTAGCGGTGCGGACACGTGCGACACGGAGGACCCCATGACTCTCTTCGACGGCATCACCTCCCGCCTGGTCGACACCGGCCGGCTGAGCGTCAACGTGCTCGAACGCACGGGCGACGACCCCGGCACCGCGGCCGACCAGACCGTCGTCTTCGTGCACGGCAATGTCTCCTCCTCGCTGTTCTGGCAGGAGATCATGCAGGACCTCCCGAGCGAGCTGCGGGTGCTCGCGATCGACCTGCGCGGCTTCGGCGGAACCGAGCACACCCCGATCGACGCGACCCGCGGTGTCCGCGACTTCAGCGACGACGTGCACGCGACGCTCGAGGCCCTCGGCATCCCGTCCGCCCACTTCGTCGGCTGGTCGATGGGCGGTGGGGTCGTGATGCAGTACGCGCTGGATCACCCCGTCCTCTCGCTCACCCTGCAGGCCCCCGTCTCGCCGTACGGCTTCGGCGGCACGCGCCGGGACGGGTCGCGACTCACCGATGACGACGCGGGCGCGGGTGCCGGCGGCGCCAACCCCGACTTCGTCCAGCGCCTCATCGACCACGACACCACCGACTCCGCCCCCACCTCCCCGCGATCGGTGTTCCGCTCCGGGTACGTCGCACCGGGGTACACGAGTGCGCACGAGGACGTCTGGGTCGAGTCCATGCTCACGACCTCGACGGCCGGCGGGAACTACCCCGGGGATGCCGTGGCGTCGCCGAACTGGCCGGGCTTCGCCGCCGGGAACATCGGCGTGCTCAACACGATGGCGCCGAAGCACTTCGACGTCTCGGGCATCGTCGATCTGCCGGCCAAGCCCCCGATCCTGTGGATCCACGGGACGGCGGATGCCATCGTCTCGGACGCCTCGTTCTACGACCTCAACCACCTGGGTGCCCTCGGCATCGTGCCGGGGTGGCCGGGAGACGATGTCGCGCCGGCGCAGCCGATGGTGTCGCAGACGCGCGACGTGCTCGACGCGTATGCCGCCGCCGGCGGCGAGGTCACCGAGATCACCGTGGAGGGTGCGGGACACGCGCCGCACCTGGAGCGCCCGGCGCAGTTCCGGCAGGCGCTCCTGACCCACATCGGCTATGTCGGACGGCCGGCCGACCCCGCTCCGCCGACCGAGGCGATCATCCTGCGTTCGGCCGACTGAGGGGTCTCCGGTGGAATACTGCCTGTTCACGGAGCCCCAGCAGGGCTTCTCGTACGACGATCAGCTGGCGTTCGCACGTTCGGCCGAGACCCACGGGCTGGACGGGTTCTTCCGCTCCGACCACTATCTGCGGATGGGCGAGGGCGATCCGCTCCCCGGCCCGACCGACGCGTGGACGACGCTCGCCGGCCTCGCCCGCGAGACGTCCCGCATACGCCTGGGCACCCTGGTGTCGTCCGTGACCTACCGCGTGCCCGGCATCCTCGCCATCCAGGTCGCCCAGGTCGACGCGATGTCGGGCGGACGTGTCGAGCTGGGTCTGGGCACGGGGTGGTTCGAGCGAGAGCATGCCGCGTACGGCATCCCCTTCCCCGCCCGGCGCTTCGACCTGCTCGAGGAGCAGTTGGCGGTCGTCACCGGCTTGTGGTCGACGCCCGCCGGAGAGACATTCACCTTCGACGGCGCGCACTACCGACTGGATGCCGCGCCCGCCCTGCCGAAACCCGTGCAATCCCCCGTCCCGGTGATCGTGGGCGGAGGCGGCCCGCGGCGGACACCGGCCCTCGCGGCGCGCTTCGCGACCGAGTACAACATCGGGTTCGTCTCGGAGGACGTCGTCGCCGAGAAGTTCGCGGTCGTGCGGGCCGCGTGCGAACAAGCCGGCCGTGACCCCGGTACGCTCAAGCTCTCGGTCGCCCTGCCCACGATCCTCGGCGCCGACGATCGCGCCCTCGAGCGCCGGGCGGCGGCGATCGGTCAGACGCGCGCGCAATTCGACAACGGCGCCAACCTCATCGGGAGTGCCGACGAGATCGCGGCGAAGGTCGAGCGCTTGCGCGCGGTGGGGGCCGACCGCGTCTACTTCCAGCTGCTCGATCTGCGCGACATCGAGCACGCCGACGAGATCGGCACCGACCTGCTGCCGCTCCTGCCCCGCTGACCGGTCAGTCGCGACGGTCCTCGAAGAACTCGCGCAACAGGGTGGATGCCGCAGCCTCGGCGACACCGCCGACCACCTCGACGCGATGCGGCAGACGCCGATCGCGCAGGACGTCGTAGAGGGAGCCGGCGGCTCCCGCCTTGGCGTCCCACGATCCGAACACCACCCGCGGGATTCGCGCCTGCAGAATCGCGCCCGCGCACATGACGCAGGGCTCCAGGGTCACCACGAGCGTGCAGTCGGCGAGGTGCCACGAGCCGAGCTGCGCGGCCGCCGCGCGGATCGCGACGACCTCCGCGTGGGCGGTGGGGTCACCCGTGACCTCGCGCAGGTTGCGCCCCTCGCCGATCACACGGCCCTCCGCATCGAGGACCACCGCGCCCACGGGGACGTCCTCATGCGCTCCGGCCGCGCCCGCCAGCGCGAGCGCGCGCTGCATCGC
>NZ_VBUM01000021.1 GCF_005774735.1 Microbacterium sp. 5K110 | reverse complement strand
CCCCCACCCCCGCCTGGGTCAGCCCGACGGGAGCGGCCGTCGACCGCACCGAACGGGGCCGTGGCGGCACCGGCCGCGTGGTCACCGCGACGCTGACGGCGGCGGCGGCGACCCTCGATCTGGCAGGAACACCCGCGTCCACGTTCTCCTACGGCAGCATCCCCGGGCCTGTCCTGCGCGTCCAGGCAGGAGACACCCTGCAGGCCACCCTGCGCAACACCCTCCCCGTCGACACGTCCGTGCACTGGCACGGCCTGGCACTCCGCAACGACATGGACGGCGTCCCCCCACTCACCCAGACCGCGACCCGCCCCGGCGAGGCGTTCCAATACGAGTTCATCGCCCCCGACCCCGGTACGCACTGGTTCCACCCGCACGTCGGCGCCCAGCTGGACACCGGCCTATACGGGGTGCTCATCGTCGAAGACCCGAATGAGCCGCTGCGCTACGACGACGAATGGGTCATCGTCCTCGACGACTGGCTGGACGGGGTCACCGCCACCCCCGACGCGGTGCTCGAGCAGCTGCGAGAAGGAATGGGCGACATGGGCGGGCACGGCGACATGTTCATGCGGATGGGGAACATGCTGATGGGCGCCGACTCCGACCTACTCGGCGGCGACGCCGGCGACGTGTACTACCCGCACTACCTGATCAACGGCAAACCCGCCGCCGACCCCGCCCAATTCACCGGCACGCCCGGCACGCGGGTACGGATCCGGCTGATCAACGCCGGCGGCGACACCGCGTTCCGCGTCGCCATCGGCGGGCACCGGCTGACCGTCACCCACACCGACGGGTTCCCCGTCGACCCGGTCGCTGCCGATAGCGTCCTGGTGGGAATGGGGGAACGCTACGACGTGATCGTCACCCTGGGCGACGGTGCGTTCCCCCTGGTGGCGGAGGCCGAAGGCAAGCGGGAACGCGGCTTCGCCATCATCCGCACCGGCAGCGGACAGGCGCCCACCCCGGACGCGGACATCGCCGAACTGGGCGAAGGCCGCGTCGTCGCGGTGGCGAGCATGCTCTTCGCCGCACCCGAGGTCACCCTCGACCGTCGTGACGTGGACCGCACCCTCGACCTCACCCTCACCGGCAGCATGGCCAATTACGACTGGGGGTTCAACGGCACCCAGTTCGACATGCACAACCCGTTGCGCGGCGCGCACGCACTGGTCGCGGGGGAACGGGTGCGGCTGCGGGTGACGAACGACACCGACATGTGGCACCCCTTCCACCTGCACGGCCACACCTATCAGCACGCCGGTGGCGGCCCCCGCAAAGACACCTCCATCGTGCTGCCGAACCAAACCCTCGACCTCGAGTTCGACGCCGACAACCCCGGCCAATGGATGACCCACTGCCACAACATCTACCACGGCGAAGCCGGGATGATGACCGTGCTCGCCTACCGCCCCTGAGCACCAGCAGTCCAGGGAATACACGCCACACCCCACCTGTTGTCATACCCGTACAGGGTATAGCCTGGAGGGGTTCGGACGCAGACAAACGAGGCAGCGACGACGGCTGCCGCCCCGGACCCACATCACGGAGAGCAACGGATATGAGCCACGACCATCACCACGAAGCACCCGCCGGCACCCCCGCCGATGACATCGTCACCTGCCCGGTGATGCCCGGCAGCACCGTCAGCAAGAGCACCGCGGAAGCCCAAGGCCTCTACCGGGACTACGACGGGCAGCGGTACTGGTTCTGCTGCTCCGCCTGCGGCCCCCTCTTCGACGCCGACCCCGCCAAGTACGCCACGGCCGCCTAACCGACCACAGGCCGGGGATACCGGTCACCAGCCCCCACATTCGCGAGACGCAAGGAGCAACATTGTCACCCCAGAAGGTCCTCATCCTGGGAGCCGGCGCCGCCGGCGCGGCCGCGGCGCGCGTTCTTCACGGTTCCGGCACGGTGAGCGTCACCCTCGTCGACCGCACCGGACAGGCCCCGTACAACCGCACCCTGGTCAACAAGGGGGTCGCGATCGGGCTGCTCACCCCGGAACAGGTCGTCACCCCCGGGGTGGAGGTCATAAGTGACACCGCGGTCGAGGTCGACCCACAGGGAAAGACCGTGCGGCTCGCATCCGGCCGGATCGAACCGTACGACGCGCTCCTCCTCGCCACCGGCAGCACCCCCCGCTTGCTGCCGGACACGCTGCCCGGCCTGACCGCCGCCACGGAGGCAGGACGGGTCACCACCCTGCACTCCCTGGAAGACGCGGTCGCCGTCCGCGACCTCCTGGGCACGCTTGGCCGCCCCGCGCAGATCGTCATCTCCGGTGCCGGTCTGGTCGCGGCCGAGACCGCCACGCTGCTCCGCGACCGTGGACATCAGGTCACCCTCCTCGCCCGCGCGACCACCCCCGGGGTCAGCGTGTTCGGCGCCGGCGCCGCGGAGCGCCTCGCCGCCGCGCACCGGGAGCACGTGGACGTCGCGTTCGGCCGCACCCTCACCGCCGTCACTGACACCGGCACACAGCTCGAGCTCGCCTTGGACGACACCACACAGCTGACGGCGGATCTGCTGATCATCGCCCACGGAACCACCCCGACCGGCCCCGCCCCTTGGGAAGACGGGGTCATCGTGGACGGGAAGCTGCGCACCGCCACCCCCGGCGTCTACAGCGCCGGCGGGGTCGCCGCACACTATGACACCACCCTGGGCGCCTGGCGCATCGATCACTGGTCGGACGCGGCCGCGCAGGGTGAACATGCCGCACGCACCATGCTCGCCGACCTCGGCGCCGGCACCCACCCGGGCGACTACCAGCCCCGCGCCCCCTTCACGGCAACCGTGCACGGCATGATGGTCGCCGGTGCCGGGATCACCGGGGGTCACACCTCCGCACGCATCGACACTACCGACCCGCTCCTGGTCGTCCACGAGCATGACGGTGTCCCCGTCGGGGTGCTCGGGCTGGACGCCGTGCCCGCGGTGTTCGGGTGGATGCCGAACCTTCATACTCCTGCCGCGACCGATCCGCAGGACCTCGCCTCCGCGGGAACCGCGACGGCAGACTCACACCAACGCTAGGCACAGGGAAGTGAACCGATGACTGACCCGCACGCACACCACACCGACCACCCCACCGGCAAGGCCGCCACCGCCACCGGGGGAGACACCCGCCACGGCGACCACACCCCCGAGCCGCCCACCCAGCACGACACCCACACCGGCCACGGCACGCAGGCCAGCCACGGGGACCACGCAGGTCACGATGGTGGTGGCCACGGCGGCGGGCACGGTGGGCACGGGGATCACGTCGGCCAGTTCCGGCGACTGTTCTGGATCAACCTGATCATCGCCGTCCCGGTCGTGGCGTTCTCCCCGATGTTCGCGATGATCCTCGGCTACACCGTCCCCGACTGGGCACTGTTCATCGCCCCCGTCCTCGGCACCGTCATGTACGCGTGGGGCGGGTGGCCGTTCCTGACCGGTGCGGTCAGCGAACTCCGCTCCCGCAAACCCGGCATGATGCTGCTGATCGGTCTGGCCATCACGGTCGCGTTCTTCGCGTCCTGGGGCGCCACCCTGGGCCTGCTGCACCACGAGCTGGAGTTCTGGTGGGAGCTGGCGCTGCTGATCGTGATCATGCTGCTCGGTCACTGGATCGAGATGCGCTCCCTCGCCCAGACCAGCTCCGCGCTGGACACCCTCGCGGCGCTGCTCCCGGATGAGGCAGAGCGCGTCGAAGGGGACCAGATCGTCAAGGTCTCACCCGCCGACCTGCAGGTCGGGGACGTGGTGGTGGTCCGCCCCGGCGGCAGCGTCCCCGCCGACGGGAAGATCGTCGACGGCCGCGCCGACATGGACGAGTCCATGGTCACCGGTGAATCCCGCCCCGTCGCCCGCGGCACTGGCGACCCCGTTACCGCGGGCACCGTCGCCACAGACTCCGGCCTTCGCGTGGAGGTCACCGCCACGGGGGATGAGACCACCCTCGCGGGTATTCAGCGGCTGGTCACGGAGGCACAGAACTCGTCCTCTCGGGCGCAGCGGATCGCCGACAAGGCGGCGGCGCTGCTGTTCTGGTTCGCGCTGGGCGCCGCCGCGATCACCGCGGTGGTGTGGACTGTCGTCGGCAATCCCGATGCGGCGGTCGTGCGCACCATCACCGTGCTGGTCATCGCCTGCCCGCACGCGCTGGGCCTGGCGATCCCGCTGGTGGTGTCCATCGCCACTGAGCGCGCCGCCCGTGGCGGGGTGTTGGTGAAGGACCGGCTCGCGCTCGAGAGCATGCGCACCGTCGACACCGTGCTGTTCGACAAGACCGGCACCCTCACCAAGGGCGAGCCCACCGTCTCCGCCGTGGAACCGGTCGGTGACCTGGACGCTGACCAGGTGCTCGCGATCGCCGCGGCGGCCGAGGCCGACAGTGAGCACCCGCTCGCTAGGGCCATCGTTCGCGCCGCGAAGGACAAGAACCTGACCCTGCCGAAGGCGACCGGGTTTTCCTCTTCCCCGGCGGTCGGTGTCACCGCGACCGTCGACGGTGCGGAGATCCGTGTCGGCGGTCCCCGTCTGCTCGAGGACGTCGGTGCCAGCGAGGTCGACACGGCGGACGCGTGGCGTAGCGAGGGCGCGATCATCCTGCACGTGACCCGGGACGGAAAAGTCATCGGCGGGCTCAAGCTCGCCGACGAGATCCGCCCCGAGTCCCGTGAAGCCGTCGATGCCCTGCACAAGCTGGGTGTCCAGGTGGTCATGATCACCGGCGACGCCGAAGCCGTCGCGAACGCCGTCGGCGCCGAGCTGGGCATCGACCGGGTCTTCGCGCACGTGCGCCCGGAGGACAAGTCCAGCAAGGTCGCCGAGCTGCAGAAGGAGGGCCGCAAGGTCGCGATGGTGGGCGACGGCGTCAACGACGCCCCCGCCCTCGCGCAGGCCGACGTCGGCATCGCGATCGGCGCCGGCACCGACGTCGCGATCGCGTCCGCCGGGGTCATCCTCGCGAGCTCCGACCCGCGCAGTGTGCTGTCGGTGATCCAGCTGTCGCGTGCGGCGTACCGGAAGATGAAGCAGAATCTGTGGTGGGCTGCCGGGTACAACCTGATCTCCGTGCCGCTCGCCGCCGGCGTGCTCGCCCCCATCGGGTTCGTCCTGCCGATGTCGATCGGTGCGATCCTGATGTCCCTGTCCACCGTCGTGGTCGCCCTGAACGCGCAGCTGCTGCGCCGCATCGACCTCAGCCCCGAAGCCAGCACCCGCGCAGCGCTGGACAGCTAAACCCGAAGGAACCCGGCCATGACCACACCCGCACCCGACACCGCTCACGCCCCCCACGGGTACATCACCGACAAAGACCGATACCTGAACCGGCTCAAGCGGATCGAAGGTCAAGCGCGGGGCATCTCGAAGATGGTCGATGAAGAGAAGTACTGCATCGACATCCTCACCCAGATCAGCGCTCTGACCAGCGCCCTGCAGGCCGTGGCCGTCGGGCTGCTTGACGACCACCTGAAACACTGCGTGCTCGACGCGGCGCGCATGGAGGGTGACCAGGCGGAGCAGAAGATCAAGGAAGCCAGCGACGCGATCGCCCGTCTGGTCCGGTCCTAACCGGACCAGACGGGCGATCCCACGCTGCTGCGTCCACGTCCCCGGTAAGGGGACACTCGGTGCCTTGGCCGAGCGGTCAGGCAACGGCCTGCAAAGCCGTCTAGACGGGTTCGACTCCCGTAGGCACCTCGCATACGGCCCGTCGCGTGCCCGGCGGGCTATCCGGGCAGAATCGTGATGCCGCTGGTCTCGTCGACGATCACGATGCGGCCCGCGGCGTCCATACCGACCGCCTGCACCCGGCCGTCCACGCGACCTGCCGGCTCCCAGCTCGCGGCACCGGCTCCGGTCACCCAAATCTGCCCATCGGTGCCGACACCGACCACCTGAGTCCGGTCGGCCGCAGCCCCCAACGTGTACAGCAGCGGCGCTTCGGGCCACGCCGCGAAGGACGCACCGCCGTCCGTGCTGATCTGCACACCCTCTTCGGTGGCCGCGATCACCCGTCCGCGACCGTCGACGGCGAGACTGGCCGCTACCAGATCCGCACCGGTAGGTTCCCAGGTCAGCCCGGCGTCGTCGCTGCGGATCACGTCGCTGACGTCCGTGGCGATGGCGTACACCGTGTCATCGGCGCCGGCGGCGAGGGCGTGGAAGTCTTTCTCCCCACCGAACACCACCGACTCCCAACTCACCCCTGCGTCGGTGCTGCGCATCACGCCCAGGTTCGGTGCCCCCCACTCGGCGGGGCTTCCGGGGCCGGGGTGACCGGACGCGATCAGTGTCTGCGAAGTGGCGGTGAGTCCCATCGCGTCGAAGCTGTCCGTGCTGACCCGGCCACCCCACTCCCCGGTGTCGGTGACCTCGTAGATGCCTTCATGCGTTCCCAGGAGAAGCTGGTCAGTGTCCGGGGCGACGACCACCGCGTGGACATGGCTCGGTACCCCGGTGCGCCCGTCCCCAGCCGGCGGCGACGTCGGAGTGTCCGCGCACCCCGCCAGCATCAGGAGGGCGGAAGCAGCGGCGCCCGCCGCCAGTGTCTTCGTATGGACGTGCATACGCGTACCTCCGCGTTCGAAGAGTGGGGGCACCGCGCATGGCAGCGGCGCCCCCACTCGACGGATCGGGCTCAGAGCTGGCCGAGCAGATCCTGCATGGTCTCGATCTCCGCGGACTGTGTATCGACCACGGCTTGCGCGAGCGCCAACGCGTCCGCGTTCTTCCCGTTGGCGAGTTCGGTCTCGGCCATCTCGATCGCCCCCTGGTGGTGGGCGATCATCTGCTCCAGGAACAGGGGTGCCGCCTCGGCCCCGGACGCCGACTCCAGCGCCGCCATGTCCTCGTCAGACATCATCCCGCCGCCGTGCTCCATCTCACCCATGTCCATGTCGTCACTGGACACGCCCCACTCGGCGAGCCATCCCTGCATCGTCTCGATCTCCGGCTGCTGGGCGTCCTTGATCTGCTGAGCCAGATCCAGCACCCGCTGATCAACGTCGCTCTTGGCGAGGATCATGTCGCTCATCTCGACGGCCTGCTCGTGATGCGGGATCATCATCATCGCGAACATCGAATCCGCCATGTTGAAGTCCGCCTCCGCCGATTCCGACGGGGCCGACGACGACCCACCATGATCCATTCCAGGCATGCTGCCTCCGTTGTCCGCGCAGCCGGCCAGGAACAGCACCGCTGCCAGCGGTACGGCCGCGACCGCTGCCAAACGCATCTTCTTGTTCATCATCAGTCCTCTCAAACACTCGTGAAACCCGCGTACGGGCAATGAACCTCACCCCCGCCCCAGAGGGCAGGGACAGTGCGTGTCACGTTCGGCTGATCGACAGCTCCAGGAGTGAGGGAGGCCGGTCCGGGGCCGGCCGGCACCGCGTCACCGGCGGACGCAATGCATGCCGCTCCCACACAGACGACCATGCGGCGCGGGGGACCAGCAGCACGAGGGCGGCTGCCAGCAACGCCAGCACGCACATCATCATCAGAACGTCATGGCCCCCGCTCGGGCTGCACGACGCGCACGCCTCCGCATCCTCATCGCCGGTCGCGGGCGCCGACGAGTGGTGAGGTGCCCCGCCCGGCATCTCGACATTCTCCGAGGTCGTAGGGGCGGTGTGTCCCGAGGAGATCGTGTGCATCCCCATCAACCCGACGATGACCGCTGCAGCGAAGCACACGGCAACCAGCCACCGCACCGGGTGCGGCAGCCGCAGGCGCAACGCGGACAGGCCGATCATCCCGTCCAGCCTACCGTCCGTACCATACCCCCGCACCGTAACCCAAGGGGGTCGCCGGCATCCGGAACAGCGACGTAACGTAACCCCCTCACCGATTCAAAGGAGAAGGCCGTGACCGTCACCGCCCAAATGTTCGACACCCACCCCCGAGCCAACGACATCGCCAACCGAGACGCGCTCCTGGCCTGTATCGACGCGTGCCTCGAGTGCGGCCAGGCTTGTACGACCTGCGCCGACGCCTGTCTCAGCGAGGAGATGGTCGCCGATCTGACCACCTGCATCCGTCTGAACCAGGATTGCGCCGACCTCTGCGACACCACCGCGCGCCTGCTCTCTCGCCACACCGGCACGGACACCACCGTGCTTCGTGCCGCGCTGGAGGCGTTGCGCGCAGCGTGCGCCGCATGCGCCGCCGAGTGCGACACCCACGCGGACATGCACGAGCACTGCCGGGTCTGCGCCGACGCCTGCCGCCGCTGTGAACAGGCCTGCACTAACCTGCTCGCGACGCTCTGACACCCTTCCTCCGCCGACCGCTACCGCGGCGCTGGGGGGCCCGGCTCAGCGGTGGCGGACAAGGGCTGGCTCGTCCTCGGTGAGGTGCGCGGTCTCGATCTGGAAGGTCGAGTGCTGAATCGACACCGGGAAGTGACCGGCCACGCATTCGCGTACCTCGTGCAACACCTCCGCGGCATGCCCGTCGGTGAAGCACTCATCCTCGACCACCACATGCGCGGTCAGGGTGGGCAGGCCAGTGGCGACCGTCGATGCGTGCAGGTCGTGCACGTCGGTGACGTGTTCGAGCTCAAGGATGTGCCGGCGTACCTCGTCCAAGTCGAGCCCGGCAGGGGTGAACTCCATGAGCACCCGGGTGGTGTCGCGCATCAAAATGATCGCGCGCGGCACGATCAGTCCCGCGATCAGGAGCCCTGCAATCGCGTCGGCCTGCTGGAACCCGGTCGTGGCGATCACAATCGCGGCCACGATCACCCCGAGCGAGCCGAGTGCATCGTTGATCACCTCCAGGAACGCTGCCCGCATATTGAAGTTCGCGCCGCGGCTCGAGGAGAGGATCACGATCGCGATCACATTCGCCGCGAGGCCGACGATGCCGAACACGAGCATCTCTCCCGCGGCGACCTCCGGCGGCTCGAACAGGCGTCGGATACCTTCGACGGCGGCGTAAGTGCCCACCACCAGCAGCAGTGCGGCCTGCCCGAGTGCGGCGATCACCTCGATGCGTCGGAATCCCCAGGTCCGCTTCGGATTAGCCGGCCGCAGCATCAGCGTCGCCGCGATCAGCGCGACCAGCAGACCGGACGCGTCGGTGATCGCGTGTGCGGTGTCCGTCAGCAGCGCCAGGCTGCCGGTGACGATGGAACCGATCGCCTGCGCGATCACGATCGTCGCCGTCAGGCCGAACGCGATCCACAGTCGTGCTCGGTGATCCCCGGGCGCTCCTGCCTCGGTAGTCGGTGCACCGTGGTTGTGACCCGCACCCATGTCCCACTCCTTACTTGGTCAGTGACCAATTTCCTTGATCGGTGACCAAGATACTACAGTGTTGGTCACTGACCAAGCTCGGAGGAGAGACCTGTGGCCGACCGACTATCCCGCCGCGACGTCATCCACGCCGCCTTGGCCCTGCTCGATCGCGGCGGGGCGGACGCCATCACCCTCCGTGGGATCGCCCGACATCTCGACGTTCACCTCAACTCGGTGTCGCTGCAGGTGGGGAGCAAAGCGCGCCTCTTCGACCTGATGGCAGACGCCATTCTCGGCGAGCTCTCCTTCGACGACCTCCCACACCCGCCGATCGACCGGGTCAAAGAGATCTTCCGCCGCTACCGCCAGGTCCTTCTGAACCACCGCGACGGCGCACATCTCGTCTCGGGTACGAGGGTCTCCGAAACCAACACCCTGCGGCTAGGGGAGGCGGTGATTGCCGCGCTGCTCGATGCCGGCGTCGACCCCGACCTCGCCGTCACCACCTTCTGGAGCCTCAACTACCTCGTGGTCGGACTCGTCCACGAAGAACAGACCACCCCCGAGGACGGCGCCCACCGCTTCGAGCAGGAACTCGCCGCACATTCGTTCCCCGCACTCACCAGCGTCCGCGATCTCTTCCTCGACGACAACGCCGCCGCACACCTTGAATTCGGCATGGACGCGCTCCTGCACCGCGCCCGCCACCTCGACTGAGCATCATCGTCAGCGGCGAGCCATCCCTCCATATGGAAGAATCTGCGTATGAATGCAGATAACGTGACATGCGGCCGCGACCCCGACAGCCTCTACGTAGAGCTCGCCGTCGAGGTCTTCGCGATGCTCGCTGACGCCACCCGCGTGCGGATCATCCTCGCGCTCGAGGGAGCCGGGGAGTTGTCCGTGAACCACATCGCCGACATCGTCGACAAGTCACCCGCCGCCGTCTCCCAGCATCTCGCCAAGCTGCGCCTGGCCCGTATGGTCACCACCCGACAAGACGGCACCCGCGTGTTCTACGCCCTCGCCGACGAACACGCGCGCCAGCTGGTCACGGACGCGATCTTCCAAGCCGAGCACTCCCTCGGTGGCGCCGCCCCGCACCACCACGCCGGAGCCGACGCCAGCCGCCCTGTGGCGCCATGATCACCGTCTTACGCAACGGCACCTACCGGGCGCTGTTCTTCGCCCAGGTCATCGCCCTTGTCGGCACCGGCCTGCTCACCGTTGCCCTCGGACTGCTCGCGTTCGAGATCGCCGGAGATGCCGCCGGATCGGTGCTCGGCACCGCGTTGACGATCAAGATGGTCGCCTACGTCGGCGTCGCACCCCTGGTTGCAGCGCTCGTGGACAGGCTCCCCAAGAAGGCCGTTCTGGTCGGCGCCGACGCCGTTCGACTCGCGATCGCGTTCACCCTGCCCTTCGTCCAGGACACCTGGCAGATCTACGTGCTCGTGTTCGTGCTGCAGTCCGCGTCCGCGACCTTCACCCCCGCCTTCCAATCACTCATCCCGAGCGTGCTGCCCGACCCCCAGCAGTACACTCGTGCCCTCGCGCTGTCACGCCTCGCCTACGATCTCGACTCGATCCTCAGCCCCGTCATCGCCGCAGCCCTACTTGCCGTGATCAGCTACAACAACCTGTTCGTGGGCACCGCCGTCGGCTTCGCCGCCTCCGCCACCCTCGTCCTCATCGCCCGCCTTCCCGCACACGTACCCGATGCGTCCACCGGCACGTTCTGGGAGCGGCTGCCAACCGGGCTGCGCGTGTTCGCCCGCACGCCCAGCCTCCGCTTCCTGATGGCCGCCAACGTGGTCGTCGCGGCCGGCACCGCTATCGTCCTGGTCAACTCCGTCGTCTACACCAAAGGCGTGTTCGACCTGGATGACACCGCCCTCGCCCTCGCCCTCGGCGCGTATGGGGTCGGTTCCCTGATCATTGCCCTCAACGTCCCGTGGATCGTCGACCGCATCGGTGTCTTGTGCGCCATGAGCATCGGTGCCTGGACGCTTGTTTCGGGTCTGATCGCGGCCATCGCGATGACGATTATCGCCACGACCACGGGAGAGGGCTGGTGGATGCTGCTTGCCACCTGGGCGTTGCTCGGTGCCAGTACCTCGCTGATTAACACCCCTTCGTCACGGCTTCTAGCCGACGCGTCCACCCCCGCTAACCGCAACCTGGTATACACCGCACAATTCGCACTTTCGCACGGCTGCTTTCTGGTTAGCTACCCGATCGCGGGCTGGCTCGGTGTCATTGGACTGCCCATCGCGGCTAGCGCGCTGCTCGGATTCGCCATCGTCGGCGTTACCGCCTTGGCTGTGCTGTACAAACCAGCAGGTACCGTCGTCACCACTCTGTAAACGATGAGCTGCGAGCACATGTTTCTGGCGGGTGTCGTCAGCTCGAACCGCGATGGACAACTCGAGGAGTAGACACACGCGTTGGACGCGGACACTTTAGCCGCGATTCCTCGGTCTCGTCGAGTCGTCGTGGACATCTCTGAGCGGTTCCTACAGGTGTAGGGATTTTTCTGAGATGTCCGTTTCGCGAGTGAAATGTCCACGCGATGTCCATCTGGACATTTCTCGATGCCAAGGCGCCGGTGAGCGGTCGCCCATAACCGGATGCTCAGACCGTGATGAGCTCGAACAGCGAACCGTGTTTGGTCATCATCGTCGCCTCGACCGAGGTGGCGAGGGCGGTGTCACGGACGAGGATTCCAAACTCAATGTTCTTGTTCTCGGCGGAGTAGCTGAAGTTCGCACTCGTGATGAGTAGAAGCTCGTGGTCGACCACTATGAATTTGGCGTGGCTGACCACTGGCTTGCCGTTCGGCAAAACCGCTGAGCGGTAGACAGTGGCCTTCGGAAGCTGGGCCTTGACTGTGGCGCCGTCGGCAACCCCGGCGTCCACGTACACGGTGACGACGACGCCGGGCTGTTCGGAGGCAGCCTTCAACGCGGTCCACATGTTCGACGTGTCCTGAAAGTTGTAGGTCGCCGCTGTGACCGATTGACGGGCCGCTCCGACGATGCGGTGGAACTCGCTGGTGAGATGCCCGGTGTTGGCCTCGTTGCCTGGCATCGTCCACACAGGTGTTAGCTCGCGCAGCATCGTCTTCGCTCCGGCGATTGCGCGCAGCACGCTCCCGGCCTTCTCCCGTTCGGCCGGGCTGAGTCCCGCGTCGGTCAATAACATCCTGACTTGATCGCGCCGGCTGATCGCGATCTCGCGCACGGCAACGCTGACTGGCGTACCGCTCTCGAACTGCAGCGCGAGCCGTTCCGCTTCAGTCGCGGTCAGGAACCTGCCGAGTTCGGTGAGCGGGTCAGAGGCCATGGATGCTGCCGAAGAACCCGGGGACGACCGGGCCGTTCGCGGTCGGGAGGTCGAGGAGGAATCGGCGGTCGAGGAATCGGTTGGCCTTCTCGCAGGAGGTCTCCGAGGCGAAGGAGCAGGTGTGGCAGGCCGCGCCGTGGAGGAAGTCCTCTGGGTCCGATGGGGTGCGCTGGGCGCAGACCGGGTCGGAGGAGCACCGCGCGGCCCGGCGCAGCGCCGATAGAACGATGTTCTGGAGCTTTGCCGGTTCCGACAGCGCAACCAGCCCGCCGAGCGTTCCCTCGCTGTCGGATGCGGTCGTACAGATGAGCAGCCCTGCTGCCGCCTCACGCCCGGGCTCCTCGCGCCAGGCGTAGACGCGCTCGGTGAGACTGGCGGCGCCGTAGCCGGAGTACATCGCCATCTCGCGGATGAGGATGTGCGACAGCGTGTGGACGAGCCAGTACCGGGGACCGGGCAGTCGAGTGTCAGGATTGACGGCGGCGGCGGTCTCGGAGAAACGCCGAGCGAAGTTGCGGCGGTGGGCCTCGACGTGGGCGTCCCACAGCGGGGTGGATTCGATGTGTCGTTCCCACTGTCCGACGGCGTCGAGGTCGAGTTGCAGGAAGATGCCTTCGCCGCGGTCCTCGGTTGCAGGTACCCAGGTGGGCTTGCCGTTGCGGGTGAGTTCGACCAGGCGTGAGGCGACGTCGTTGACCCGGTCCATCTCATCGAGGCGAGTGAAGCCGAGCACCGCGTTGACCTTCTTCATCCGGTTTACGCCGACGACCCGTTGGATGCGCGGATGCAGGTCCGGGCCGCGCTGCATCTCGGTGACCATCAGTCCGGTGTTGTTCTGCTGTTCGGGGAACAGTGCCGGCTTCTGCAGGTACCGCCATTCGGGGATGAGTAGTTCGATCGGGTCCCAATTGGCGCGGCGCTCTTCGCGGGCCTCTTCCGATTCGGGAGGTGCCAGCACGTCGGCGACGGCGGTGGCGATGTCGACGTCGGAGAGTCCGGTGACGTCGATGTTGTGTGCTCCGGCGAGTGCGCGGATGACTGGGATCTGGTCGGCGAACTGCTTGATCTGGTCGACGCCGAGTTCGACCCGCAGATGATCGGCGAGTGCCTCCTTCTCCTCGGCCTCGGACCGGGGCATGACAATGATGCTCTGGGTCGAAGAGAACCAGAGGTTCGAGGCGCCCATCATGATCAGCGCGGGCTGGGCCTTGCAGCTGGGGAAGAACGCGCCGAGGTGCGGATGGCGACCGCGACAGGTCTGGGGAAGCTTCTCCCTGCCCTTCGCGCCCTGGGCCTCAGCCATGCCGCGCGTGGCGTTGCAGGACTGGCAGATGATCGTGGAGCCGACGCTCTTGCCGACGTTGGCGTCACGCATCTTCAGGTCGGGGTTCTCTGCGACGGGGCACCTCTGACCCTTGTGCACCCACAGCGTGTACGGAAACTCGTCGAGGTGTCCGTTGGTGCAGGTCAGCAGATGCTGCGCCGGGACGGCCGGGCCGCCTTCGCGCCGCCCTCGCCCGCCGCGCCCGGGGCAGGGCTTGTGGGTGAACTGGGCGAGGTCGGGCCGGAACGGGTGCGTGTTCGTGTAGGTGAACCGCGTGAGCGGGCCGAGGTAGTCGCAGCCCGTGCAGCGGAACCACTGCGGGAACACCCGGGCGGGTAGACCGAGGTCGGAGCCCTCGGTCGACATCGAGCCCTTCTTCGGCTGCCACGGGAACGGACGCAGCGCGTCGACCTGTGGGCCGAGATGGAGCCGGACGACGTTGAGTAGGCGCGGTTCAAGGATGGTCGGGACGACCTCGCGGCGCTTCCAGATCGGCTCCCAGTCATCCAGCCCGGCGGGCATCACTGAGAAGCTCGGCAGGTCCATGATCGCGCCCGGACCGTATGTGTACAGCAGGGACGAGGGCCGCGCCGAGCCGACCTTGGCCCGGTTCTTCGCCAAGCCCTCGTCGGCGTCGCCGAGCGGGTCGAGGGCGTCGTTGTTGTCGGCCAGTGCGGCGATGGTGGTGTCAGTCATCAGTCGTCCTCCCCGGCGGGCATCGCCCAGTCGTCCACACCCGCGGGGGTTCTGGCGAAGAGTCGGTCTGGTATCGGCGAGACCAGGATGTTGATCTCGGGCTGCACCTCGCGCATCGAGTTCGCGATCACGAACGGTGCTTCGGTCGAACTGCCGACCTTGGCCCGGTGGTTCTCGGGGCTGATGATCAGAGGCAGGTACTTGTCGCCCTCACCCGTGCGTTCGTAGACGAGGGTTTGGTGCCGCTCCTTGGCGTACCCGGCCCGGCTTGTCCAGCGGTCGACGCGGTTGATGAGCAGGTCGCTCGCCTTCTTGGTGAGGTCGTCGTCCTGCGACGCCGCAAGGATGCGGCCCTTTAGTCGGTCAATGATCGCCACGACGGCGGGGTGCTGCGAGCTGATCTTCCCTGCCTCCCGTTCGGGCGAGAGGCCGTCGGAGATGGTCGCCTGTGCGACGCGCGCAGCACTGACCAGCAATCCGTCGATGCCGCGCTCCAGCGACGTGGGCGAGAACGGCGTGACCGACAGGGCCTCGACTTGCTTGTAGAAGGTGTCGTGGTAGTGCCGGAACTGCTCGAAGTGGGCGAGGTCACGCGGCCGAGCCCAATTCCCGAGTGACACGACCAGGCCGGGGCGGGCCGCGTCTCGGCCAACGCGTGAAGATGCCTGGATGTACTCAGCGGTGTTCTTCGGCTGGCCGACCACGAGCATGAGGCCGAGCCGCTGAACGTCCACGCCCACCTGGAGCATCGACGTCGCGAGCACCACATCGAACGGGGCGTCGCCGTCACGCTTGGGCGCAGCCTTGTCTTCGCGCCGCAACGCGATGCGGGTCTGGAACGCGGCGGTCGTGTCGTAGCCTGGGTCGAACTCCAGCCCGAGCTTGTCAAGCGTCTTGCCGATATCGGCACCCGAGATGCGCGAGGTCAGCTCGGCTACGTTGAGGTTCCCGAACGCAGTTCCATATCGGCGCGGGAAACTGGAGTCGCGCCGTGGGTTGCCCACGCGCGTGCTCACATCGTCGTCCACATAGCGGCGCATACCGGCGAGCTCGCGGGTGGCGTTGAAGTACCCGACGAGGGTCATGTATGGGTCGGCCTCGATGCCGGTTCGGTCGAGCAGCAACTGTCCGGCCAGGAGCAGCACCTCGGCGAGGCGGATCTCGGCACTCGACAGGCGTACGCCCGGCGCGCTCACGCCGATGTAGCGCCGTCCAGGGTTCTGATCGGAGACCTCGACCTCGCGGGAGAAGAACGTGTCGGCGACGTCGAGCACCTGTGGCGGGAAGATCTCCACCTTGCGGCCGTAGAGCTGACGCACCTGCTCGACTGCGTTCCGCACGGTCGCCGTGGAGGCGACGATCAGCGGCTTGACCGGCTTGCCTTCGGGGGTCTCCCACGAGCACAGCGTCTCGACCGCGACCTCGAACAGGCCCACTGCGGTGCCGAGCGCTCCGGTGATGAGGTGCAGCTCGTCCTGGATGATCAGGTCTGGCGGGCGCAGACGGCTGACGGGTATGACGGTCGCGGCCGGATGACCGTTGTTCGCCGGGTGCGATTGCACCGTGCAGCCGGTGTAGTCGGAATGCACGTACCCGTGCCGCCCGCAGCGCTTGCTGACGAAGCCGAACAACGATGCCGCCTCGCCCTCGCGCGCGAGCCGGGCGAACTTGTCGACGGTGGCAATGACGAATGCCGGGGTGAGCCGGTAGATCTCCTCATCAACCGTCAGCACGGGGAGGCCTTCCGGCACACCGCCGCCCTTGGAGAACGGGCAGCGGCCCAGTTCGTCGCCGCAATGCACGAAGACGCGACGGCTCGTAGCGTCGCCCTTTACGTTTGCCGGGGTGATCTCGGTACCGCACCACGGGCAGCGCTGAATCTGAAGGACCGTGAGCCGGTGCGAGGCCCCGTCGTTGACCTTCTTGAGCTGCTCGTCCGCCTCTTCGAACCGCTTGGGGCTGACATCCGTGCCGACCCACAGGCCGATGCGGAACGGTTCCGCACCCCACGTCGCCTCATCCTCACGGCGCGCGAGCTCGGCGGCACAGATCAGTGCGGTGGCACGCTGGAACTGCTGTGCCGTCAGCAGCCGCAGCGTGTAGCGCATAAGTACGGCCACGCCGTCGCCACCGTTGAGCGGCCCGTCGGCTGACTGCACGACGGCCTGGCGTCGGCGGATCGCGAACGTATAGGCAGCAAGACCGAGGTATGCCTCGGTCTTGCCACCACCGGTCGGGAAGAACAGCAGCTCGACGCGAGCCTGATGCTCCGCGCTGCGCAAAGGTTTCGTCGGGTCAATGAGCGCGCCGAGCTGCATGAGGATGAACGCGAGCTGGAACGGCCGCCACGAGGCCACCGGCTTCCCGTTGGCCTCGGACGCCTCGAGGTTCGCCCGCGCGTCCTTGATCGACAGCGTGGAGTCGGACTTGCGGGCCTCAGCGACCTGGGAGGCGAGGCGCTGGTCACGCATCACACGGTTCATGAACTGGAAGCACTCGAGCGCGGTCGCATCCGATGCGACGAATCCCAGACCGGTCACGAGACGGTGGTGGGCCTGACGCGCTTCCCACAGCGCCACATCGGCGGTCTCACGCAGATGGGCGGGGAGTTGCGCCGCGACGCCGTCCTGCCGGTCGAGCCACGCTCCGTACCCGGACACCAAGGGCGCGAGCCAGGCGCGTAGCTCGTCGGGGGTGGCGGATGCCAGTGCCTTCATCGACAGGGTCGCGCCCTCTACCTCGCCGGCCCTAGTCTGTGGAGTCTCAGCCTTCGGCAGCCAGGTCGTCGACACCGACGTCGCTCGGCGCGAGCCCTTGCGCACGACCCAGTCGGCCGAGCAGGTACGGCCGATCGCGAACTCCAGCCGGTCTTTGTACTGAAGGTCGAGCCGCCGCACCTTGTCGTCGTGTTCGGGCCAGTCCTGCTCCAGCACGTCCCGCACGGGAAGGAACGCCTCGTCGCCGCCAGCGTCGATGAGCAGCTTCGTCTGGAACATCCACATGTTGGACGGGATCGGCAACGGCGTCTCGCGGTCATTGCACAACGCGATCTCCACGAGGACGCGCCCGTACTCCGCGTCGTCGTACCGGTCGATCCGCAGGCAGATCGCATCGCGAAGAACGACCGTCTCGGTGCGCCCCGGAGTCAGCGACGCGAGCGTGATCGTCCGCGTCTCCTCGACCGGCGTGCGTTGGTACTTGCGCACCGGTCGGCCGGTCTTCGTCACCTCATCGGTCTCGACCGTCTCGTACGTGCCCCACGACGCGGTGACATTGAACGACGGCAGGCCGTTCGGGACCTGGAAGCGCAGACCCATCGACGCCGGGATCATCAACCCCTGCTTGGGCGCGCGATCCTCGACGTCATCCTCATCGGCATCGGCTTCGCTCTCGTCGGCCGCAACCGTGGGAACGCCCCGTCCTTCGGTCGCACCGTCTTGGTCGAGACGCACCTCGGCCAGGTCGTCGGCGTCGTGCTGGTCGAGCGCCGACGAGTCGGTGCCCGTGAGCTTCACGGGTGCGATGAGGCCGACGAGGTACATCTGCTTCGGGCTGAACGGCAGCAACTCGTTCTCGCCATGGATCGGCCCGAGCAGTTCGCGTTCGACGATATCGACGAGGTTCTCCCGCACCCCGAACGAGGTGCCCTCCGTCGGGAAGTTGAGCACGTAGCCCGAGTCCGCTGGGGTGGGCGCGTCCGTGCTCTCTGCCATGGGCACCAGTCTGCCGCAGACCACTGACGTTTGATTGGTGTCGCGCCCTAACGAGCGTTCCCTATTTCACTACGCGTACGCCCGCTGTCTCGGACTGGATGGGCGGCACGTCGTGTCGGGTCCAGCCATGGTCTCGACGCCAACGGTAGACCGTTACGGCGTCGTCACGGAAGTGTCGACCGATCCATACTTCGTTCAGGGCGCCGACGGTGGTGAGGTCTCCGTCGGGCGGCCCTTGGTCGAGCGAGCGGACGATCGGGAAGAAGCTCTGCGCATCGAGCCACAGGAAGAGAATGCGCGCGTCCGCAGCCGCCCCTCCCAGCTTGTCGACATCCGAGCGATGGGCGCCAGCCAGCTGCTCCGAGACAAACCGAGGGAGAATCCCACGATCGGTGGGGTCGTAGGTGTATCCGCCGTCGCCGATCGCGATGTGAACCTGGCCGGCAGGCGCCGTCTCGAGCGCCGAACCGAGCGTGATTCCGGCGGCCGCCATGCTCCGGAGCGTCTCGAAATTCGCCGGACGTTTACCCACGGGCTCGAAGAGATGGCGCTGCCAGGAGCGAGTGTTCACCGAGAACTCTTGGCGCGACTCCAGGTCTGCGAGCCACGACTGAACCCCTGCCGCCGTCGCCTGTGAGCTACCGGTGGCGTCCACCATCAGCAGCCATCCGCGCGCAAGACCGCTCACCTCGAGCAGCCCATCGGGCGCCATCTTGAACCATCCCGCGTACGCCCCGATGTCCCGGTGGTCAGCGAGCGTCGACACTTCGACGGCAGTCGTCGCTAGATCCGTGACGATGTCGAAGTCATGGCTACCCGAGGGGGCTCCCTGAACATCCCGCGGCACGATGTGGCGGCCATCGGTGCCGAGCACACCCAGAATGGCTGCCGAGGCGCGCCTCTCGCGTACGTCGAGATCGGTGCCCTTCGCCATGCCGTGCTCAACGCGGAAATGCTGAGAACGTATTCCGGGTCGGTGCCTACAACTCACACCTCCACGTCAGCAGCACACGATCCTCGTCGAAGTAGCGGCCGACAACGCCGCGGCGGACGACGAGGGCGTCGAGCTGAGACACGAGTACTGTGCGTCGCGCCTTGTCGTCGTGGCCGGCGCGCGCCCATGCCTCTTCCACAGCGAGGTCGCCAACCATCGCGTTGCCACGCTCGAGGAGGAGCCGGTCGATCAGGTACGCGTCGAGTGCGGTGCGGCCGATGGTCTGGCGGCAGCTTGGGCAGTAGAGCACCGGTCGCTTCTGGTTCGTGCCTCGGCAGAGGAAGACAGCGCACTCGTCACAGCGTGCGACACGTGACAGGAACGGGCTCGTGGCCTGACGCTCAGACTGCTTTCGGGCCTGCGGCACTGTGCGGGCGTCAAGGAGTCGTTGCAGTGACTCGAACTCGTCGAAGGAGACGATCGCCAGGGCCTCGTTGACCACTGGACGGTCACGGTCATCTCGGAGCACTGCGAACGGGTCGACGCGCTTCGTGCTCTTGGCGCGGCCGGGGTTATGCGGGGTCATTCCGGCGAGCACTGGGTTGCGCAACAGACCGTCGACCGTCTGTCGATTCCACGATGTGCTTCCCGATGTCCGCTCGGCGCGACGCACGGGCAGTGGCGCACCGCTCTTGGTCAGCCACGTGGCGATCGCGTTCACCGTCTCACCCCGCAGGGCCTTGGCGACGGCGTCCGAGAGCCACCCGATTCGCTCGACGTCCTTCATCAGAACTCGCCCGGGGCCGTCAGGGTTCGGCACCGATTGGTAGCCGTACGGGATGCCGCCACCAGGCCAACGGCCGTCCTTGAGAATCTGCGCACGTGCAGCGCGGACGCGGGCGCGGATCGCCTCGGCCTCCATCTCGCCGAAAACCGCGAGCATGACCGCGAACGCGCGCCCCTGGGGGCTGGTCATGTCGATCGGGTCCTCGACGGCGACTAGACCGGCGCCGCGCTTCTGGAGCGTCTCGTCTGCATGGAGGAAGTCGAGCACCCTGCGTGCGAGCCGGTCGACCTTCCAGATGATCACGGCGTCGAAGTCGCGAGCCGCGAGCAGCGACTTCCACCCAAGTCGCTCCTCGGGGCGATTGGCGGTGGCAGAGACGCCGTCGTCGACGAACTCGCCGACGATCTCCCAACCGCGGGCTTCGGCATAGCGACGGCACGACTGGAGCTGACGAGCGATCGAGACGGACTCCTCCTTAGTGACACTGAGGCGGGCGTAAAGGACACATCGACGTACTTGCTTGAGGTTCATCCGGTCAGTCCATCGGCCTTCGTCGGCGTCGTGCGACCTCGCTCTTGCAGGCGAAGGGCACGCTCGGCCTCATCGCGACCAACACCGTCGCGCAGGGAGACTCCCGTGAGGTCGGCCTGGGCGCGATGGTCGCCGACGGGTTCACGATCACGCGCGCAATCCAGAGCCGTTCGTGGCCCGCGGCCAGTGCGAATCTGGAGTACGCGGCCGTGTGGGGCACCCGCGGCTCAGTGATCGACGCCGTGCCTCGTGTCGCCGATGACGTCGACGTTCGACGAATCAGTACCCTCCTCGAACCCAGTGGCCGAGTGGACTCGATGCCCGCACGCCTCGCAGAGAACGCTGGATTGGCGTTCATCGGGTGCTACGTGCTCGGGATGGGCTTCGTGGTGGACCCCGAGGAGGCGCAAGAGTGGATTGCCGCCGATGCCCGCAACGCTGAGGTGCTGTTCCCATACCTCAATGGCGAAGACCTCAACCAGCGGCCTGACGGCTCCGGCTCGCGCTGGGTGATCGACTTCGGCGGTCGCTCAGAGGAAGAGGCTGCTGGTTTCCCCCTGCCGTTCCGTCGACTTGCCGAGCAGGTTCGGCCTGAGCGAGCCCGCAAACCGAAGGCTGTCAGTGACGCGCCGTGGTGGCTCTTCTTGCGGTCTCGCCCAGCGATGCGCGAAGCGATCTCTGGCCTGTCGGAAGTGTTGGTCATCGCGCTTGTCAGCAAGACCGTCATGCCGATGCGGGTGTCCACTGGACAGGTTTTCAGCCACATGCTCGGCGTCTTCGCGATTGATGACTACGGAGCCCAGGCAGTCTTGTCATCGACTCTGCACCGGACCTGGGCTATCACCTATGGATCCACGTTGGAGACGCGAGTCCGCTATACGCCGTCAGATGTCTTCGAGACCTTCCCTCTCCCGGCGCGCACAGAGCGACTCGCCGATGCGGGCAAGGTGCTCGAGCGGGACCGACGGGAAGTGATGCTGCGTCGCAACCTCGGTCTCACGAAGCTCTACAACCTTGTCGATGACTCAACAGTCCAGGGTGACCCCGATGTTGCGCGGCTCCGGGACATTCACGTCGAGATTGACGAGGCCACGGCGGAAGCCTATGGGTGGGACGACCTTCGACTGAGTCATGGCTTCCACTCCTACCGCCAGGTCGAAAGATGGTCCGTAAGCCCGACAGATCGCGTCGAAGCGCTCGACCGTCTACTGCTTGAGAATCAGCAGCGCGCGACCGTCGAGGAACAGGGCTCGAGGGATCGAACGACGACCGACTTCACCTCGCAGGTGGAGACCCTATTCGACTGACTGTCTCCCGCAACGGTGTCACCTGAACAGCACGCCGTCCTCGTTGTCATCGACGGCGACATCTGCTCCGTTGCTGGGCGGCGGGACCGGGAGATCGTTGCGGGCCCGGCGGTGGTTCTCTTCGAGCAGACGGTCCAGCAGTTCGACGCGCGCGGTCGTACTGAGAGTCCACCGCTGCATCTTCCTGAAGGTGAAGAACCCATGGTCGGCCCTGAGGTCGGACCAGCCGTAGGCACCAAGAACTGCCTGGTCCAGCTCGACGTGCAGCTCACGCATTCGGCTCACATCGCGATCCGCGCTAGCGGCCACCTCCGGATCATTCACCAAGTTGTAGAGCTTGGTGAGGCCAAGGTCTCGGCGGACCATGATCGACCGACGCTCACTGTCAAGCGCCCTACCCAGTTCCGTGAGGTCATCCGTTGCATTGGGTCGCGGGAATGTCTCGAAGACGTCGGATGGTGTGTACCTGGGATCGTTCCTCATCCCAGAGCCGTATGTGATCGCCCAGAGCTGATGCAGACTCGATGACAAGACTGCCTGGACACCGTAGCTGTCGGACGCGAATACGACGCAGGCCTCACTCGGTACCTGGCCAGTCGGAACCCGCATCGGCATCACAGTCTTGCTGACACGCGCGATGACCAAGACCTCCGACAAGTCAGAGATCGCCTTCCGGAGAGCGGGTCGCTTCTCTCCATACTGCCACCACCGCTCAGGTAAAGGCTTGCGAAGCGCGTACCCGCCATCTGGCTTCCGGCGCTGTCGCTCAGGCTTCACGCGCTCAGCGAGCCGGCGGTACGGGAGGTGGTACGCACGTGCACGCTCTTCCGGCCAATCGTTGAAGTCGACGACCCAGCGGGACGCAGATGCATCGGACCGCTGGTTGAGGTCCTCGCCATTGAGGTATGGGAACAGCACCTCAGCGTTGCGGGCATCGGCGGCAATCCACTCTTGCGCCTCCTCGGGGTCCACCACGAATCCCATCCCGAGCACGATGCAGCCCTGGAAGGCGATGCCCGCGTTCTCGGCGAGCCGGACTGGGTTGCCCTCGGCTCGTCCTTGCGCTTCCAGAAGGGTGCTTATATGCCGAACTGCAACATCGTCGGCAAACCGTGTGACGCTCTCGCCGACATCACCGCGGGTGCCCCACACGGCCGCGTACTCCAGATTCGCACTGGCCGCGGGCCACGAACGGCTCTGGATTGCGCGCGTGATCGTGAACCCGTCGGCGACCATCGCGTCGAGCCCAACTTCGCGGGAGTCTCCCTGCGCGACGGTGTTGGTCGCGATGAGCCCGAGCGTGCCCTTCGCCTGCAAGAGCGAGGTCGCACGCAAGAAGAAGTAGGCCACGAGGTCAGCACTGCCGCGTCGACCATCTGCGAGGACGTTCACGAACCAGTCGCGCACGTTGGTTCCCATCGCCCCGGTGAGCTTCTGCCCCCCAAGGAATGGTGGGTTGCCGATGATGGCGTCGAAGCCGCCGTGGTCGACCATGACATCTGCCGCCTCGATGATCCAGTGGAGCGGCTGCCAGCGGACGTAGTCCGTGTCCACTGTCGGTGTGAGTCCCTGGTCTATCTTGGAGTCGAGCCAGGTCGAGTCGGTCGCGCCACCGCGCGAGCCCGGATATGCCTTGCGTGCCGCCTCCCGCAGGTCTTCGTAAGCCGCGTCGAGCGTGCGGCCGGGCTTGCCACCCAACAAGAGCCCTGTGGCCACGACGCCATCCGCGAGCTTGCGCAGGTCCGATGTGACCTCGTGAAGCTGAGCGAGCTGACGGCGCTTTGCCGTGGCGGAGCGCGCGGGACTCTCATCGGATTCGACCGGCGAGGCCAGAGTTTCGCGGAGCTCGACGGCGCGCTTGATGATCGAGTCGATATCGACCTCGAAGATGTCGAGCATGCCCTGCTGCCGGTTGCCCTTGGCTGGGTCGATGTGCATTGCGCGCAACTGCCTGATGTCGGTGAGGCCGAGCAGCGAGTTGCCAAGGAAGACCTTGTCGTCGACGAACGAGAACGGCAGGTCGCGATCGAGGGAGACAAGCCAGAGCGACAGCTTGCACATCTCGATGGCCATGTCGTTGATGTCCGCGCCGTAAAGGCACTTGGCGACGACCTCGCGGATCGCGAGGGTGTGCAGGTCTCTGCGCCCCGCGAAAGCGGGGTTGTCGCTGACCCAGGCTTCGACGAGTCGGTCGGCCAGGAAGCGCGCGGCGGCGACGAGGAATGCGCCGGAGCCACAGGCAATGTCGGCGACCTTGAGGTTCAGGATGTCGGCGGGCGACTTCAGCTTCCACTCGTCGCGGTTGGCAGTCTGGTGCGCGCCGGGAGCGTAGACGAGGGGTTCGAGGGCGTACTTCACGACGTCTTCGGCGAGCGACTTCGGCGTATAGTGCGCTCCAGCGTTCTTGCGTGAGGGCGTCTCCTTGACGAGCAGCGCGCCCTGAAGGACAACGAAGGGGCGGTTGCGCAGGTCGAGGCGGACCAGTCCCAGCCAGGGCTTGACGCGTTCGCGCAGGTCAAGGTCGTCACCCACGGCCTGGGTGAGGGCACTGACGATGCTCGGGTCGACGGCCGCGTCAATCGCCTTGGCGATGGCGGCCTCGGAGGACGGTTTGGCTGAGGGCTGGTCTGTCTCGATGAAGGCGCGGATTGCCTTAGCGAGCTTCCTGCGGTCGGTGTTCGCCGCGGCGAGTTCTTCCAGCTTGGAGAGTGGAATCTCGGGCTCTTCACCCCGGGAGCCGTGGATGCCGAGGACCACTTCGCGCGCGACGGTCGCGGTGTAGCCAAGCAGACCCTCGTACATGTAGCCGATTTGCTCGACGTCGATGTCGCGGAAAGAGATGCGGCGGGCCTCGCCTTTGATCTCGGCGACCTGCACGGCACGAAGGACGTGCAGCATGACGCGGTCTGAGACAGTCACGCCGAGAGTGCCGAGTTCGTTCGTGGCAGTCAGGAATGGGAACCGTGCCGGGTCGAAGAGCGATCCGCCGTACGCGGGCATGCGGAGGTTCTCGAACGTCGCGCCCTTGTAGAGGGCGTTGCTGGTGGCCAGGAGACGGTGCCAGGTCAGCGAGGTGGCGTCGAGTGCTTCCTCGCTCTCCGCGGACTCGCGGGCAATGAGCTGGTCGAGTTCACCGGCGATGCCGTAGCCCTGGTCGAACAACTCGCCCTGCGGCAGCAGCCCGCGTTCCTCAGCGAAGAGCAGGAATACCACGCGCATCATCACCGTCACGGCGGCCTCGTAACTCTCGTGCGGGCGGGTCGAGAGTGGGTCAGGCAGGCTGCGGCGCTTGGCATCGGCGGCGGACTCGGAGAACGACTGGATGAGTAGCTCGACCGCACGGCGCACCTGTGCGCCCAGCGCCTCGGTGATCTCCTCCGCCGCGGCAACCGACTCCTCGAACAGCACCGGGAGCCGCTCGGCGGGGTCGCCTCCGATGAGGTACTGCCGACCGATCAGAGCGAGGAAGGCGTCGCGGGTGCGCGGCTCCTCGGTCCACGTGAGGGCATCGACGATGCCCGACGCGGCCATAGCACCCTCGCGTGCGCACACCAAGCCCCACCAGCGGCCGTCGGTGACTATGCCGATCGGTACCTTGCTCTCGCGCAGCATCGCCTCGACGCGGTCGACCGGGTTCGCCGCCCACAGGTCGCCGGGCACCTCGCGGAGCGAGTCGACCGGGTCGATGACATGCACGATCGCGCCGATCGCGTCATCGCCGCGAAGCGCCGCCTGCGCGCGGACGCTCACGGCACGGTTTGGCGACTGGGCTGCGACTCCCGCCACTTCGCCCCAGGCCAGTGACTCAGCCCAGCCTGCGATATCCCGCAGCACCGTCTTGACCCACTTGTCGCGGGCAGCGCGGTAAGCGTCGAGCGCGGTGTCGGAGTCGGGGCTGCGGTCGTAGCGCTCCCATGCGGATTCGAAGTCCTTGCGCGCGTCGGCGAGCGTCGCCTTCCGCGCGTCTGCGAGCTGCGGCATCCCTTCAGGCCAGACGCGCTTGAGCGGCGGGATCGCCAGGAAGGGACCCTCGGTGTCGACAAGTTCGAGCCACGCGCGGTGCAGTTCCGCGGTGCTCTTCATCGGGCGGTTGCGTGCGGGTCGGCGCGCCATCAGTCGCGCCACCCGTCTGCGTCGGAGCGGGTGAGCGCGAAGACTACGGCGGCGGCGGTGGTGTGGGGTTTCACGTCGGCGTACCGGTCCTTGATGGCTGCGATCTCGCGGGCCTCTTCGTCGTCGAGTTCGTCAAGGCGGCGCTGCATGGCTTCGCGGTCCCGCCGCCACTGCCGCTCCTGGTCGGGATCAGCGAAGAGCTGACCTTGGGCTTCGGCTTCCTGCGCGCGGAGGCTGGCCAGCGAGTCGCGCAGGTTCGTGCGAAACGCCGCGAAGATCTCTCGCGCACGTTGCACGTCTGCGGCCTCGCGACGCTGAAGCTGGTCGGTGACCTGAGTCTGCTTGCGTGCCGCCCGGTCGCGCATGGCAGTTTCGAGGCTCTGACGCAACGGGGCATCCGGCACATTCCACATGTCGGCGAGCTGGTCGCGCACCTGTGCGTCAGCGAGCATGAGGTTCTCCGCATCGAGCGCGGTGTCGAGCGCGGCCTCGGCACGCTCCTCGGCCATGGCACGGCGACCGCGCAAGCGCACGCCGGCGAGGAACACCTCCTCGTGCAGGCGGATGCCGCCACGCCCGACGAGTACCATGCGGGTCACGGCGGCGACGAATGACTCCTCCAGGTTATCCACGACGACCGCGGTTACCCGACGCAGCGTGGAATCGACGCTCCACAGTGAGCGGCGCAGGAGACGCTGCGCCTTCTGCACGATCGGGTGACCGAGGTGTACGTAGACGAGGTCGGCGCGCCCGTCGGCCGCGTTCGGGTCGAAGGTGATCGGGCGCAGCTCGCCCGGGTTCAGGCGGGTATCGAGTCCGCGGAGCGTGTCGCGCCAGCCGGCTGTCAGCGTCGGCACCGTGAACACCTCGGCGTCGGTGTCCTGCGCGAAGTCGTAGTTCGGCACGAGCGGCGACTGGTGGTTGATCCGCAGCGCAGTATCGACCACGCGGCGCAGGTTGGCCGGGTCGAGGTGCATCTCGGTGCGGGATGCGTCGTAACCCTGCTCCAACTGGGTCAATCGGGCGTTCAGCTCCATGCCGCCCGCCAGCGCCTGGCTGATTACCTCGTTGGTGTCGATGCCCTTGGACTTGCTCTTCGGGGCACTGCGGTTGCCGAAGTGCCCCTGGATCTCCGCGCCGACGACCTGATTCGCCGAGCCGAGATCGTACTCCACCTGTGCGATCTTGCGGGCGATGATCTCCATGAACCGCAGATCGGAGCCGTAGGTCGACGAGGCACGCTCGGGCACGAAGTGGAAGACCTGTGGCGCCTCGGTCTGCCCGTACCGGTCGATGCGGCCGATACGCTGCTCCAGGCGCGAAGGGTTGAACGGGATGTCGAAGTTCACCAGCCGGTGGCAGTAGGTCTGAAGATCGATGCCTTCGCCGGCGGCATCGGTGGCAAGCAGCACTCGCACCGGCTCCTTGGAGGGGTCGGCGGTGAACTGCGACCGGATGTACTCGCGATCCTCCGGGGCGGTCGAGCCTTGGATAACTGCGAGCCGATCATCGGTATACCCGTTCTGACGCAGGACACGGGTGAGCCACTCGACGGTGTCGGCGTACTCGGTGAAGACGACGACGCGCTCGTTCGACCAGAGCCTGCCGTCGGGACGACAGACCGCGTCGAGGAACTTGATCAACTCGTTGAGACGCGAATCGGCACGGCTCTCATAGCCCAGGCCCCAGTTCGCGAGCATTTCGAGCTGGCCCGGTTCGGCGCCAACCAGCGGGTCAGAGCCCTTCGACTCACGCAGCCGCTCAGACTCGTCCTGCTCCCACAGACCCTCTTCCTCGTCGGACTGGCCCTCGCCGAAGATGTCGTCGTACTCGTCATCCGACAGGCCCCGGCTGGCGTTCGAGGCCAGGTAGTTGCTCAGCGTGGTACCGAACGCGTATGGGCTCGACAAGAAGCGCTTCTTGAGCAGCATCGTCACGATGTCGCCGGTCCGCTTCGTGCCGTTGAGGTTCGCGCTCTTCGCAACGATCTCATCGAGGAGCGCGAACATCTTCTGCTCGTCGTCGGAGGGGTCGAACAGCAACGTGTTGACCTTGCGCTTCTTGAAGCCCTTTCCGGCCAGGTCAGTCTTGAGCCGCCGCACGGTCACGTCCTTCAGCGCGCCCGAGTCGAGGTGCGCCCCGCGGGCGAACCGGCGGGGGTCGATCATCTCCATCAGCGCGGTGAACGACTCGGGGTGGCCGTTGTGCGGCGTCGCGCTGAGGAAAAGCCGGTGCTCGCACTTCTCGGCGAGCTGACGTACCGCGACCGTGCGCTGGGTGTCGACGGCGTACCCGCGCCCGCCCGCGATGGTCGACGGGCTGGAGGGCGCGACATGATGAGCCTCGTCGACCACGAGCACGTCGAATGCGTAGCGGCTCCCCGTCTTCGGGTTGCTCGCCTGTGTATAGACGTCACGGAGGAGCCGTTGGGCGCGCACCTGCGGGAGCCACGCCATGCTGACGATCACTCGCGGGAAGGTCTGGAACGGGTTCGCCTGGAGACCGTGCGTGCGGCGCACCTCCGCCATCAGCTCGGAGTTCACGATCGTGAACTCAAGGCCGAACTTCTCTCGCATCTCGTCCTGCCATTTCAGCGACAGGCTCGGGGGGCAGACGATCACGGCCGTGCGGGCGCGGTGGCGCAGGAACAACTCCTGAATGACCAGGCCCGCTTCGATCGTCTTGCCCAGACCCACGTCATCGGCCAGGAGCAGGTTCGCTCGCGGCGCTCCCAGTGCACGGCGAAGCGGCTCGAGCTGGTACGCCTCGACGTTCACCCCCGACCAGAACGGGGCTTGATATCGATTCGCATCGGCACTGGTGACCGCGCCCCAGCGCATCGCGTCGACGAAGCCAGCGAGCATCTCCGGCTGATCAAAGCCGTCTGCATGGATCACGTCCGGCAAACCCTGCGCGGGCGTGACAGTGTGACCGACTTCGAGTTCCCACACGACGCTGAGCTGCGCGCCGAGGCTTCCCTCGTCGAGGGACTGTAAGTCGACAACGTGACTTAGCTGAGCGACCGTTTCGTCCGCCGGGCTGCGCGGAAGACCCTGCGCCTGCACGTTCGAGACCGCCCAGGTCGAGCCGCGGACCTCGACGACCTGACCTGCCTCGGGAAGCGGTGGGGCGGTGGTGGTGCTTGACACGTGGACTACCTCTTCGACGACAGGCGGGCTTCAGTTGACTTTCTCACATTGCCACGGCGTGACCGCATTGGTTGGACGGTTCCGCGTACGTTTCAGAGGCGGGGACGTCACCACGCCAGCTGTCCTAATCTCGACTTACGTCGACGATGTAAGGCAGCGAGGAGCGCACCGACTTGGACGCCAAGACCTACCCACTGCAGGAGATCCTTAAGCCCGAGCGCCGCTATGTGATCCCTACCTTCCAGAGGGACTACGAGTGGACACGGAAGGGTCAGTGGGAGTTGCTCTTCGACGACCTTGCCACCACGGCCGACCGGCTCATCGACGTCCGGACGAGTGGAGAGGAAGGCTCGAAGCTCAAGTCGAAAGAGCAGTCGATTTCTCCACACTTCCTGGGTGCGATCGTGTGCGCGAGCCTTCCTTTCGCGACGGGGGGCGTTGCGCTGCGATCAGTCATTGACGGCCAGCAGCGGCTCACGACCATTCAGCTGCTCGTCCGAGGCCTCCTCGATGTGCTGAACGAGACTGGCAGCGAGCGTGCGAAGTCCGTCAAACGGATGCTCTTCAACCCTGACGATGTCGTCGAGACGCCCGACGAGATCTACAAGCTTTGGCCACGGCGCAAGGATCGAGAGGTCTGGCCTTCCGCAATGGGGGATGCCGAAACCAACGCTGATACGGACCATCTTTATCTGGAGGCGAGGCGGTATTTCGCCGAGGCGTCGAGAGAGTACGCCCTTGTCGAGGATGAGGTGGACCCGACTCGGTTGGCCGCTTTGGCAGACGCAGTGTCGAGCCTGTTCAAACTGGTTGTCATTGATCTCGACGAGAACGACGACGCCCAGGTGATCTTCGAGGTCCTCAACGGCAGGCAGACTCCGTTGTCTGCGATCGACCTGGTCAAGAACCTTCTCTTCCTACGCGCTGAACTCGATGAAGAGGACGTCGAGTCGCTATACAACGCGTACTGGGCACAGTTTGACGACAAGTGGTGGAAGGAGAATGTGGGGCGAGGCCACGCTGCGCGCGGACGTCGCGATGTGCTGCTCTCCGTTTGGCTTACGGCCGCGCTCGGCGAGGAGGCCAACGTCGGGCACCTCTACCGAGAGGCAAGGACGTATCTCAACGACGGCCCGTCGACAGAGCAGGCTCTCGAGGAGTTGAACGCCTTCGCGGAGGCGTACCAAACCATCTACGAGAGGCTGCCGGCGCCCTCTCGGCGCCTCACCGTGGCATATAGAAGGCTCCGCGCGCTCGACATCACCACTGCGGTTCCGCTCCTGACGTGGCTCGCGACATTGGACGACTCACAGCTGAGTCTGGACGACCATGTGCGGACCGTTCTGGCCATCGAGTCGTGGGCGCTTCGTCGCGCCTTCGTCGGCTGGCAGACCCGCGGCTACGGCTCACTGCTGGCCAAGGTGCTGAAGGAGGCGAAGACTGCGCTGAGCGAGGGCCGCCCGATCGCAGACGAAGTTGAAGGAGCGCTCCAAGTAGGCGCGCTCGCCTGGCCGACCGACGACGACGTGCGCCGCGCGTTCGGGGGTCGACAGTTCTACAACGGGATGTCGCAGGCTCGCATCCGCCTGCTCCTCGGGTCGATCGACCAGCATCTTCGGGACGAGGACCCCCACGAGCCCGACGCAATCGTTGAGTACGACAACCTCCAGATCGAACACGTCATGCCACGCTCGTGGGCGGCGCACTGGCCACTGCTAGCCGAGGACGCCACGCCCATCGTGGCGGATGAGTCCGATCCAGATTGGGTGGTCAGGAGCCGTGAGCGAAGTTCGGCGGTCGACCGCATCGGCAATCTCACCCTGGTCACAGGGACCTTCAACAACGAGGTGTCGAATCTGTCTTGGGACATCAAGCGCCCAGAGTTCCAGAAGCAGCGAAGCCTTGTGATCAACTACGCGATCGCCGCGTCAGACGCCTGGACTGAGAGCGAGATCGCGTCCAGATCGACAGACCTGGCTGAGGTTGCGATTCGCATTTGGGGACCACCACCAGCAGCGATGCCCGAGCCAGCGTCGCCGTTAGCTTGAGCGCCGTTCGGGCGAGGTCTGCGATCTGAGCGCCTCCAGCAGTTCTTCGAGGTGCATGTGAAGTTCGTCGTACGCCTGCATGAAGAACATCAAGTCCATGTTCGACGGCGGCGTGTCGTCCAGGTCGGCGATGACCTCCCGCGCCTCGCGGACCGCGGTCTCGAGCCGGGTCTCGATTCCGGGCAGGCTCTGGATCCAGTCGTCGATGACGCTGAACGGGATCGGCGCGAAGTCGTGGGCGTCGACGCCGGCGTGGAACTGATGGCCGTTCGGACCGTGGTCGCGCGCGTGCGTGTGCCCGTGGATGAGCGGGATGCCGTCCTCCCACCGTGGGCGATGCGACGTGTGGCGGTCCTGTTCCTGGCTGTCGCCGGCGTAGGGGTAGTGCGAGGCGATGATCCGGTACCCGTGGCGGGTGCCCTCGATGACCTCTGGGAGGATCTCCCAGCCCGCCGCTTCGTACTTGGGCAGGAATCGCTCGATCGCCCGTTTCGACTGTGTCGCGGGCGAGACACGATCGTGGTTCCCGGGTACGAGCAGCCTGCGCCCGTTGAGCCGAGCGGTGAGCCCGATCGATTCTTCGATCGGGCCGAGCGCCACGTCGCCGAGGTGGAGGACGACGCTGCTGGACGAGACCGTGTCGTTCCACCGGCGCACAAGGTCGTCGTTCATCTCATCGACCGTGGCGTACGGTCGACCGGCGAGTTCGCTGATGCGGGCGTGGCTGAAGTGCGTGTCGGAGGTGACGAAGTCGACTTGGTCGAAGTCGAACGTCGGATAGTCAAGCATCGTGGACCTCGTCGTCGCCGTCGATGTCGAAGGCGCGCAGGAGGAGCCGTTCCACGTCGCTCACCGGCTCAGGAGGAAGATCCTTCATCTCGTCGCGGAGCCGGTCCAGTGTCTGTTCGAGGAGCGGGCGGTTTTGGTCGCGCCATGCGCGGATCCCAGAATCGCGCAGGAGGCCGGACTCTGCGCTCCCCTCGTAGCCGAGCAGCAGCTCGGTGTCGATAACCGACGCTATGACACGGGCATCGACGTTGGGCGACGAGCGCAGGCTCGACAGGTGGGTGACGGCATCCGAGCCAGTCAGGTCGATGCGGTAGCGCTGGATGTCGCCGTACTCGGTCGCCTCGGTCTCGATATGGGAGACCGTGATGGTGCGACCGCCGATGATGAGCTCCCGCACGTGTCCTCCTCGATCCGAACTGGCCAATCTACTCGGACTCGGTTCGGTTCGCCTCGGCCACAACGTCGACGCGTCCTGGCCGGACGATGTCGTCGTATCCGGGGACGAACGCTATCGTTCCGAGCCGGGTCCAGTAGCTGATGAGCCATCGCTGGAGCAGGTCGCGCTGTTCGTGGCGTTCGAAGAGTGTTCGTCCGGGATCCTCGATCGCGGCATCCCAATCATCGATCTCGAAGACCGCCTCGATGAGTTCGGCGCACGTCGGTCCGTTGCCATGTTCGTCCCACCAGGCCAACGTCAGCATGCCGGCGCGATTGGCGGTCGAAGTGCCGCCGGGCTCATCGATCGTCCCAAGGAGGGCGCCGAGGTACGGGTCCTCAGCCGCAGTCGCGAATGCCTCGTAATGGTCCTCGGCAACGCTCATAGAGGAAGGATGCCATACTGATTAGGCATCCGAGGACCTTCGTGAGCGTCTACTAGCGACGCGCCGTCGTTGCTTCCCACTGAATGGTGAAAGTTCCGGCTGCGCGTGCGTCTGCCTCTGCTTCAAGCCGTAGTGCGTAGTCCCATGTCGGGTGCACTGCGCGCTGATAGATCCTGATCCGCTCGGGGGTGACCTCATCCGTTCGCCGGACAAGCCCCAACTGCTTGAGGCGCTTCAGTAGGGCGTGGATGGTGCTGGTCGACAGCCCCGTGGCGGTTGCGACGGAGGGCGTGGAGAACGTTCCGTCGGGAGACCGTGCGATCTCGGCCATGAGCGCGAGCATGTGGTTGCTCCCGAAGGCAAGCTTCGAAAGCTCCTCGCTCTGTTCGCTCGGCACGGTCTCCACCGCCTCATTTTCGCATGAGGCGCTCAGCGCAGCAGGAGCATCGCAGGGCGTGGTCCGACGGCGTGGCGCGTGTTGTGTATCTGACTTCCCCAGCGTAAATGTCACATTCACTGCTCGCAGCCATCGGCATGCGAGAGAACTCCAACGCGAAGAACTCGACCCGCGTGTCGAACCTCAAGAACGGTAGAGACCTCCGTACGTTAACGAATCAAGAGTTATGACTCATTGTTCGCGACTCGTAGGAGTTGACGTGCCAACATCGCCACCGCAGTACACGCTGCGACTCGACGGGGATGACCTCGAGCGGGGCAAACTCGCGGATCTCGAGGCTCGACACGTCTTCGAGGCCGAGCCTCGGCGGACGTTCCGCTGGCATCGGGGACAGCGGCATTACCCAGGGCGCTACTGGTGCGCCACCACGGAAGGCTTCGTCGGGTACGAGAGTCGCCTCGAGCTCGCGGCGCTTCTCCTCGAGGACTTCGACCATCGGGCGGTTCGGATCGCATCGCAGCCGTTCGAGTTGATCGCCGATCGAGACGGTGTTGAGCGAAGCTACGTGCCCGACTACATGATCGAGCACGATGACCATCGCTTCACGGTGATCGAGGTCAAGCCGAAGCGTCGGCTGGAAGACCCGGAGATCGCGGGTGCACTCCGGTGGGCGGGCGACATCATCCAATCCCGCGGATGGGGATATCGGCTCGTCACCGAGCCCGACCCAGCGCTGCTCTCCAACGTCCGGTTCCTTGCGGGGTATCGACGCCTCTGGCAGTTCCCCCGGCGCGACGTGGAAGTCGTCGAGGCGACGATCAGCGAGACGCCCACACTTGGCGCGGCCATGCGGAGCGCCGGGGCCGCCTTGGATGACATCCCCTATGCGCGAGCGGTCGTGCTCCACCTGCTCTGGCGCCGCTCGATTCTCTGCGACCTCACATCTGCCCTTGCCAACCACACCGCATTGGAGACGCCATGAGCCACACCTTCGACATCCGCATCGGCAGCACCGTCTCGTTCGACGGCAGTCTGTGCACTGTCATCGAGATCGCGGGCGACGCTGTTGTCCTGGTCGACGGCGCGAAGAAGACCCGACGCGTGCGACTCGTCGAGCTTCTGCGCGACGCCACGGATGCGTTCGGGATTTCGTCCGAGGAGGTTGCACTCACACCGCTCGCCCTGATCTGGGCAGACGCGACGGAAGATCAACGCGACGAGGCGCGACGAAAGGCGGCGCACGTCCGAGAGATGCGCACCGGGTTCGCGTCGGGGATGCCGACTCTTGCTCAACCGCACGAGCCGCGACCGGAGTACAACCCGAAGTTCACCACCATCCACGAGCGCCGTCGCACCAAGGCCGCAGAGCTTGGCGTCAGCCCGAAGACGCTGAAGCGCTGGGGCGATCGGTTCGACGAGGGCGAAGATCTCGCGTTGCTCGACTTCCGAAAGACCGCTTGGACACCGGCGCTCTCCGGCCTCGATCCGCGCTGGGTAGACATGTGCCGACGCGTCGTTGAGGAGAACGTCCGCGGCGCGAAACGCAGCGTCACGACCACGCTCGCGATCGTCTTGGCGAGGGTCAAGCGCGAGTACCCGGATTCCGACGTGCGGATCCCCTCCGAGTCCACAGCTCGTGAGGCGGTCGCCGAGCTCACCCGCGGGAAGGGCACGTTCGGCGCCAGCATGCGGGCCCAGCGATCCATCGAAACGCGGCCGCCCGTGCCATACGGACGATTGGTCGCGACGAGACCCGGTGAGTACGTCGTTCTCGACACGACGCCCCTCAACGTCTTCGGCGTCGCACCCGTTACCGGCAAGTGGATGCGCGCCGAGCTGACCGTCGCCCTCGACCTCTACGACAGATCCATCCTCGGCCTCCGTCTTGCACCCATCTCCACCAAGGCGGTCGACGTGGCGGGCGTGCTGATGGAGGCTCTCTCACCCCGCGAGATGCCGGCCGAGTGGGGCGACCGAGCCACCTGGCCCTTCCATGGCGTGCCGGAGAACATCGTCATCGACGTCGAGAACCTCAAGGCGCTGCGGTTCCGCCGTCCCGGCATCCTTCCCGACACGATCATCATCGATCACGGCAAGCCGTTCATGTCGATCCATGTCGCAAGCGTGTGCCAGCGGCTCGGGATCTCCATCCAGCCCGCACATGTCTACACCGGCACAGACAAGGCGTGGGTCGAACGCTGGTTCCGCACGATTGACGAGATGCTGCAGGAGCTGCCCGGCTACAAGGGCAAGGACATCGCCTCCCGAGGGGAGGCACCGGAGAGCGAGGCGGTCTACACGATCCCTCAGCTCGAGCAGATCATCCGTGAATGGATCGCCACGGTCTACCACCTCCGCCCGCACGGCGGACTCATCGACTCGCAACTGCCCGCAGCCAAGATGAGCCCCGCGCAGAAGTTCGAGCAGGGGATCGCGGTCGCCGGCCGCATCCGTGTTCCGTCGAACCCCAACCTGCTGCTCGAGATGCTCCCCGTCGTGAAGCGCAAGTTCAACCACTACGGCGTCGAAGTCAGCACGCTCCGCTACAACGGCGACATCGTCGGGAAGTACTACGACCGGTCGAGAGCAATGGCGAAGAGCAAGCGGAAGTGGCAGTTCTCGGTGAACCCCGACGACTTCTCACAGATCTACTTCAACGACCCCGACGACAACTCGTGGCACGTCTTGCGCTGGGAGCACGCGCCGAAGGTCCCCGTGCCGTTCAGCTTCGACGCTCTCGAGTACGCCAAGGGCATCGCTCTCGACCGTCGCAACGGCGTGGATGTGTCTGAAGCGCTCGGCCAGCTGCTGGAACGCTGGGGCGCCGGTCGCGCGAGCACTCCGGCCGAGAAGCGCATCAGCGCCCGGCTCGCAGCTCAACTCGCAGAGACGTCCGAGGGGCCGGACAGTCCGTTCTTCCCGCACATCGCCAAGCAGATCGCGCAGCAGGTCGGTGGACCCGACCTGAGCGACGAGCTGGGGCTGGTCTCTGTGACGCCGCCTCCGGTCAGCGAGGAGCAAGACCGGCTCGCACTCAGTGCAGACCCGCTCGTCGACGACGATCTCGATGACTTCGACCTCTTGGAGGACCTGTGATCCTGCCCCTGGAACGGGACGAGCTTCTCTCCCGGTGGGAGGGCTGGCGGCACTTCGCCGAGGA
The DNA here is from genome assembly GCF_005774735.1 of Microbacterium sp. 5K110. Lineage (GTDB taxonomy): Bacteria > Actinomycetota > Actinomycetes > Actinomycetales > Microbacteriaceae > Microbacterium. Next base: position 7,661 of record NZ_VBUM01000021.1, on the reverse strand, counting down.
CCCGGCACCGGAGAAGCCGCAGAGCCTGTCCGCCAAGCAGATCGACAAGCTCGGTGAGGATGATCGCGTCGCCTACGACTACCACCGCGAGCGGTACCACGCGAACTTCCTGGTGACGACACCGCAAGTCAAGCGGCTCAATGTGCGCTTGTGGGACCTTCTCGACGCCAACCAGCAAGGTCCTTCACGGGTGAAGGGTGCGGCGATTGTCGACTCGCCGCCCGGACTGGGGAAGACCACCGCTGTCGACGCGTTCGGGCGAGCATTTCACCGCCGTCAGATCCTGCGTCACGGGAAGGACTTTGACGACGGGCAGACCCTGCACATTCCGGTGTGTCACGTCGCCTTCAAAGGAAACACGAACACGCGTGCCCTGAACGAAGCCATCCTGAACTTCTACAACCACCCGTCCGCTGAAGCGGCGGAGACTCGCCATCTGCGGAACCGCAACCTGGCCGCTCTCGCGGCGGAGTCAGTGCGCCGCCACGGCACGCGGCTGATCATCGTCGACGACGTGCACTTCCTGAAGATCCACACCGATGAGGGGGAGGCGGTGGCTAATGAGCTGAAGTGGCTCGCCAACGAGTACCCCGCCACCTTCCTGTTCACCGGTGTCAACATGACCGCGACCGGGCTCCTCAGCGAGAGCAAGACGAGCAAGAACCTCGCGATGTCGCAGATCGCCCGGCGATGGACCAGGCTCACTCTGCCGCCGTTCGAACATCCCGTCGGTGAGCACCGCAAGGCCTGGATTTCGTTGCTCGGCACGATCGAAACCCACCTTGTGCTCGCCAACGCTCGACCGCGGATGCTTCGCGGGCAGGCGGACTATCTCTACGAACGCTCCACCGGCATGATCGGCTCGCTGTTCAAGCTGATCACTCTCGGAACGGTCCACGCGATGCGCGACGGAACCGAAGAACTTACCCGGGAAGTGCTCGACGAGATCGACATCGACGTCGCAGCCGAAGAGGCTCGCGAGGTCGTCGCCAAGGAACTCGAGGAGAAGAAGAGCGGAACGGCGAAGCGGAAGAAGCCGCGAGCTGCGGCATGACGCGGACGGTCGTCGTGCATTGCTGCGAGGTCGGAGCGTGACGTTGCGTCGCCTCCTGCACGTCGTGATGCCGCTTCCCGACGAGCCGCTCGACTCATGGGTTGAGTTCATGGCGCATGATTACGGGGCTACCGTCGGAGAGATGGCGCGAGCGCTGGGCCTCATCGACGCCGACGGCGTCCCGAAGGCAACCCCGCAGTCCGCGCGAGCCTGGTCCACCTCCCTCGAGCCCCAGCAACTCACGAACCTCGAACAGACGACCGGGAGGCCCGCCGACGAGTATCTGGCGATGACTCGGACGACCTTCGCCGCGAACGCCATCCGGCTCACACCGCAGGGGCGGATCAGCGCCTCCTGCCCGAGCACTGGCGTCGCCGCGCGTTACTGCCCCGATTGCCTCGCCGACTCGGGTGGCAGGTGGCGGCTCTCCTGGCAGTTCCCCTTCGGCTTCGCCTGTCTGCGCCACAAGCGACTGCTCGTCGACCTCTGCCCAGGATGCCGGCAGCCGCCGCGGCTCATCGGGCATCCGATCACGCTCGTCCCGCAGCCCGGTCACTGCCACAACAGGCCGTCGGTGGGGACGCTGAGCATGCGCGAACGCTGCGGCGCTGATCTGACAGCAGCCCAGGAGTGCGTCGCGGCCGACGAGGCCACGCGCGAGGCCCAGCGCATGATGCTGCGCGTCGTGGCGGTTGGCTCGAGCGAGCTTGGCATTTACTCCGAAGCGCGGCCCAGCACGATCCAAGTCCTGTCCGACATGCTCCTGCTTTCTCGCGCCGCGCGACAGGCGCTCGTTGACGGGGAGCGATTCGATTGGATGCCGGTCGTCGCGCCAGACCTCAGCGCGATCACCTCACACGCGAGCACGGGGAAGGTCGACCTCCGGCCGAACACCGCGCGCGAGGTCGCGCTCGGAAACACGATCGCGTTCGAGGCGCTCCGGGCGGGTGAACGCATCACAGACCTTCTCCGCGGACGCGTCAGCATCCACACCGCGCTCGATCACCATTCCCCACCGCTTCGGGACCACGTGAGCCGCGCGCTCGGGCGTACGCGACGGCCCACGGCCACTCTCCAAGCGATGAAGGTGTCGACCACGGACCCGGCCGCCCGTGCCGCCAAGATCCCGGCTGTGCTGTGGCCTGAGTGGACGGCTCGTCTCGCGCCACGACGACTCGACGCCGAGATCGCCGGCGGAGCGCTGTCCGCAGCAATCGTCTTCGCCGGAACGCGCCTCACGCACGGATCGGCGATCAAGCTTCTTGACCCCGACATGAAAGGGCGCCAGGTCAGTCACGTCATGCGCTCGCTCGGCCGCAACGCTCCCGAGGCGGACACCATCCGTGCGCTGGCACGCGTCGCCGAGTTCCTCGACGAGAACTCGACGCCCATCGACTACGCGCGCCGCCGAGCGATCGACTACTCCGACATCCTGCCCCGCGACGAGTGGCACTGGTTCTGTCGGACGGCGAACGTGCTGCCGGGCGGGGATCGGCGGTGGCAGCTCGCTCGCGCGCATCTCTACGCTCTGCTCACCGGCAGCCGGCTCGCCAAGGCGGCGTTCGCCTCGGATGCGAGCTTCCCGTCGTTCGTTGAGCTCCAGCAGTTCCGCGCCGGACTGCCAGGGGCTGTGGCGGAGGCGCTTCAGAGTTCGGCGGCTGAGTTCCTGAGCGCACGGGGAATCGATGAGCCGGTGTCATGGATGCCCGAGCTCGAGGTCGCTGGCATCCATGGCGACGTCTCCGTTCAGCGAGATCGCGAGTGGCCGCCGGCTCGGCCCGCGCGCGCCGCGGTGAGGCCGTCTCGGGCAGTGGCGGCCTACTCTTCTGGCCGCTCAGTTGCTGAGATCGCACTCGATCATGGGGTTGCGAGGCAGACCGTGAGCCGTGTGCTCGACCATGCCGGGGTCGACACGCGCCGCGGTCGGCGACGTGCGCCGATCGACGTCGACTGGCTGCGACAGCGCTACATAGTCGAGCGGCACACCATCCCGGAGATCGCCGCAGAGGTCGGCGTGACTATGACCACGATCAACCGTCATCTCGAAGCGGCAGGGATCCCGCGCAGACCTCGGGGCAGCGCGAGTCGAGCGACTGCGATCCGCGTCGACCCGCGCGCGGGGGACTCTGCACTGCTTCGCCGAATCCTCGTCGGTCAGGACGCCACGCAGCGCGCCGAACGGTTCCTCATCGTCGCCCGCCACGACACGATGACGGCTGCCGCCACCAAACTCGGCGTGACTCTCAGCATCCTCGCGAGCCAGATGAAGCGCATCGGCGCGGATGCCGGCGGCCCACTCATCACGCGGGCGGTACGAGGACAGCCGCTCACTCTCACGGACCTCGGGCTCGAGGTCCAGCGTGAGCTCGCGCGAGCCTTCGCGGTCAGCGAAGCCGAAGGTCCGGCGCGTCGGCCGGAAGAATCTCAGTGAGCTCGACACCGAGCGTCTGCGACATCGCCAGGAGCGTGCGGATCGTCGGGTTCGCCGGCGTCCCCGGCTTCGACTCGCCCTTCTCGTACTTCTGGTACGTGTAGCGCGTCAGCCCCGAGCGGTAGGCGACATCTTCCTGGCTGAGACCAGCTTCGGCGCGCAGCCGCCGGAGATTCGCGGCGAGCTGGCCGGCGTAGTCGTTCCAGGCCGCGTCCTCGGGTCCGGTGCGCTTTGCCACCGGTCCAGCGTTCCCGTGAACGCGTGTCGGTATGGCCTAATCGGTATGGCTGGATTCGGGTGGCTAGGACTCCAACCAGCTGTTGCGCCGTAGCGAATCTTGAGCCGCCACGGCAACTGAATCTCCGCCCGGGAGCATCCCACTGACATCATGGGAGGGCTGTGTGGCCGCGCTGAAGGAGGACGCTCTGCAGATGGATGCACAAAGCGCTGATGAAATCGCGATCGATGAAGAGCTCAGCGCCGACGGCCACGCCGCCGGTGTCGAGCGTGAGGAGTTGGCGCTCGAGGAGAACATCAAGGAGCCGTTCGATCCTGCCCTAATCGATGTCGTAACGCGAACCATGACTGTGGATCTGCTCCTGGCGCGGTTGCGGCGTGGAGTGCTCGACCTTGCGCCGGATTTTCAGCGTCAAGCCGGCGTGTGGGGCGACGAAGCGCAGAGCAAACTAGTCGAATCTCTTCTACTACGGATTCCCGTTCCCAACCTTTACGCCGCCGAAAGCGGTGACGAGGGGTGGTCGATCGTTGACGGGATCCAGCGCCTGACGACGATCGCACGATTTGTCGATCCTGCCCTCGTGCCCAACATGGCACCACTTCGTCTTCGCGGCCTCGAATACTTGAAGTCGTACGAAGGGAACCTGTACGGGGACCTCCCGCCGAGCCTTCGAACGCGGATCGACGAGACCGAGCTCCTGGTGCACCTAATTCGCTCCGGCACGCCAGAACCGGTCAAGTTCAACATCTTCGCCCGAATCAATACGGGCGGACTTCCGCTGACCTCGCAGGAGCTGCGCCATGCGCTGATTCCCGGGGATGCGCGGACCTACCTGACGAAGCTCGCGCATTCCCAGACGTTTAGGAAGGCGACCAACTACAGCATCAAGCCAGATCGAATGGCCGATCGCGAGATGGTCCTGAGGTTTGTCGCATTCCTTCGGACGGATCCGCAACAATACGCGCGAGGGGACTTGGACGGGTTCCTCCGGGACGCGATGGTGCAGCTGAACCACGCGGACGAAGCGGTTAAGGGCGGGATCGAGCAGGACTTCTATCGAGCGCTAACGCTCGCGCGTGACATCTTCGGCGACCAGGCATTCCGAAAGCGGAGCGCATCTAACGCCGATCGTCGACTGCCCATCAACAAGGCAATATTTGAATCTCTCGCGGTCAACCTCGCACGAGTTGATGCTCCCCAATCGAAGACGCTCAAGACGCGCCGGCGAACTGTCGATGAACGCTTCGCCGCGCTTACTCGGAACGATCGATTCTTCGACTCGGTCTCAGGGGGCACTGGAGATGTTCGTAAGGTCAAGACACGGTTCTCCATGGTGCGGGATCTTCTGGAAGAGGTGCTCGCATGATCAGCGAGGTCAGTCTCCGAAACTTCAAGGCGTTCGTGAATCTCAGCGTGCCGCTCGGAGGATTCACGCTACTCGCAGGACTCAACTCCTCAGGCAAGAGTTCCGTGCTCCAGGCGCTCGCTCTGTTGCGACAGGGCTTCGACGCTTTTCAACGGGGTGGTACGTCTGGGGGTAGCGCCGGTCTCCCCCTCAATGGCGAGTATGTGGACCTTGGGACCGGGGCCGATGTTCTCAACGAGGACTACTCCGGAGACCAGCAGTTCGCTGTCGCGTTACTGGGTCACGACGGTGGCTCAAGTTCGGTCGTAGTCGGGTACGAACGGGAGGGTGATTACCTTCCTCTTGTGGGTGAGGGATTCTCGAGCACGTTTTGGCAGGAGGGCGCACAGTCGATCACAAGAGATGGATTCCAGTACCTGCGAGCCGATCGGCTGACCCCCTCTGCGACGTATGCGCGCTCGCACGAAGTCGCTGTGCGGCGCCGGTTCCTCGGTACCCGAGGCGAGTACGCGGTGGACTTCCTTCGCGCATTTCAGGATGAACCCATTTCTGCCGACGTGCTCAGCCATCCGTTGGCCAGCTCGCCGAGACTGCTAGATCAACTTGAAGCATGGCTCGGCGAGATCTGCCCAGGCGTTCGACTTCAGGCGGTGGCCATTCCCCAGACTGATCTGGTCCGGCTCGACATCGAGTTCATGCGTTCAGATCGTCCGAGGAGCAATTCTCGCCGGGCCACTCACGTCGGATTCGGCCTTGCGTACGTTCTTCCAGTCGTCCTCGCCTGCCTCACGGCGCGCCCTGGCTCTCTTATCCTCCTCGAGAACCCGGAGGCGCACGTACATCCTCGGGGCCAGACCGCCATGGCGCGACTTGCGTGCGCCGCGTCAGCCTCGGGCGCGCAGGTCGTCGTTGAGACCCACAGCGACCACATCCTCAACGGAACGCGGCTCGCGGTGAAGAGCGCGCTGATTCAGCCTTCCGCCGTACGGCTGAACTACTTCCGACGGGATGAGAGCTCGTCGATTAGCGTCTCATCCCCAGCAATTGGCGCTGATGGAATGTTGTCTGCGTGGCCGGAGGGCTTCTTTGATGAGTGGGATATGGCGCTTGACGAGCTACTGGGCTGATCGCTGATGGTGCTTCTGATTCACGTCAACGAGGCATCGGTATCGGAAGCTCGACTTCCATCGAAAGAGGTTTCTGACGAAGTTGTCGGCGACTTTGCTGCGCTTCTTCTCGCAGTCAGGCGAAGGCGGGGCGATGCAGCCCTGGTGTCCGCCAAGGCGCTGAGCGAGGTGACCTTGTTCGAACATCACACACTTGGTGAGTGGGGAAGCCGTGCGGCCAACCGTGACCGGTGGCGGGTCGTACGACTTATGCAGAGCAAGTCGCCGGGCTGGCATCGGGACCGTGACGACGAAGCCTCCGAATACCGCGTTGCGGGGGACGCCCTCGTTGCCTTCGGCGATGCTCACATGAGCGATGGGCTACTGGTCAGTTTTCGCACTTCGGGCGCGTGGGATGTCGAATGGGTCAAGGGAACGCGCACCTACCTCGTCGACCTGGACGGGGAGATTCGACTGATGAGTGAGGACGTCCAGGTTCGACACGGATCGGTCGAGTCCCACCTCGACCCTCATATCGAATGGGTTTCGTTGGCTGGCATGGCCGATGTCGAGTCTGGCGCGGATCTCCAGGCGAAGTGCGAGGAGATGTTCACGAAGCTGAAGTTTCTGCGGCGTGCCGAAGATCAACTAAAGGCACTCGACCCGAAGTGGGTGGCCCCGGTTGCGCAGACTCTGGCCCTAATGAACCGTGCGTTGGTTGAGTGGTCACCCACGTCATCGCATCCGTCGTGGTACACGCATGTGACAGCCGATTCGCAGAGTCGGCGGGGTGAGGGTCTGATGGATTTTCAGGACCTCGACGGAACCGTTCGTACCTTCGACACCCATGCGCGATTCACTCCCGGGCATGGAAGGATTCACTTCAAACTGGACACGGCGACGCGAACGGCGACTGTTGCTCACGTGGGCTATAAGCTCCTCTGACGATCTTCCGAGCTCGCGACGCGAGAGATCGCACCGATGCGAGGTGCTTCACGTCAGCGTGAGAGCCCACAGAAGCTGGGGAGACTGGCACCCAGTCTTCGCCTGGTTGCGGCCTCACGTTTGTTGTCCGTTCCGGCGCCAGGCTGAGCCGGCGGTGCTCGCGAGTCTCACACCTGAGCGCGCCGCGTCTTTGGCCGGGCCGAACGCCGCACGGCAACTGGCGACGAACGCTGCGCAGTCCGCCTGCACGGTCGGGTCTTTGAGAACAACGACGATGCGATTGCCGATGGTGAGGATACTTCTGTAGAGGAGATCGGTCTTGTCTGCGGTGGACACTGTCATGAGTGTGCTTCCTGTCGTGTGGGTCCTCCCGGCATCGCCGGGGCGAGGCCGGCCTGGAGTCCCGCGGGGTGGTGGTCTTTCGGGCCCGCGGCGTCGTGACCGCGACGGGGTGAGCCATCGTGCGATGGTCAGTGAGAACGACCAAGAACTCACACAGAAAGACGACACCGCACGATGGC
>NZ_VBUM01000179.1 GCF_005774735.1 Microbacterium sp. 5K110 | reverse complement strand
AGCCATAGCCCCATCATCGGTGCCGACGTCAGCAACCGTCATCGTCATCTCAGTATTGGTCCGTTCTCGCCCCGTGCAGTGCGAAGGTCAGCAGTGCTGGTGTCTCACCCCATCCTGACGCACAGGGGGCGGCTGGACGATCTCACCGAGTGGGCGCATGGTTTCACCGGCCGGGCCCAGTCGTTCCCCGGCTACCGGGCCTGGAGTCCCGCGGGGTGGTGGTCTTTCGGGCCCGCGGCGTCGTGACCGCGACGGGGTGAGCCATCGTGCGATGGTCAGTGAGAACGACCAAGAACTCACACAGAAAGACGACACCGCACGATGGC
>NZ_VBUM01000178.1 GCF_005774735.1 Microbacterium sp. 5K110 | reverse complement strand
TGTCGGGGTCGATCTCGAAGATCTTCCGGCCGTTCTGGTCGCCCAGGTACAGCACGTCACGACCCTGGTGATACGCCACACCCGCCGGCAACGCCGCCGTGTGATCCCCACCGACACTGTTCGGCATCACCGAGTCCAGGAATCCGGCCGTCTCGTAGACGAAGGGCTCGGCCTCGACGATGCGAGTGCTCTCCGTGATCGCGAAGGGAACGAGCTCCTCTCCGGGCGGGTTGAGGCGGAAGTCGCGGTTGGCGACGAAGACGCGCTGGTCCTCCTCGTCGATCGCGATGCCGTAACCGTCCTTGCCGAACTGCGGACCCACCTGGTCGGCGTACTTCTCACCGG
>NZ_VBUM01000020.1 GCF_005774735.1 Microbacterium sp. 5K110 | reverse complement strand
CCCCGCCCCCTCACTCGTCGTCGGAGTCGTCCCCCCGACGCGTCCGCACCAACAGGAACACCACGACACCGACCGCGATCACCGCGACGCCTCCGACGCCCAGGCCGATCACGAGCCCGGACGGGCCGGACGCGGGGGCCGTGGCATCCGTCGCCGGCGCCGACTGGTCGGCGGCGACCTTCGCGCACGGCGAAGTCTCCGCTCCCGGGGCGGCCGGCGCGCCCGCGGCGGGGGCGTAGGCGAACTCATACGTGCCCGAGACCGGGTGCCCGTCGGACGAGACCGCCCGCCAGGTCACCTGGTATTCGCCCGCGGGGCCGAGCTGGACCGGGGTGGTCAGCGTCGGACCGGCGAGCGCCGTGCAGTCCGTCTCGTAGTGGCGGGAGTCGGGGCCGACGACGATGACCTCGTTGCCGCCGTCCGCGCCGAGGAGGTTGGCGCTGAAAGTCAGCTCCACCTCGGATGCCGTGGACACGGTCTCGTCCGCCGACGGCGTCGACGAGACGAGGCTGTCGTGCGCGGACGCGGCCTGAGCCCCGCCGAACGCGCCCACGGCGGCGGCGACGATCAGGGCGGCGACCGCACCGCGTCCGCGGACCCGACGCGCAGCCCCCGTGGGCGCACCCACGGTCAGGCCTTCTTCGGACGGCGGGCGAAGGCGAGGGCGCCGAGCACGGCGCCGCCGATGCCGATCACGAGCGCCGCGATGCTGAGACCCAGGGCTGCGCCGGCCGAACCGTCGGTCGTCGTCGAGGCCTCGGCCGCGCCGTGGTCGTCCGAAGGCGCCGGCGTGGCGGTGCTGTGACCGGCTCCGTGACCGGATGCCGGCGGAGTGTCGGTGATGTACAGCACCGGTGCCGGTTCGAGGGTGTCGTCCGCGGCGACCTCATCGGGCGTCGCGGCCCAGTTCACGACCTCGCCGTCGGAGTACGTCTGCACGGCGGGGAGCACGACGTGACCGGTGTCGGGCACGGGCCCGAGCACGGCCGAGAACATCTGGAACTGGTCCTGACCGATGCCCACGCCGGGGTCGGCCTGCCAGACGATCTTCAGCGGACCGTCGCTGATGGTGTTGCCGTCCACCTCGACGGGCGCCGGCAGCGCCCCCTTCTCGACGGTCGCTGTCCACCCGGGCACGGGCTGCACGAGGACGGCCGTGAAGGGGGTGTCGGTGGGCAGGGTCACTTCGACCTTGACCGTGGAGGCGGTCGCGGACTCGGTGGGCACACGGAAGTTGACCGTGGCGTACGTGCCCGGAGTCGCGGTGTTGGGGTTGACGGTGACGTGGGCGGACGCCGCCAGGGGAATGCCGACGGCGAGCGCGAGGCCGGCGGTGGCGCCCACGAGGGCGCGCAGGGTCTTACGGGACATGGCTGCTGCTTTCTGAGAGTGCGCAGGCGTGAAGGCACGCCCGAGCGCGAAGGGTGAGGAGAGTCGGAGTCAGGCCGCGAGCGGCGGACCCCGGTGCCTCATCCCGGAAAGCACGGTCATCGAGGCCGTGAGCAGCGGCGGCTCGGGCCGCAGGCGCGGCACCGCGACCGGGCGCGGTTCCCGCACCGGGACGAGAGCCCGGAACGTGTCGACCATCAGCCCCGCGACAGTGCGCAGCGCGCGTTCCCCCGAGCCGAGCGCCACGACGGTGACCGCCGCGGCGAGGGCGTGCGCGGCCCACATCCACGGCGATTCGGTGCCCGTGAGCATGTGCGCGTGCCCGGATGCCGCGGCCTCGGCGAGCGCGACGGCGCCGCCGTGGTGCGAGGCGCCCACCGGCACACCCGTCCCGCTCAGATCGAGGGCCAGCAGGGAGTGGAACAGCAGTTGACTCGTCGCGATGGCGGCCGTGAGCCGGACCCACGACACGGTGCGCCCGACGAGGGCGACGCACAGGGGCGCGGCGAGGCTGACGGCGAGCACGACGTTCAGCGCGGCGGGGAGGTCACCCGCGGCGACGGAGTGCGAGAGGGTCGCGACGAAGGTCGCGAGCACGGCGGCGGAGACTCCGCGCGCGGCGCGGCGGGCGCGTCCCGCTCTCGCTGACATGCTCCTCCTCCGGCGTCCCGTTCGCAGCCATTCCACCACACGGCTCCGACACGGGCCGCGCCCGGCGACCCGGGCGTACGCTCGACGCATGTCCCCCACCTCGCAGCGACGGTTCTGACGTGGGCCGCCTCACCGCCTCGCGCCGCGTCACCCGCATCACCCTCGATGGGGTGAACCGGACGCGACCGGATGCCATCGCCGTCGAGGAACCGCTCGAGATCCGTGTCGCGGGGGCGCCGCTGTCGGTGACGATGCGCACCCCCGGCCACGACGTCGAGCTCGCCGCCGGGTTCCTGGTGTCCGAGGGCGTGATCCACCGCGGCGACCAGTTCGCGCGCGCCATCCACTGCGGCGGCCCCGGCACGGGCGGCGCCGACGGCAACACCTACAACGTCCTCGACCTGACCCTGGCGCCCGGAGTGGCGCTCCCCTCGCCCGATATCGCGCGCAACTTCTACACGACCAGTTCGTGCGGCGTGTGCGGAACGGCATCCATCGAGGCGGTGGAGAAGGTGTCGTCGTACGACGTGTCGGAAGACGGCATCCGGATCCCGGCCGAAGATCTCGCGGCGCTGCCGGACCGGCTCCGCGAGGGGCAGAAGGTGTTCGAAAAGACCGGGGGGCTGCACGCCGCCGCCCTGTTCGATGTCGCTTGCGGCGAGATGCTCGTCGTGCGCGAAGACGTCGGTCGGCACAACGCCGTCGACAAAGTGGTCGGTTGGGCGGTGTTGAACGATCGGCTGCCGCTGCGCGGAACCGTGCTGCAGGTGTCGGGACGCGTGAGCTTCGAGCTCGTGCAGAAGGCGGTGATGGCCGGCATCCCGATCCTCTCCGCCGTCTCGGCCCCGTCGTCGCTCGCGGTCGAGCTCGCCGAGCGCGCCGGTCTCACCGTGGCCGGGTTCGTCCGCGGCGGCAGCATGAACCTCTACACGCGCGCCGACCGTGTCGCCGCGCCGTCCACAACCCCCTCCCTCGAGGAGGCGTCGGGCGTACGCTGACCCGAGGGCGCTCGGAGCATGGATGCCATCGACTCGGCGCCGAGATCATCGGAGGGTGAGCATGGGTGACGCGTTCGGGCTGATGAAAGACGCACCGCGCCAGGGGGGCCTCGGCCCCGCCGTCTCGGGCGACTGGTCGAGCACCGGCGAGTACACGCACCCCGCCGCCGGGTGGGGCGCGGCGCTCACCGTGGGCAAGGTGCTGCTCGAGCAGCGTCAGCCGGTCGCCGGCACCAAGGCGATGTTCACGATGAACCATCCGAAGAGCGGTTTCGACTGCCCCGGGTGCGCGTGGCCCGACGACAAGGGCGTCGCCCTCGACATCTGCGAGAACGGCATCAAGCACGTCACGTGGGAGATGACCCACAAGCGTGTGGGCAAGGAGTTCTTCGCCGAGCACTCGGTCACGGAACTCGCCGAGTGGACCGACTTCGCCCTCGAGGATGCCGGACGCCTGGTGGGTCCGATGGCGTACGACGCCGCGACCGACCACTACGTGCCGATCTCGTGGAACGACGCGTTCCGCCTCATCGGGCAGCACCTCCGAGGCCTCGACAGCCCGGATCAGGCGGCGTTCTACACCTCCGGACGCTTGAGCAACGAAGCCTCGTTCCTGTACCAGCTGTTCGCGCGCGAGCTCGGCACGAACAACCTCCCCGACTGCTCGAACATGTGCCACGAGGGCTCGGGCCGGGGGCTCACGGCATCCCTCGCCACGCCCAAGGGCACCGCCGACCTCGAGGACTGGCAGAACTGCGACGCGCTGTTCGTGCTGGGCGTCAACGCCGCGTCGAACGCCCCACGCATGCTCACGAGCCTCGCCGAGGCGGTCGAGCGCGGCGCCCAGGTCGTGCACGTGAACCCGCTCCGCGAGGTCGCGGCCACCCGCACGATCGTGCCGCACGAAATCGTCGACATGGCGACGTTCACCGACCACCCCACGAGCACGATGAACCTCCAGGTGCGGCCCGGGGGCGACCTCGCGCTCGTGCGCGGCATGGCCAAGGTCGTGTTCGAGGCCGCCGAGACCGACCCCTCGGTGCTCGACCGCGCGTTCGTCGAGGGCTACACGCATGGATTCGACGAGTACCGCGCCCTCGTCGAGGCCACCGCGTGGGACGACCTCGTCACCCAGTCGGGCTTGACCGAGACCGAGATCCGCGCCGCCGCCGGCGTCTACCTCGCCGCCGACCGCACCGTGATCAGCTGGTGCCTCGGCGTCAGCCAGCACGAGCACGGCGTCGACACCGTCCGCGAGATCGTCAACCTGCTGCTCCTCCGCGGCAACGTCGGGCGCCTGGGCACCGGCCCCTCGCCCGTGCGCGGCCACAGCAACGTCCAGGGCAACCGCACGTGCGGCATCAACCACAAGCCCACGGAGGCGTGGCTCGCGAAGCTCGACGAGGTGTGCGGCATCCGTTCGCCCCGCGATCCCGGACTCGACACCGTGCACACCGTCGCGGCCCTGCACCGCGGCGACCTGAAGGTGTTCGTCGGCATGGGCGGCAACTTCGTGCGCGCCGCTCCCGACACCGCGCTCACCGCCGAGGGCATGAGCCGCTGCGACCTCACCGTGCACGTCAGCACGAAGCTGAACCGCAGCCACCTCACCCACGGAAAAGAGGCGCTGATCCTCCCCTGCCTCGGACGCACCGAGCGCGACGAGCAGGAGTCGGGGCCGCAGTCGATCTCGACCGAGGATGCCATGAGCTCCGTCATGCTCTCGCTCGGGTCGCGCAAGCCCGCATCACCGCACCTGCTCAGCGAGCCCGCGATCATCGCGCGCATCGCGCGGGCGGCGATGCCCGACTCGCAGACGCCGTGGGAGTGGTACGTCGGCGACTACGACCGCATCCGCGACACCATGGCGAAGGTGCTGCCCGGGTTCGAGGGCTTCAACGAGCTCGTCCGCCAGCACTGGGGCTTCCGCATCCCGCAGCCCGCGCGCGAGCGCGACTTCCGGACGCCGTCGGGCAAGGCCGAGTTCTCGCTCGCCGAGCTCCCCGACGTCATCCCCGCCGACTCCGACGTGCTGGTGCTGCAGACCATGCGCTCGCACGATCAGTGGAACACCACGATCTACTCGGCCGACGATCGGTACCGCGGCGTCCGCAACATCCGCGAGCTCATCTTCATGAATCGGAAGGACATGAAGGAGCGCGGCATCGCCGAGGGCGACCTCGTCGACATCGTCGCGACCTCGCGCGACGGGTCGGTGCGCAGCGTCACGGCGTTCCGCGCGCTGCAGTACGACACCCCGCGCGGCAGCGCCGCCGGGTACTTCCCCGAGATGAACGTGCTCCTCGGCCCCGACGACTACAGCCGCCAGAGCGACCAGCCGCTGATGAAGAGCCTGCGCGTGCGAGTGGCGAAGACCGCCTAGCGGCCGCAGCACAACCTCGGCGATTCGCACAACTCCAGCCCGATGTCCCGCGACGTGGCTGAGGTCGTGCACATCACTGAGGTTGCGGCCCGGGGCCAGGCCGCGCGGCAGACCGGGATCACCCGCCCAACTAGACTGACTCCGTCCGGCCCCCGCGATTCTTGGAGCTCAGCCGCGTGACCCACTCACCCGAATCCGCCGCACCCGCCCACCGCACGGCCCTGGCCGACACGGTCGAGAACGCGATCGCCACGCCCGAGAAGGACCAGCCGTACGGCGCCCTCGGCCTCAAGGACGACGAGTACGCCCAGATCCGCGAGATCCTCGGCCGCCGCCCCACGAGCGGTGAGCTGGCGATGTACTCGGTCATGTGGAGCGAGCATTGCTCCTACAAGTCGAGCAAGATCTACCTGCACCAGTTCGGCCAGAAGGTCAGCGACGAGATGAAGACCCGCCTCATGGTCGGCATGGGCCAGAACGCCGGCGTCGTCGACGTGGGGGACGGCTGGGCGGTCACGTTCAAGGTCGAGTCGCACAACCACCCCAGCTACATCGAGCCGTTCCAGGGCGCCGCGACCGGCGTCGGCGGCATCGTGCGCGACATCATCTCGATGGGCGCGCGCCCGGTCGCCGTCATGGACCAGCTGCGCTTCGGCGCCATCGACCACCCCGACACCCCGCGCGTCGTGCACGGCGTCACGAGCGGCATCTCGTTCTACGGGAACTGCCTCGGGCTGCCGAACATCGGTGGCGAGACGGTGTTCGACTCCGTCTACCAGGGCAACCCGCTCGTGAACGCCCTCGCAGTCGGCGTCCTCCGCCACGAAGACCTCAAGCTCGCCAACGCTTCCGGCGCGGGCAATAAGGTCGTGCTGTTCGGTGCCCGCACGGGCGGCGACGGCATCGGCGGCGCCAGCATCCTGGCATCCGACACCTTCGCCGACGGCGGACCCACCAAGCGTCCCGCGGTCCAGGTCGGCGACCCGTTCGCCGAGAAGGTGCTCATCGAGTGCTGCCTCGAGCTGTACCGCGACGACCTCGTCGAGGCCATTCAAGACCTGGGTGCCGCGGGCATCTCGTGCGCCACGAGCGAGCTGGCTGCGAACGGCAACAGCGGCATGAAGGTCGAGCTGTCGAAGGTGCTGCTGCGCGACCCGTCGCTCACGCCCGAAGAGATCCTCATGTCGGAGTCGCAGGAGCGCATGATGGCGATCGTCGCGCCCGAGAAGCTGGACGCGTTCCTCGCCGTCGTCGGCAAGTGGGACGTCGAGACGAGCGTCCTCGGCGAGGTCACCGGCGACGGCCGCCTCGTCATCGACTGGTACGGCGAGCGCATCGTCGATGTCGACCCCTCGACCGTCGCGGTCGACGGCCCCGTCTACGAGCGCCCGGTCGCCTACCCGACCTGGATCGACGCGCTCAACGCGGACTCGGCCGCGAAGCTGCCCCGTGCCGCCGACAATGACGCGCTGCGCGACCAGTTCACCACCCTCGTCGCGAGCCCGAACCTCGCCGACACGTCGTGGATCACCAACCAGTACGACTACTACGTGCTCGGCAACACGGCCCTGAGCTTCCCCGACGACGCCGGCATGATCCGCGTCGACGAAGAGAGCGGGCTCGGCTTCGCGATCGCCACCGACTGCAACGGCCGCTACTGCCAGCTCGACCCCTACAACGGAGCGAAGCTCGCCCTCGCCGAGGCGTACCGCAACGTCGCCGTCACCGGCGCCGTGCCCACCGCGGTCACCGACTGCCTGAACTTCGGCAGCCCCGAGAACCCTGAGGTCATGTGGCAGTTCAGTCAGGCCGTCGAGGGTCTCTCCGATGGATGCCTCGAGCTCGGCATCCCGGTCACCGGCGGCAACGTCTCGTTCTACAACCAGACCGGCGACCAGCCGATCCACCCGACCCCCGTCGTGGGTGTCATGGGCATCATCGACGACGTCGCCGCGCGCATCCCGAGCGGATGGCAGGATGCCGGCGAGAACCTCTACCTGCTGGGCGTCACCGCCGACGAGCTCGACGGTTCGCAGTGGGCCGGGACGATCCACGACCACCTCGGCGGCCGTCCGCCCAAGGTCGACCTGGCGCAGGAGCGCAAGCTCGCCGAGCTCCTGCAGGCCGCGGGGTCCCAGTCGCTCGTCTCGAGCGCGCACGACCTGTCGTCCGGCGGTCTCGCGCAGGCCCTCGCCGAGGGCGTCATGCGCTTCGGCGTCGGCGCCCGCGTCTGGATCACCGAGCTCATGGAGCGCGACGGCGTGGATGCCACGGCCGCCCTGTTCAGCGAGTCCACCGGCCGCGTGCTCGTGAGCGTGCCGCGCGAAGAGGACGTGAAGTTCCGGGGCCTCTGCGACGGTCGCGGCTACCCCGTGCTGCGCATCGGCGTCGCCGACGTGGAGCCGGGCACCGAGGCCACGCTCGAGATCCAGGACGTCTTCACCGTCCCGGTGTCCGAGCTGCGCCGCCTGTCGACCGAGACGCTGCCGGCCGTGTTCGGCCCGACGGTCGCCGAGCCCGTCGCCTGACCCCGCGGGCCCGGCCCCACGGCGCCGGGCAGCCGCGGCGCACCGCCGTACGAGAACCTGATGACCCCCGCGGAGCACCGCGGCACGAAAGGAGTCGCGCGATGACCGACCACGACGACGACATGGCCGGGTTCGACGAGCGACGTCAGCGCCGCGTCAAGATCACCGCCTGGGTCGTGATCGCCGCGCTCGTGCTCACCGGCGGCGGCGCGACGGTGCTCTCGCTGATCTTCGGCTGACGCTCAGACCGGCGCCCGTCGACGGTGTCTCACTCCGAAACGATCTCACATCCCCGCCCCCGTCCCGCTCTCCCGGGCGCGCTCGCGGGCCGCCGACGTAGCATGGAGACGTGGAACCGCTCGTGGCGCTGATCGCCGAGTGGTGGTGGATCGGCCCCGCTGCGGCCGGTGCCGGCACCGTCGGCTGGATCGGTGTGCGCCGCTCGCGGCAGCGCGCCCTCCCGGCCGGGGCCTCGACCTCGGATCGCGCCGCACGGACGTGGGCGAACCGGCCGTTGAGCAAGACCGCGGCCCGACGCCTCGAGCTGGATGCCGCCCTCCTCGACCTGCAGACCGCCCGTCACGCCGTGACCCGGGGCCGCGCCGAAGTGAAGGTCGCGGACGCGGAGGTCGTCCGCGCCCAGGCCGAGCGCGCGGCATCCCGGGTGTCGTCCGACGCCGTCGCAGCCGCGCGCTCCCGACTCACCGCCGCGCAGCGCGAGCTGCGGGCCGCCGCCGCGGAGGTGCGTGCCCGCCGGGCCGGGGTCAAGGCCGCCAAGGCGATGCTCCCCGCGATCCGCTCGGGCAGCGCCCCCTTGCCCGTGGCCCGGCTGTTCCACGAGCACGACACGATCCTCGTGCGGTGGATGGCGTACGAGACCGACCCGGCACTCGCAATCGACTTCCCGGCGATGAGCGACTCGCGCTCGCCCCTCCTGGCCGACTTCCTGCGCGCACAGGAGCGGGCCCAGTGGCTGCGCCCCACCGCGGTCGACTCCCGTCTGGAGCCGGCCGATTTCCTCGCGTACCGCGACGCCGTCCGTCAGCTCGGTCACGCCTTCGAGCGCGCCGAGCGCGCCGCACGCCGCGGTCGCGACGACCGCCCCGATGCGGACGGCACCGACGCCTGGGGGCGTGTGGCCTCGGACTGGGCCGAGACGGCGCAGCGCGCGCTCACCTGGTCGATGGAGAACATGGGCCGGGCGGCGGCCCGATCGTGGAACGACCGTCACGCGAAGCGCGCGCGCAAGAACGACCCGGACGCGTAGCGTGGCGGCGTGAACGAAATCGCGGAGTTCGCCGGCAACTACTGGTGGCTCGTCTTCCCGCTGTTCGGCATGACGATGGGCGCCATCGGCACCGTGAACAAGCAGCGCGAGCTCTCGGCCCGCCGTCGCCACCGCGAGCAGCTCGAGCTCATGCGCGCGCAGAGCGGCGGGCTGCCGGCATCCGCTTCCGCCCCGCCTGCCGCGGCCGCGCCGACTCCCGTCTCCGACGATCTCTCGCGCGTGCAGGCCCGCCACGACGACGTCACCCACCGCTGGCTGGACTACGAGCTGGACGTGTCCAAGCTCATCGCGTACCCCGCGATGAGCGACGGGCGGCAGCCGCTGACCGCCGCGTTCCTCCGGGCCAAGAAGGTCGCGGACACCCTGCGCCCGGCACCGGGAGAGACCTCCTCGCCGGAGCGGGCGAAGGAGTACCGCGACGCCGTGACCGACTACGAGGTCGCGTTCGAGGTCGCCGAGCGCGACGCACGACGCGTCAAGGCCGCCGCGTTCACTCCCGACGAGCGCAAACGCCTCGATACCGCGCAGCAGCTGCTCGGCGTCGCCGTCGACCAGGCGGCCACGCCGAATGAACGGCAGGTCGCGTATCGCCGCGTGCGGCAGGAGCTCGATGGCCTCATCTGGCTGAGCGACGAAGCCGTCGAGGAGCTCGAGAAGAAGGTCGCTCTCGAGCTTCCGCGTTCGGCATCCGGCACCCCGCCGGAGCCCGCCGTCTGACTCGCCGCCTCAGCGTGTGCGGCGGATCCGCACGGGTCCGCGCGCCGTCGTCACGTCGACGACCTCGCCCCGCTGGGTCACCTCGACCTCACCCTCCTCGGCGAGGACGCGCGCGGCATCCCGCGCCGACGGCATGAGGGCGCGCCACTCGTCTCCGCCCACGGCACGAGCCACCTCGGACGGGCAG
Source organism: Microbacterium sp. 5K110 (assembly GCF_005774735.1). Taxonomy (GTDB): domain Bacteria; phylum Actinomycetota; class Actinomycetes; order Actinomycetales; family Microbacteriaceae; genus Microbacterium. The sequence goes on along the minus strand of NZ_VBUM01000020.1, from coordinate 34,152 downwards.
ATCGTCGCCCCCTCGGCCCGCGCCGCCAAGAGGGAGCGGATGGATGCCACGAGCCGGGGATCCGCAGCAGACGACGAGGGCATGTGTCCAGTCTCCCTCCGTGCACAGGCGCCGGGGCGAGAATCCCCCCGTGACCCTCGAACGCCACTCCCCCGCCCTTCCGGGCCGCGCCGTCATCGAGCAGCGGTGGAACCGCGCCGTGTTCGTCCACTGGCGCGTCGACCCCGCCGACGTGGCCCCGCTCCTGCCACCGGGCACCCGGCCAGACGTGCACGACGGTTCGGCGTGGGTGGGGCTCGTGCCGTTCGTGCTGAGCGAGTTCCGGTTCCTGCCCCTCCCGCCCGTGCCACTGGTCGGCACCTTCACCGAGATCAACGTGCGCACGTACGCGGTCGACGACGCGGGGCGGCGCGGAGTCGTCTTCCGCACGCTCGAGGCCGAGCACCTCGCCCCGGTGCTCGCGGCCCGCGCGCTGTTCGGCCTCCCGTACCGTTGGGCCCGGGCCGGGGTGCGGACCGACGGCGCGCGCATCGAGTACCGGTCGCGCCGCCACGGCGGACGGCATCCGGGAACCCGCCTGCGTGCACGGTTGGGCACCGACCCCGTCGACACCCCGCTGTCACGGTTCCTCACGGCGCGCTGGGGGTTCCACGAACGGCACCTCGGTCGAACGATCTGGGCGGCGAACACGCACGAGCCGTGGCCGCTCGTCACGGCCGAGCTCGAGGCGCTCGACGACGACCTCGTCGCGGATTCCGGCTTCCCGCAGTTGGTCGGGCGCACACCCGACTCGGTGCTCGCCATGCCGGCCGGGCACCCCGGCTTCCGCACGCGCTTCAGCGCCGCCCACGCGATCGGCTGAGCGCCGCCCGCGCGAAAGGCCCCCTCCGCCGTCGGGCGGAAGGGGCCTTCGAAGGCGGGACGTCAGTTGCGCTGCGTCGAGAACGCCTCGGGGTTCTGCTTCAGCCACGCGTCCACGGCCTCGGCCTCACGGCCCTCGCCGTACTCGTTGACCACGAGGTCTTCGAGCGAGCCGTACTGCGCGTCGTCGAGCTGGATGCCGGCGATGAGCTCGGCGGCATCCGGGTACGTCTCCGCGAAGCCGGCCGTGCCGAGGAAGTGGAGCTTCTCGGGGTCGCCCATCAGGCCCTGGGGGTCTTCGAGGTCCTTCACGTCGTACGCGTCGTTGGCCCAGAACGGGCGCCACAGCGTCACGACGATGTCCTTCTGCGCCGCGATGGCGTTGTCGAGCTCGGTGAGCATCGCCGCGGTCGACGAGGTCACGAGCTCGAAGTCGCCGTCCAGGCCGTAGCCGGGCAGCATGCTCTCCTGCGTCTGCTTGGTCAGACCCGCCCCCGGCTCGATGCCGTAGATGCGGCCGTCGAAGCGCGCGGCGTTGTCCTTCAGCTGGTCGATCGAGTCGATGTCGACGTAGCTGGGCACCGCGATCGTGAGCTTGGCGTTGTCGTAGTACGCGCCGAGGTCCTCGATCTTGTCGCCGTACTGGTCCATGTACGACTTGTGCGTGAGCTCCGGCCACGCCGAGGGGTAGATGTCGACGTCGCCCTGGGCGAGCCCGGTGTACAGCGGGCCGGCCTCGGTGAGGGTCTGCATCTGGACCGTGTAGCCGAGCTTCTCGAGCTGGTCCTCGAGCAGGTACGCGGTGCTGAGGCCGTCGGTCCAGGAGGGGAGGAAGCCGAGCGTGATCGTGCCCTTGTCGCCCGATCCGCCGGTGCCGCCCTCGGCCTGGTTGCCGCTCGCGCAGCCGGCGAGCGCGAGCGCGCTGACGGCGCCGAGCGCGAGGGTCGTGGTGAGGTGTCGCTTGTTCGTCATGTGAGTGTTTCCGTATCTCTCGTGCGTTTCGTATGGGTGGTGGGGATGCCGTGCGCTCAGACGCCTGTGGAGATCGGCGCGCGGCGCGGGGACGCCTTCTCGCGCTCCGCCTCGGTCGCGGCGACCGTGGAGGCCTTCGCGGGGACCGTCGACGACCCGGCCCGGCGGCGGCCGAGCATGCCGCGCAGCGACGAGGTCTGCTCCGCGGGGCTGCCGAGCGCGGCGGTGAGCCGGTCGAGGTAGACGGCGAGGATGACGACGCTGAGTCCGGCCTCGACGCCCTTGGGCAGGTTCAGGGTGGAGATCGACTGCACGACCTCCTTGCCCAGTCCGTCGGCGCCGACGATGCCGGCCACGACCGCCATCGACAGGGCGAGCATGATGACCTGGTTGATGCCGGCCATGATCGTGGGCATCGCGAGGGGCAACTGGATGCCGCGGAGGATCTGCGCGGGCGTGGCTCCGAAGGCGTGTCCGGCCTCGACCGTCTCGGAGTCGACCCCGCGGATGCCGAGCTCGGTCAGGCGCACGCCGGGAGGCAGCGCGAAGATGACCGTGGAGACGACACCGGGCACGACGCCGATGCTGAAGAACGTGATCGCCGGGATCAGGTACACGAACGCCGGCATCGTCTGCATGAGGTCCAGGACGGGCTTGAGGATCGCCCGGACCGTGGCGTTGCGCGCCGACCAGATGCCGAGCGGGACCGAGATCGCGACGGCGACGACGGTCGCCACGAGCACGAGCGCGAGGGTCTGCATCGCGGTGACCCACTGGCCCATCCCGAGGATGAGCGCGAAGCCGATCGCGGTCCCGAGGGCGAGCTTCCAGGACTTCACGGCCCAGGCCAGAAGCGCAGCCACGACGATCACGACGACGATCGGCGCGGCCAGCAGGGTGTCGCTCAGCCCGCCGACGAGGAAGCGGACGACGACGGCGATGAGGTCGAGGAGCCCGGAGAGATTGTCGCGGACCCAGTCCACGCCCGCGGCGGCCCAGGCGCCGACGGGGATGCGGAAGCCCTCCATCAGCGCACCCCCTCGGTCTCGGATGCCACGACTTCGTCGGCGAGCACCGCGTCGATCTCGGCGGACGGCATGGGCTGCGGGAGCACGGTGATCTCCTCGGTGGCGGTGGGTCCGGGGCCGAGCGCGGCGAGGAGCGTGACGCGCGGGATGACGCCGGCGAGGCGTCCCTCGGTGTCGAGGACCGCGAGCGGGAGGGGCGACTCGACCGAGGGGACGAACAGGTTCATCAGGACGTCGTCCTCGCGGACGGTCTGCGGCATCGGCTTGAGCTTGCTGTGGAGCGAGTTCTCTCCCGCGATCACGAGCTTCATGGCATCCCGGTCGGTGATGATGCCGAGGGGCCGGCGGTCACGGTCGGTGACGTACACGGCCGACATGTAGGCGTCGCGCATCTGCCGCAGCGCGGTGCGCGGACCCGCCGTGGCATCCACTCGGGGACGGGGACGCTCCATGACGTTCGCGGCCGTGAGCACGCGGGCGCGATCGACGTCCTGCACGAACTGCTCGACGTAGTCGTTCGCGGGGTCGGTGAGGATGTCTTCGGGGGTCCCGATCTGGACGATCCGCCCGTCGCGCATGACCGCGATGCGGTCACCGAGGAACATCGCCTCGTTGAGGTCGTGGGTGATGAAGACGATCGTCTTCTTCAGCGTGCGCTGGAGCTCCAGCAGCTGCTCCTGCATCTCGCGACGGATCAGCGGATCGAGCGCGCTGAAGGCTTCGTCCATGAGCAGGATGTCGGTGTCGGCCGCGAGAGCGCGGGCGATGCCGACGCGCTGCTGCATGCCGCCGGAGAGGGCCGAGGGGAGCTTTTCGCCCCATCCGTCCAGGCCCACGAGCGCGAGGATCTCGTTCGCCTTGGCCAGGCGCTCGGCCTTGCCGACGCCGCGGATCTCGAGCGGATAGGCGACGTTCGCGGCCACCGTGCGGTGCGGGAGCAGAGCGAAGTGCTGGAACACCATCGCGATGCGCTCGCGACGGAGGCTGCGCAACCGCGACGGGCTGACGCCGGTGAGGGGGTCGCCCTGCACCTCGACCGTTCCGGCCGTGACGTCGTGCAGCCCGTTGAGCATGCGGATGATGGTCGACTTACCGGAGCCGGAGAGCCCCATGATGACGAAGATCTCGCCGGGTTCGACGGAGAAACTCGCATCGATGACGGCGGCCGTTCCGGCGTCGCCGAGCTGGTCGCGCGGGGTTCCCGCGCGAAGCTTCTCGACCGCGGTCTGAGGGGCGCGGCCGAAGACCTTGAAGAGGTTCTTCGCCGCGATGGCATGCGGGTGGGTCACTGTGTGCACCTGGGCGGCCTCGGGTGGCCGCATCGGTCACGCCCGGGTGGCAGCCCGTCCGGCGCTCGTGCGGGGGTGAGCGCGTCGACGGCGGATGTCTGATCCGCGTCCAGGCCGCCGACCGTACGCTCGCGGCGCGACTCCCCCGAGCCGGCACCGACGACCGCGGACTGGTCGGGTGGGCGGCCCATTTCGGGCCTCCCCCAACGTTTCACGGTGATGGATCGCCTGGCAAATCGGCCCTCGGCTTGCGATCGCCGACGACGCGTGGCACGCGCGGGCGCGTACCAGAGTCCGCCGACGGGGCGTGGGCCGCACGTTCGCGAAGACGGCCCGGGCGTGTCGCGGAGCGTCCTGTCAGTCGCCCGCCGTGCCGGCGGCCGCGGAGCGGTGGTGGCGGATGACCTCGGCGACGACGAAGTTGAACCACTTCTCGGCGAACTCGGGATCGAGGTCGGCTTCGGCCGCCAGACGCTTCAATCGCGCGATCTGCTGCTCCTCGCGAGAAGGGTCGGATGCCGGCATCCCGTGCTGCGCCTTGAGCACGCCCACTTGCTTCGTGCAGCGGAAACGCTCGGCGAGCAAGAAGATGAGAGCGGCGTCGATGTTGTCAATGCTGCCACGCAGGCCCTGCAGGATCATCGTCGGATCGGCGTCGGTCATGGGTCCTCCCGGCTCCCGACCCTATCGCGCACCCACACCCGCGCGAGAGCACGCCCTACAGTGTGACCATGAGCCGATCCACGCGCCCCGATCCCTCCGCCGCCGGCGCCGACGCCGGCGAGGTCACCTCCCGGGATCGGCCCGTATGGTCGGCGATCGCGCGCCCGTATGCGGCGGGCTTCTTCCTCACCCTCGGCGGGCTGACGGCGATCCTGCTGGCGCTCGCACTGAGCAACCTCTCCACGGTCCTCATCTACATCGCGATCGCCCTCTTCCTCGCGCTCGCGCTCGACCCCCTGGTCCGGATGCTCGTGCGGCGGGGTTTGTCGCGCGCGTGGGCGATCGTCATCGTCTTCGGCGGTCTCGCGATCGTCCTCATCGGCGCCCTGTGGCTGCTGATCCCGCCCGTCGTCCGTCAGGTCGAGCAGTTCGTCAGAGACGTCCCGTCCTTCGTCTCCGACCTGCGCACGAGCGACTTCGTGCTCTGGATCGAGGCGAATCTCAGCGACAGCGTGGGCGAGATCATCAACGAGGTGCAGAAGTTCTTCACCAACCCGTCGAACCTCACCGCGATCGGCGGGGGCCTGCTGCAGGTGGGCGTCACGATCGCCACCGGCATCTCCGGGGCGATCATCGTGCTGGTGCTGAGCCTGTACTTCTTGGCATCGCTGCCGACGATGAAGAACTCGCTCGTGCGTCTGAGCCCGGCCCGCAACCGCGAGACGGTCGCGAAGATGACCGGGCAGATCACCGACTCGGTCGGTGGTTACCTCTCGGGCATGGTCGTCCTCGCGCTGATCAACGCGGTGTTCGCCTTCATCCTGCTCACGATCGTCGGGCAACCGTTCGCGGCCCTGCTCGCGGCCCTGGCGTTCGGGATCACGCTCATCCCGCTCGTCGGTTCCGTGCTGTTCTGGGGCACGGCCACCGTGTTCACCCTGATCGTCGACCCGACTGCCGGACTCATCTTCGCCGTGGTCTACCTGATCTATATGCAGCTCGAGGCATACGTGCTGACGCCGCGCGTCATGAGCCGGACTATCTCGGTCCCCGGATCGCTCGTGGTCATCGGCGCGCTCGTCGGCGGAACGCTCCTGGGCCTGCTCGGCGCGCTCGTCGCGATTCCCGTGACCGCATCGCTGCTGCTCATCCTCAAGCAGATCATCATCCCGCGACAGGATGCCAAGAAGTAGCGGTCGCGACCGCCTTCAGCGGGACGGCGCTCAGCGCATCGGGAGCAGGCGCGTCGGGGACGGGGATGCCGTGCGGTGACGCACGCGGCCCGGCACTCCCGTGCGGGGGTCGAGCGGGAGCGACACGATCTCGTTGGCCAGCTGCCCGGCCACCAACAACGTGTCGTTCACGACGACGTGATGCCGCGGCCAGTGCGTGCCGGCCTCGGCCAGAGCCGTGAGCTGCAGGCTCTCGCCCGCTCCGCGCACCGCCAGGACGCCGATCGTGTCGCTGCCGCGCACCCCGGCGTAGAGCGTGGACGCGTCACGGCTCATGCACAGTTCGGCCGCGGTGTCACCGTCGAGGGTGCCGAGGAGCGGCTGCCCCGAGACGACCCGCCAACGGGTCTCGGCATCCGGGGCCAGCACGAAGACCTCGCGGCTGAGCTCGGTCACGACGTAGAGGTGACCCGACGGATGCCACACCCCGTGGCGCGGGCCGCTCCCCTTCGGCAGCGCGACCTCGTGATCGAGACGCAGTCCCGTGGCGGTCGCGCGCCAGAAGCGGACGAGGTCGAGGCCCATGTCGGTGGTGGCCAGGAGCCCGCCGGGCAGGAAGATCGTCTCGTGCGTGCGGGACACCCGCGCGCCGGCGGCGGCCTCTTCGGACTCGGCATGGGTCTCAGGAACGTCGTCGTAGGCCGGGACGAGGTGACCGAACTCGTCGCCCGCGGCCTCTCGCAGCGCCCGCGCGGCGGCGGCGAGGTCGGGGACGACGGCACCCGAGACATGGGCACCGGTCTCGACCACCGATCCGTCGGGAGCGGGGTCGTACGGATCGGTCGCGGCGGCCGCGATCACCGGCGCTGCCGGGCGGCCCGCGGCATCCAGGGCGATGCGGACCACGCGCCCGTCGCTCCAGCAGCTCGCGACGAGGAAGGACGCGTCGGGCGCGACGGCGACGTGGCACACCGCAGCGCCGGCCTCCACGGGGGACCCGAACGGAACGAGCCGCGTCTCGCCCGTGCGGCGGTAGGCCTGCACCGTGCCGTCGGACTCGAGCGCTGCGTAGAGAACGTCGTGCTGCGGGTGCTCCGCCACCCACGACGGCGATCCCGGCGCCGCGACCGCGGTGCCGACCATGCCCAGCGGCCCCGAGGCCCACGACGAGTCGGCGTCGCCGGCCTGCAGGATGCCGATGCCCTCGGCGGAACCCGCGTCGGAGGTGTAGGCGCCGACCCAGAAGCGCACGTCAGTCGATGAGGTCGTGGCGGACGATGACCTGGTCGCGCGCGGGCCCGACACCGATGACCGAGATGCGCGTGCCGCTCATCTCTTCGAGGGCCAGGACGTACTCCTGAGCCGTCTTCGGAAGCTCGTCGAAGGTGCGCGCCGTGGAGATGTCTTCGCTCCACCCGGGCAGGTACTCGTAGATCGGCTTCGCGTGGTGGAAGTCGGTCTGGTTGACCGGCAGGTCGTCGAACCGCTCGCCGTCGACGTCGTACGCGACGCACACGGGGATCTGCTCGAGGCCTCCGAGGATGTCGAGCTTGGTCAGCACGAGGTCGGTGATGCCGTTGATGCGGGTCGCGTAGCGCGTGATGGGAGCGTCGTACCAGCCGACTCGGCGCGGGCGACCGGTTGTGGTGCCGAACTCGAAGCCGCGCGAACGCAGCCAGTCGCCGCTCTCGTCGAAGAGCTCGGTGGGGAACGGACCCGAGCCGACGCGCGTCGTGTAGGCCTTCACGATGCCGACGATGCGATCGAGGCGGTTGGGCCCGACGCCCGAACCCGTCGACGCGCCACCGGCCGTCGCCGAGGACGACGTGACGAAGGGGTAGGTGCCGTGGTCGACGTCGAGCATCGTGGCCTGGCCGCCCTCGAAGACGACGACATCGCCCTGGTCGAGGGCGTCGTTCAGCAGGAGGGAGATGTCGCTGACCATCGGCCGGACGCGCTCGGCGTACGAGAGCAGGTCTTCGACGACCTCGTCGACCGTGATCGATCGGCGGTTGAAGACCTTGACGAGGAGGTGGTTCTTCTGGTCGAGAGCGCCCTCGACCTTCTGCCGCAGGATGTTCTCGTCGAAGAGGTCTTGCACGCGGATTCCGACGCGGTTGATCTTGTCGGCGTAAGCAGGGCCGATGCCGCGGCCGGTGGTACCGATCATGCGCTTGCCGAGGAAGCGCTCGGTGACCTTGTCGAGCGTGCGGTGATACTGCGTGATGATGTGCGCGTTGGCGCTGATCTTCAGCCGGCTCGTGTCGAGGCCCCGGGCGTTGAGGGCCTCGAGCTCGTTGAAGAGCACCTCGAGATCGACCACGACGCCGTTGCCGATGACGGGGGTGACGCCCGGCGAGAGGATGCCGCTGGGCAGCAGGTGCAGCGCGTACTTCTCGTCGCCGATGACGACGGTGTGTCCGGCGTTGTTGCCGCCGTTGAACTTCACCACCCAGTCGGTGCGCTCACCGAGCAAGTCGGTGGCCTTGCCCTTGCCTTCGTCGCCCCACTGGACGCCGACGATCACGATTCCGGGCATGTGCGCTCCTCGCGTGTTATCCGGCGGTACACCCCATCCTATCGAGCGTGCTCGACACGCCCTTTCGGGGTTGTGCACAACCCCGCCCCGCGTCCGCGCGAGGTCACTACCCTGAGCGCATGCTCCGTTCCCGCACCTGGGCCACTGGCTGGACCGCGCTGCGTCTGGCCATGGCGACGCTCATCGCCGCCGCCGTCGTCGCCCAGTTCGTCTCCACGGTCGCCGGCGCCGCTGCCGCCGACCGCGACGTACCGACGACGATCGCCAACTTCTTCAGCTTCTTCACGATCCTCTCCAACACCGCGAGCGTCGCCGTGCTGGCATGGGCGGGCATCCGCTTCCTCGCGCGTCGGCGTCGCCTCGAACCCGATCCGCTCCCTCTCGCCGCGGCCCTGGCGTGGGTCTCGACGTACATGGTGATCACGGGCGTGGTCTACAACCTGCTGCTGCGCGGCCTCCCGCTGCAGCCCGAGACGGTCGGGTGGTCGAACGAGGTCATGCACGTGTGGGGGCCGCTCTTCCTCCTCCTCGACCTGTTCCTGGGGCCGTGCCGGCGACGCCTGCCGTGGAAAGCGGCGTTCGGCGCGGCGATCTTCCCGATCGCCTGGATCGTCTACACGCTGCTGCGCGCGAATCTCGTCACCAACCCCACCACCGGCCAGCCGTACTGGTATCCGTACCCGTTCCTGAACCCGTACGACAGCAGCTGGGGCAGCGTCATCGGCTACATCATCGGCATCGCGGTCACGATCGTCGTGGTCGCCGTAGGCGCCGTCGCGATCGGCCGGCGGCGCGGCATCCGGAGTTCCTGAGGCGGAGTCGACGCCGCGGGACTCCCGGCCCCGGAACGCGCGGCCACCGGAACGCCCCGCGGCCGCTACCGTGGTCGATGTGCATGCGCGCCTGTTCCCCGCGGCCCTGATCGCCTCGGCCCTCCTCGTTCTCGCCGGCTGTGCGGGGAGTGCTCCGGCCCCGGCATCGCCGGATTCGCCGAGCGCCTCCTCCCCGGCCTCCGCAGCCGCCGCCTCGGGCGCGTGCGCGTACCGCGCGCAGGGGCAGGCCGCCCGCGACGTCACGCCCCCGCCCGCCGGCGAGACGACGTCCGGCGCCGTCACCGTCACGCTCGAGACCTCGGCCGGAGCCGTGCCGATGACGCTCACCGGGGACCGCACCCCCTGCACGGTCGAGAGCTTCGTCTCGCTCGCGGAGCAGGGGTACTTCACCGGAACCGACTGCCACCGCCTCACCACCCGGGGCATCTTCGTGCTGCAGTGCGGAGATCCCGCGGGCACCGGCCGCGGCGGGCCCGGCTACTCCTTCGCGGACGAGGTGGACGGCAGCGAGGAATACCCGGCGGGCACGATCGCGATGGCCAACGCAGGTCCCGACACCAACGGATCCCAGTTCTTCCTGGTCTACGCCGACTCCCCGCTGCCGCCGGACTACACCGTGTTCGGCCGGCTGTCCCCCGAGGGCCTCAACGTCGTGAAGAAGATCGGCGCAGCCGGCGTCGCCGGCGGAGGCGCCGACGGGCCTCCCGCGACCGCGGTCACGATCACCGGCGTCACCGTCGGCTGATTACCCCCGAGCCTCGAGCGCACGTCGCCGCCGACCACGGGTTCGGGGCGCGGCATCCGTCCCGAATAGAATCGAGCGCATGTCCAAGGTCCTGCAGTCCCTTCCCGTCGGCGAGCGCGTCGGCATCGCCTTCTCGGGTGGTCTCGACACCTCGGTGGCCGTCGCGTGGATGCGCGACAAGGGCGCCGTGCCCTGCACCTACACCGGCGACCTCGGGCAGTACGACGAAGACGACATTGTCTCGATCCCGGGCCGCGCGACGCAGTACGGCGCCGAGATCTCGCGTCTGGTCGACTGCAAGACCGCCCTGGTTGAAGAAGGCTTCGTCGCCCTCGCCTGCGGCGCGTTCCACATCCGCTCGGGCGGCCGCACGTACTTCAACACCACGCCGCTGGGTCGCGCCGTCACGGGCACACTGCTCGTGCGCGCGATGAAAGAGGACGGCGTCGACATCTGGGGCGACGGCTCCACCTACAAGGGCAACGACATCGAGCGGTTCTACCGCTACGGCCTGCTCGCCAACCCGGCCCTGCGCATCTACAAGCCGTGGCTCGACGCGGACTTCGTCACCGAGCTCGGTGGCCGCAAAGAGATGAGCGAGTGGCTCGTCGCCCACGACTTCCCGTACCGCGACAGCGCCGAGAAGGCGTACTCGACGGATGCCAACATCTGGGGCGCCACGCACGAGGCCAAGACGCTCGAGCACCTCGACGTGTCGCTCGAGGTCGTGGAGCCCATCATGGGCGTGCGCTTCTGGGACCCCGCGGTCGAGATCGAGACCGAGGACGTCACCGTCGAGTTCGAGGCCGGGCGCCCGGTCGCGATCAACGGCACGCGTTTCGACGACCCCGTCGCGCTGGTCCGCGAGGCCAACACGATCGGCGGCCGCCACGGTCTCGGCATGAGCGACCAGATCGAGAACCGCATCATCGAGGCGAAGTCCCGCGGCATCTACGAGGCTCCGGGCATGGCGCTGCTGTTCATCACGTACGAGCGCCTCGTCAACAGCATCCTCAACGAGGACACCCTCGCGACCTACCACGAGCAGGGTCGCCGCCTGGGTCGTCTGATGTACGAGGGGCGCTGGCTCGAGCCGCAGTCGCTCATGCTGCGCGAGTCGATCCAGAAGTGGGTCGGGTCGACCATCACGGGCTCGGTCACCCTGCGCCTGCGCCGCGGCGAGGACTACACGATCCTCGACACCGTGGCATCCGGGATGTCGTACTCGCCCGAGAAGCTGTCGATGGAGCGCGTCGGCGACGCCGCGTTCGGTCCCGTCGACCGCATCGGCCAGCTCACCATGCGCAACCTCGACATCGCCGACTCGCGCGCGCGCCTCGAGCAGTACGCGGCGCTCGGACTCATCGGTGGCCCCACGGGCGAGCTCGTGGGCGACGTCGCCGCCGGTGGCGCGCGCGAGATCATCGAGCCCGCCACGCCGCTCGACGCAGCCGGCGAGCGCCTTGCCGGCGCGACGGATGCCGCCGGCGAGTCCGCCGCGTTCGAGTCCGGCACCGACTGAGCCCCCTCCTCACGGTCGCGTGAGGGGTCAAAATGTGTCGCTTCAGCGCACGGCAGGCGACACATTCTGACCCATCACGCGGATGAAAGTGCACACGGGAGTGCAAGATAGGGCGTACACTCGGGGACCGTGAGTACGCCTGCCCGTCGTCGTGACGCGGTCGAGAACCGCGCCGGCATCGTCGATGCCGCCACCGCCGCCATCGGCCATGATCCCCATGCCTCCATCGCGGCGATCGCGGCACGCGCAGGGCTGTCGCGCCGCGCCCTGTACGGCCACTTCGACGACCGCAACGCGATCGTCCGCGAGGTGATCGCCGCCGGCGCCGCGCGCTTCAACGCCATCGCGGACCGCATCGACGATCCCGACTCCCGCCTCGCCCTGGCCCGGCTCGCCTCCGAACTGTGGCGAGAGGCCGCCCACGTGCAGGCGGCGGCCGCCCTCGCCCTCGACGACGCGCATCTGCCCGAAACCTCTGCCGCACTGGCGCCGCTGCGCCGCCGCATCGACGCGATCGTGCGTCGCGGACAGGAGGCCGGTGAACTGCGCGCCGACCTGCCGGCTCCGACCCTGTCGAGACTGCTCGAAGAGACCGGCCGCATGGTCGTCGCCCGCGTCGACGCCGAGTCGGCGAGCGCCCGCGCGATCGCCGTGACGGCGGTCCTCGGCATCGCCGGCATGTCGTGGGTCGATGCCCGCGACCTGCTGACCCGCCACCCCGAACTGGAGGCGCAGTGAGAATCGTCCTGGACGCGGTCGCGAAGGGACGCGCGCAACGCGCACTCCCCGAGACGACCACCTCGTACGAGACAGGCCGCGCGACCCTCGTCGTCGCCGAGACCGAACAGCGCCCGACGGTGCTGGGCCTCGTGGCATCCGGTCGCATGAAGATCGACGCCGGATCCGTCACGATCGACGGACGCACCGACCCCGGTGCCATCCGCCGCCGGGTCGCGCTCGTGGACGCGCCCGTGGTCTCCGAGCCGGAGCCGAACGTCACGGTCACCGGCGTCGTGGCCGAGGAGCTCATGTTCGCCGGGCATGCGCCCACTCCCTTCGCCGCGCAGCGGTGGCTCGAGGGCATCGGCCTGGAGTCGCTGGCATCCCTGCCGATCGGCAATGTCGAGGCGGCGCAGCGGATCCGGATGCTGCTCGAGCTCGCCGCACTCCGCCAGGGCGTCGAGGGGCTCGTGCTCGTCGCCCCCGATCGCCACGGCGGCGAGCCCGGCGCGTGGTGGCGGATCGCCGAGGAGTTCGCCGAACGCGGCTACGCGGTGCTCGTCATCGCCGGGCAGGCCTCCCGGACGGCGCTGGACGCCCTCGGCTCCGGAACGATCGACAGCACCCGGCAGGAGGACGTCCGGTGAAGATCCCACAGATGATCACGGCGGAGCTGCGCCGCCTCACCGCGACGCGCATGTCGGTGCTCGCCCTCGTGGCGCTCCTGGCCGTGCCGATCCTCTACGGCGGCCTGTACCTGTGGGCCAATCAGGATCCCTACGGCAATCTGTCGCACGTGCCCGTCGCCCTCGTCGTCGACGACCGCGGCGCCGAGATCAACGGCGAGCAGCGCAACCTCGGCGACGAGGCGGCCGACCAGCTGCTCGACAGCGACACGTTCGAATGGCATCGGATCGACGCCGATCAGGCCACGACCGGGCTCGAGCGGGGGGACTTCGACTTCATCGTGACGATCCCGTCCGACTTCAGCGACGCCGTGGCATCCCTCTCCAGCGATACCCCGCGGCAGGCCGGCATCGAGCTGCGCACGAACGACGCCAACAACTACCTCGCCTCGACGATCGGCTCGCAAGCCGTCTCCCGCATCCAAGCCTCGGTGGCGCAGAAGGTCGTCGACGAAGCCGGGCTCACTCTGCTCGACGCGCTCCACACGATCCGGGTGAGCCTCGTGGATGCCACGACGGGCGCGACGCAGCTCGTCGACGGCCTCGGCACCGCGAAATCCGGTTCGGCGCAGCTGGCATCCGGCTCGGCGCAGCTCGCCGACGGCACCGCCCGGCTCTCGGACGGCGCGGCGCAACTACGCGACGGCACCGCGCAGCTACGCGACGGGTCGGCGCGCGTCGCCGACGGCGCCCAACAGGTGGCGGGCGGGGTCGACCGTATCGACACCGTCGCCCGACAGGTCGGCACGGCCGCTGGTGAGGCCGCGGCGCTGCTTCCGCAGGCCCGCAGCGACATCGCGGCCGCCCTCGCCGACGCCGGGGTCGACCCGCAGAAGATCGACGAGGTGCTCTCCCGGCTCGACCCCGTCGGCCAGCGCCTCGAGACGGCGAACGCCCGCGTGCAGGACACCGTGACGCAGATCGACCGCCTCGACTCCGGCGCCCGCCAAGTCGCCGACGGGAGCGCCACGCTCGCCTCGGGCGCGGCCGGCGCGGCCGACGGCGCCTCCGCTCTCGCCGACGGTGCCGCCACCGCGGCCTCGGGCGCCGCGCAACTGCGCGATGGGGCGAGCACCCTCGACGGCGGCCTCGGCCAGCTCTCGGAGGGGGCGGCGAAGCTGCGCGACGGTCTGGCGTCGGGCGTGCAGCAGATCCCCGACTCCGACGACCAGACCCGCCAGGCGCAGGCCGCCACGATCTCCGATCCGGTCAGCGTCGGGTCGACGTCGGTCACCAAGGCGCAGAACTACGGCGCCGGCCTCGCGCCCTTCTTCGCGGCACTGGCCGGCTGGATCGGCATCTACGCCCTGTTCCTCATCGTCAAGCCGGTCTCCAAGCGCGCCGTGACGGCGCTGCGCTCCCCCTTCCGCGTCACGCTCGCCGGGTGGCTCACCCCGGCCGCGCTCGGCTCGGTGCAGATGGTGGGCCTGTTCACGGTGCTCGCCGTCGCGCTGCAGTTCTCGTTCGCCAATCCGTTGGCCGCGCTCGGCATCCTGCTCTTCGCCTCAGCCACCTACGCGGCGATCGTGCTCGCCCTGAACGTGTGGCTCGGGTCGGTCGGACAGTTCCTCGGCCTGGTGCTGATGGTGCTGCAGCTGGTGACGGCGGGCGGGACCTTCCCCTGGCAGACGCTGCCCGCTCCGCTCGCGGCCCTGCACCACGTGCTGCCGATGGGCTACGTCGTGGATGCCATGCGGCAGGTGATGTACGGCGGAGACCTGGGCCGCGTGGGCACCGACCTGCTCGTGCTCGGCGCCTGGCTGGTGGGTGGCGTGCTGCTCGCGGCGCTGGGTGTGACACGCATGACGCACCACCGGACGCTCCACGACCTGCAGCCGAGCCTCATCGGCTGAGGTCGCGACGAGCGTCGAGAGCGCGCGCGGAGCCCTCGGCGGAATAGGGTCGGGGGACGAGAACCGCGAGGGGATGCCATGGCCAGCCGCAACACCCGCCTGATGCGCTGCACACCGGACGACCTGTTCGCCGTGCTCTCCGACGGCTGGCTGTACCCGGTCTGGGTCGTGGGCGCGGCCCGCATGCGCGATGTCGACGCGGAGTGGCCGCGAGAGGGCGCCCGGATCCACCACTCGCTGGGGGTGTGGCCGGTGATGCTGCACGACACGACCGAGATGGTGGAGTGGGACCCGCCGCGCCGGGTGCGACTGCGCCCCAAGGCCGGACCGCTGGGACGCGGTGTCATCCGTTTCGACGTCCGCCCGCACGGCGACGGGATCGCCGTCACGATCGCCGAGGAGCCCGTGTCGGGGCTGCCGGCGCTGCTTCCCGGCATCCTCTGGCGGCCTCTGCTGCGGCTGCGCAATCACGAGTGCCTGACCCGTCTGGCCTTCCTCGCCGAGGGTCGTCGCGAGGAGCGAGAGGCGGGCGAACTCGAGGCCCGCACGCACACACCGGACCCGTCCGAGGGCTCCGCCTCACCGCAGGCCGAGAGTGACGCGGCCGAAGCCGAGATCTGAACCTCGGGAGAACGCGCCCGCGCGCGGCCTCGCCAGCCGTATAGTTGACAAAACACAACTTCTTTTCGGCACCGGCGACACCCGTCCTCCCGGTCCACCGCGCGCGCCCCTGCCGTGCGGCATCCCTTTTCGGCCCTCTCGCCCTTCCGAGGAAACGTGACCACTGCTGCCGTGTCGACCCCGACCACCCGAAGCACCCCGGTGATGACTCACCGCCAGATCCTGTTCGTCATCTTCGGGCTCATGGCGGGAATGTTCCTGTCCGCGCTCGATCAGACCATCGTGGGCACCGCGATCCGCACCATCGGCGACGACCTCAACGGTCTGAGCCAGCAGGCGTGGGTCACCACGGCCTACCTCATCGTGTCGACGATCTCGACGCCCATCTACGGCAAGCTCTCCGACATCTTCGGACGACGCCCGCTGTTCCTCATCGCCATCGTGATCTTCATCCTCGGCTCGATCGCGGCGAGCTTCTCGACCTCGATGGTCGAACTCGCCGCCTTCCGCGCGATCCAGGGCCTGGGCGCGGGCGGACTGATGTCAATGCCACTGGCGATCATGGGCGACATCCTCGCGCCGCGCGAGCGCGCGAAGTACCAGGGCTACTTCCTGGCCATCTTCGGCATCTCCTCGGTCATCGGACCGCTCGTGGGCGGCCTGTTCGCCGGCGCCCCCGAGATCCTCTTCATCGCCGGCTGGCGCTGGGTGTTCCTCATCAACGTGCCGATCGGCCTCGTCGCCCTGGCCATCGTGCTGCGGTTCCTGCACATCCCCCGCCACCCGCATGGATCGGTACGCATCGACTGGTTCGGTGCCGCGACGGTCGTCGTCGCCCTCGTGCCACTGCTGCTCGTGGCCGAACAGGGCCGCGAGTGGGGCTGGACCTCGCCCATCGCGATCGCCTGCTACGTCGTCGGCGGCCTCGGCATCCTGGCCTTCATCCTCATCGAGCGCACGATGAAGGACGACGCCCTCATCCCGCTGAAGCTCTTCCGCTCGTCGACGTTCTCGATGGCGACCGTGATCGGCATCTTCGTCGGATTCGCCATGTTCGGCGCGATGCTGACCCTGCCGCTGTACCTGCAGCTGGTGCTGGGCTCCAGCCCGACCGAGAGCGGGTTCCAGCTCCTGCCGATGATCCTCGGCCTCATGATCTCGTCGATCGTGAGCGGCCAGATCATCTCTCGCACCGGCCACTACCGGATCTTCCCGACCATCGGCACCGCCTGCATGGCTCTCGGCTTCTTCACCCTGACCCTCGTGCGCTACGACACCTCGTACTGGCAGATCGCCGGCTCCATGCTGCTCATCGGACTCGGCCTCGGCCAGCTGATGCAGACCCTCACCATCGCCTCGCAGAACTCGGTCGGCCCGCGTGACATCGGCGTGGCCACCTCGGCATCCACCTTCTTCCGTCAGATCGGTGGAACCCTGGGCACGGCTGTACTGCTGTCGCTGCTGTTCACGCTCGTGCCGGTGAACCTGCAGGCGAACTTCCGCGACCCCGCGTCGCTGACCGACGCCCTGGATGCCGCCCTCGACCCGACGGTCGCAGCGGCTCCCGCCAACCAGGGCATCATGCAGAAGGTCTACGACCCGTTCGTCGAGAAGCTCTCGGACGGCGCCCTCAGCGGTGCGCAGGACGGCATCGCGCAGGCGAAGACCGCCGCCGCCGACGCTGTCGCGCAGCAGGTCGCCGCGGGCACGATTCCGGCCGCCGCACAGGACCAGGCCACCGCGGCCGCGCAGACGCAGGCGATCGCTCAGGCCGGCGCGGCGATCCAGCAGCAGGTCCCGGTCGCCCGGGTCGCCGCCGACGGCACCGTGACGCTCGACTTCTCGGATGCCACCGCGCGCCGCGCCTTCGTCGACCAGGCCGTGCCGCAGATCATCGACGCGTCGGGCTCGTCGGACTCGTCGTTCGACAACAGCACGATGGACGACACGTCGTTCCTCAACGGTGCCGACCCGCGGCTGAGCAAGCCGCTGCTGGTGTCGTTCAACGAGTCGACGACCAGCGTCTACTGGGTCGGCATGGCCGTCGCGCTCCTCGCCTTCGTGCTCACGCTGTTCTTCCGCACGCCGCCGCTCCGCGCCAAGTCGGCGCTGCAGGAGTCGCACGACGCCGAGCGCCAGCCCGAGCCCATCGCGCTCGGCTGAGCCCGGGCTGCGCGGGCCGGGCAGCGGCGGGCCGGGGGGCGGCAGGTGACGCCCCGCGGCTGCCGCCGCCGCCGCGTCCCGATAAACGCTGCGGCGAGCGAGACACGCGGTGTCGCTGCGTGTCTCACTCGTAACGGCGTTTATCGCTGATGGTACGGCCGCTTCCCGCTCGCCGCACCGTTTATCGCTCAGAGCGGCCGCTTCACCCTCGCCACAGCGTTTATCGCTCGGGCGTGGACGCCTCTCGCCCCGGGCCGGGCCACGGCGCGGGGTCGAGGCCCCGGCCCCATCGCGCTCGGCTGAGCCCCGCCGACACCCGCGGCGGCATCGCGATAAACGCCGTTCCTGCTGAGACACGCTGCGACACCGCGTGTCTCACCACGGACGGCGTTTATCGCTGGGGGCCCTCAGCTCTCGGGGCGGGAGGGCGCCGCGATCGAGCCGCCGTCCTCGGTGCGGTGCTGCAGGTCGTCGACGTACAGGCCGGCCTCGTCGATCGTCCGGTTGCGGTAGGCGGCACGGCCGACCATGTGCGCGGCGAGCGGCGCGGTGGCGAACTGGATCAGCACGATCGGGATGCCGAACGCCAGCGCCTCCCACGTGCGCAGCGACAGCACGACCGCGGTCACGATGAGCACCACGCCGAGCACCTGCGGCTTCGTCGCCGCGTGCAGACGTGAGGGCACATCGCGCCAGCGCAGCAGACCGATCGTCGCGGTCAGGCACAGCACCGCCCCGATCAGCACGAGCACGAGGGCGACGACGTCGAGCACGGATTCCAGGGTCACCGGGGGTTCTCCTTCCGCGCCACGAAGCGGGCCACCGCGATCGACCCGAAGACGCCGACCGCGGCGATGATGAGCATCGTCGGGAGCGAGCGCGTGTGGTGGTTGATGACCATGTCGGCCCCGAGGATGCACAGCACCTCGGTCAGCAGCACGTCCGCGGCGACGGCGCGGTCCAGGATCGACGGACCGATGACGAGCCGGATGAGCGCCAACACCGCGGCGACGGCGAAAACGACGAGGATGACGATGACGAGAGCGGTCATAGCGGGGTCCGTCCGTCGCGGGGCGAGGCCGCCCCGTGGTGAGCGTCCTCGTCGGCCTGGGCGATCTGGCGACGCAGATCGGCGAGCTGCTCGCGCGAGCCCACGGCCCGCGTGATGCGTGCCTCCCAGCCGAGCACGACGCGGCGCTGGTGCTCGGCATCCTCGTCACTGCGGATGCCGATGGTGTGCAAGAAGAGGGTGCGCCCCTCGCGGTCGACGTCGATGATCAAGGAACCGGGGATGAGGGAGGCGGTCACCGCCGTGTGCGCCATGATGACGTCGTCGTCGACGCGCAGCGGAACCGCGATGATCGCGGCACCCGGCGGCCGCCGGAAGTCCAGCACCTGCCACGCCACGACGAGTGAGCCGCGCACGACGGCGGCGAAGAACGTCGCCACGAAGACGAGGCCGTACCAGAGGTTCAAGCGGCCCGACAGGTCGACGGGCGGAAGGCGGAACACGCGGGTCACGAACACGGCGGCCACGAGTCCGGTGATCAGCGCCAGCCACGTCAACTGTCCCCACAGCAGCATCCACAGCGCGACGAGGATGACGAAGAAGGGCAACTGCTGCGCGAAGAAGCCGAACTGCGACCGGCGTGACGGGCTCATCGATCAGCCACCTGTTCCTGCAACTGCACGAGCGTGATGCCGTCGGTGATGCGCTCACCGGCGCGCAGGCACACGTCCAGCAGCGGGCCGGCGAACACCGTCAGCGAGAGCGTGACGGCGACCATCCCCGCCGTCGCGAACGTCATGATGCGGGGGATCGTGCGGCGCTCGGTCGAGATGGATGCCGCGGGGGCGTTGCCCAGGTAGGCGATTCGCTCGAGGGTCTCGGTGGAATCGTTCTCCTCGCGCCAGAACGAGAGGTTCCACGCCCGCATGAGCGCGTACAGCGTGAGGATCGAGGTCGCGATGCCGCCGACGATCAGCACCATCATCACCGGCGTCCCCACCTGGGCGGCGGCGTCGAACAGCGCGTACTTGCCGATGAAGCCCGAGAACGGGGGCAGTCCACCGAGGTTGATCGCCGGGATGAAGTACAGGACCGCCAGCAACGGGGCCGCACGCATGAGCCCCTTCACCTTGAGGATGGAGGTGCTCCCGGCTCGACGCTCGATGAGGCCCACGGCCAGGAACAGAGTCGTCTGCACGATGATGTGGTGGACGATGTAGTAGATCGTCGCGCCCACCGCCAGCGGGGTGTTGATCGCCAGCCCGAAGATCATGTACCCGATGTGGCTGACCAGCGTGAACGACAGGATGCGTTTGAGTTCGGCCTGCGCGACCGCGCCGAGGATGCCGACGATCATGGTCGCCAGCGCGACCATCATCAGCAGGAAGTTGAGGTCGTTGTCGACGAACAGCTGCGTCTCGGTGCGGATGATCGCGTAGACGCCCACCTTCGTCAGCAGGCCGGCGAACACCGCCGTGACCGGCGCCGGTGCCGTGGGGTACGAGTCGGGAAGCCAGAACGACAGCGGGAAGACGGCGGCTTTGATCGCGAACGCGAGCAGCAGCATGAGGTGCAGGATCGTCTGGATGTCCTGCGGCAGCTGCGCCATCCGCTCGCTGATCTGGACCATGTTCACGGTGCCGAGGGCGCCGTAGACCATCGCGATCGCCGCGAGGAAGAGGATCGACGACACCAGCGAGACGACGATGTAGACCACGCCGGTGCGGATGCGCGACTCGGTGCTGCCGAGAGTGATGAGCACGTACGAGGCCACGAGCAGGATCTCGAAACCGACGTAGAGGTTGAACAGGTCGCCCGCGATGAAGGCGTTGAAGATGCCCGCACCCAGGATCAGATACGCCGGATAGAAGATCGAGACCGGGGTGTCTTCGTCGTTGTCGGCCGCTCCCTGCCCGATCGAGAACAGCAGCACCGCCAGCAGCACGATGGCCGACACCATCACCAGCAGCGCCGCCAGGACGTCGACGTACAGCACGATGCCGAGCGGGATGTCCCACCCGGCGATCGCCACGGCGATGGGACCGGTGGTCGTGTCGACGGCGACGAGCAGGATCGCGGCGAGCACGAGCACGAGCGTGAGGGATACCACCGACACGACGATCTGCGTCTTCTTGCGGCGACCGAAGACGAGGTTGATGGCCGCACCGATGAGGGGGATGCCGACGAGCAGGGGAACCAGGGCGCTCACGAGCGATCACCGTCCTCGGGGTCGCGGGCATCGTCCTCGGGGTCGTGGATGCCGTCCTCGGGGCCGCGGGTGTCGCCCTCGGGTCGGGTGCGGCGGACGGCGACGCGGTCGACCGGGGCATCGTCCACCAGGTGCGAGAGGTCGCCCTGGTGCAGCACGCGGATGGGCGAGACGTCGTCGCCGACGAAGTCGGTGGTCACGTCGTCGTCGTCCGAGCGGGATTCGTCGTCGATGGCATCCTCGGGCTCGGATGCCGTGCGCTCGCGGAGCGCGACATCCTCGGCGTCGTCGACCACGGTGTCGGCCTCGCCGAGCTGCCACGAACGGTAGATGAGGGCGAGCAGGAACGCCGAGATGCCGAAGGTGATGACGATGGCGGTGAGGGTCAGCGCCTGCGGCAGGGCGTCGGACATGTCGGCGGAGTCGGTCTGCCCGCCGTCGTAGAACGGCGCCATGGCCGGGCGGCCCATGACGATCAGCAGCAGCAGATTGGCCGCGTTGCCGAGCAGCAGGAAGCCGATCAGCACGCGGGTGAGGCTGCGCTCGAGCATGGCGTAGACGCCGCACGCGAAGAGCACGGCCATGATGACGACGAGGACGAACGAGATGGTCACGGCAGCGTCACCGCCTCGGTGTCGACGGCATCCTTGGACTGTCGGTCGACCTCGGCGCCGAGACTGCGGAGGACGTCGAGCACGAGGCCGATGACCACGAGGTACACGCCGACGTCGAAGATCGTGCTGGTGACGAACTCCCAGTGACCGATGACGGGGATCTCGCCCTCGAACGTGAAGCTCTGCAGCGGTGCGAACCCGAAGAACAGCGGGACGATCGCGCAGAGGACGGCGATCGCCATGCCCGCGCCCAGGAGTCGCCCCGCGTCGGTGGGCGCGGCGGCGCCGAGCTCCCACCGCCCGCCGGCGATGTACCGCATCACGAGGGCCATGCCCGCGACGAGACCGCCGGCGAACCCGCCACCGGGGAGGTTGTGCCCCGCGAAGAGCAGATAGAGCGAGACGATGATGATCGCGTGGAAGAGCACCCGGATGATGATCTCCATCAGGATCGACCGGTTCTCGGGCTGCACCTTCGACCCCGAAATGAGCCATGCGCGCGGGGCGTCGGCCTCTCCCGCACGCTGCGCACGCACACCGCTGTCGGTCTCGATGAGCGGACGGCGGCGTCCGAGGCCCACGCGGCTGCGTGCGGTGCCGGACCGGCGGCGGGAGAGGTTGTCGCTGCGATCGGTGATGAAGACGAGGGATGCCACGCCCGTGGCCGCGAGGATGAGCACCGACAGCTCGCCCATCGTGTCCCAGCCGCGGAGGTCGACGAGCGCGACGTTGACGACGTTGCGGCCGTGGCCGATCTCGTACGCGAGGGCGGGCCATTCCAGCGAGATGGGGAGGTCCTGCCGCGCACCGGTGGCGACGATGGCGACGAGGGCCATCGTGAGTCCGACTCCGACGCCGAGCGCCGCGCGGGCCAGGGGCGCGACGGACGCGTTGTGCTCACCCATGCGGGCGGGGAGCCGGCGCAGGACGAGGGCGAACACCACGAGGGTGACGGTCTCGATGAGCACCTGGGTGAGCGCGAGGTCGGGGGCGCCGCTCGTGCCGAAGAGCACCACCATGCCCAACCCCGTCACCGACACCAGCGCCACGCCCGTGAAGCGCTTGCGTGCGCGGACGGCGAGGATTCCGGCGGCGATCATGATCGGGGCCGCGATGAGCTGCGCGGGGGACTGCCACGCGTCGAGCTGCGCGCGCCACTCGTCGGACGCGATGAGTGCGGTGCCCTCGGCGACGACCAGCACGACGAAGATCGTCCCGACGTAGAACGGCAGCGATCCGCGCTGGAAGCGCGCCGTCGTCCACTCCGACGTGCGGTCGATCCCGCGCACGACGGCGTTGTAGACGTCGTTCGCGGTGAAGGGGAGGACGCGCCGCCGACGGTGCAGCTGCGTGCGCCGCACGACCCAGAAGATGGCCGCACCCAGTGCCAGGGTGCCGAGCGACAGGAACAGCGCAGGCTCGAGACCGTGCCACAGCGCGAGGTGGTACGGGTACTCGGGCGCCGGGACTCCCGCGGTCGCCTCGGGCAGTCCATCGGCGTACGGCGCGAGCCACCCGTCGAGCATGGGGGCGAGGAAGCCCAGCGCGAGGGTCGCCCCCGACAGAAGCACGGGGGAGGCGAGGAACCCGATCGGCGGGTCGGGCCACTCGGTGCGCTCGATGGAGGGCTTCGTCCAGAACGCGCCCCAGAGGAACCGGATGCCATAGGCCGCCGTCAACGCGGAACCGGCGACGACACCGAACAGGGCGACGAGGCCCCAGGGCGCTCCGGCGGTGGCCTCGTGCCACAGCGCCGTCAGCGCCGTCTCTTTCGCCACGAAGCCGAGAGTGGGGATGACGCCCGCCATCGACGCGATCGCGATGAACGAGGCGGTCGCCATGACCGGCGCCTGCCGGCCGAGGCCCGAGAGCTCGCCGATGTCGCGAGTGGAGAGCTGGCGGTCGATGACGCCGACGACGAGGAAGAGGCAGGACTTGAACAGGGCGTGGCTGAGCAGGAGTGCGACGCCCGCGAGAGCGGCATCCCGAGTCCCGTACCCGAGCATCACGGTCAGGAAGCCGAGCTGGCTCACGGTACCGAAGGCGAGGATGCGTTTCAGGTCGCGCTCGCGCAGCGCCTGGAAACCGCCGAGGAGCATCGTGAACACGCCCAACGTGATGAGCGTGGGCCGCCAGAGCGGGGTGTCGGCGAACCCCGGGGCGAGGCGCGCGACGAGGTAGATGCCCGCCTTCACCATCGCCGCCGCGTGCAGGTAGGCGCTGACCGGCGTCGGGGCGGCCATGGCGCCGGGCAGCCAGAAATGGAAGGGGAAGATCGCGGACTTGCTCAGCGCGCCGACGAGGAGGAGCAGCACGGCGACGTCGACGACGGGGCCCACGGGCGGGTCCGCGAGGATGGCCGACAAGCTCGTGGTGCCGGACTGGACGACGATCAGCACGACACCGATCAGCATCACCAGACCGCCGAGCGTGGTCACCAGCAGCGCCTGCAGGGCGGCGCGGCGGCTGGCAGCGCGGCCGTGGTAGTACCCGATGAGCAGGTACGACAGGACGCTCGTGACTTCCCACAGCATGATCAGCACGACGATGTCGTCGGTCAGGACGAGGCCGTACATCGCTCCGGCGAAAGCCAGGAGAACGGCGGAGAACTGCCCGACCCCCTGCGTCTTGCCGCGGAAGTACCAGCGGCAGTAGAGCATGACCAACGCGCCGACCCCGGTCACGACCAGCGTCAGGAGCCACCCGAGCGTGTCCATGCGCATCGAGAGGGAGATGCCGAGCCCCGGGATCCACGAGTATTCCTCGAAGGGAATGTCGCCGGAGAAGACGGCAGGGGCCTGCACGATCGCGTACGCGAAGGCGAGTGCCGGCAGAACCGCTGCGACGTAGAACGCACGAGCTCCGATGCGGGCCACCAGGAGAGGCAACAGCATCGGGACGAGCGCGAACGCGCCGAGGAATGCCAGCAGTGTGGGCCTCCTCGGGGTCGACGGGCAAATGCCCGGGCTCTCGGGGTGTGGACTCTTATTCTACCGGGAGCATCCGGGGCCCTGCGCCGAGGACCTCATGTGGTACGCGGCGGGGCGGTCGTCGTGCCCACTCGGAAGACGCACGTGAGGTCGAGACCGGCGGGCGTGGATCCCTCGATCATCGCCGACACGGCCTCGCCGGCGGCCCGGCCTTTGGCCGTGGCCGGCTGCACGAGCGTCGTGAGCACGTGGGGCGCGAGACCATCCACGACGACACCGTCGAAGCCGGTGACACTGACATCGAGCGGCACGCGCAGACCGGCTTCTTCGGCGGCCCGGATGACCCCGGCGGCCAGCAGGTCGGTCTGCGCGATCACGGCGGTGGGACGCCGGTCGGGATCGGCGAAGATCGCGCGCCCGGCGATCGCACCCTCGTCGATCGAGCTGCCGGCAGCGGCCAGCGCGGGGGCCTGTGGGAAGACCTCACGCGCACCGGCGAGGCGATCGGCGGTCACGTGGACGCTGACGACGGCGTCATCGGGGATCCACCCGCGGCGTCGTTCGATGTCGACGGGGAGAGTGACGAGCACGACGTCGCGGTGACCGAGATCGGCCACATACCGGGCCGCCTCGCGCTGGGCCTCGACGTTGTCGAGCAGGACGCGGGGAACGCCCGGCCCGGCATCGCCCTCGACGACGACGACGGGGATGCCGCGGGCCCGCACGATCTCGAGCGAGTCGCGCAGGCGCGGGCTGCAGCCGATCAGCACGGCGGCGTCGATCGGAGCGGTCTGCAGCGAGGGCTCGCGCACCATCTCGCCGTCATCGCGGAGGAGGAGCAGCGCCGCCCCGAGACGGGAGACGCCGTCGGCGAGGCCGTCCATCATGTGCGTGGTGACGGGATCGAGGAAGGCGGTTCCGAGGTGCTGGTCGAAGACGACGCCGACGATCCCCGATCTGCCGCGGCGCAACGAGGCCGCTCGGGGGTCGGGCCCGGTGTAGCCGAGCTTCGCGGCCGCGGCGAGCACGCGGGCCCGCGTGGCTTCGGAGGTCGGCGTGTTGCCGCTGAAGACCACCGATGCCGTCGACGCGGAGACGCCCGCCTCTCGGGCGACGTCGCTGATGGTGGCGCGGCGCGTGCTCACCGCCTGATCGTACCTCCCCTCCCCGCCGTCTCGAATCGATTCGATCTGCGGGACCATCCTCGATACTCTGGCGACATGGATTCCGTGCTCACCCGTGCGCGCCTCGTGCGCTGGTACATCGCGATCTGCGCGATCTTCCTCGCGAGCGGGCTGAGCATCTCGACGTGGGCGTCGCGAGTGCCCGCGATCCGCGAGTCCCTCGGCATCGAGAACTCCGGCGTCGGCCTGCTGCTGCTGGGCATGGGGGTGGCATCCATCATCGGCCTGTCGGTCGCGCCCGTCATCATGGCCCGGCTGGGTGCGCGTCGGGGCATGCTCGCGGCGCTCGCGTGCGTCGCCGTGGGTGTCGTCATCATCGGGCTCGGATCGGACACGCTCCAGTTGTTCGGCGTCGCCCTCGTCGGTCTCGCCCTGTTCGGGTTCGGCAACGGATCCGTCGACGTCATGATGAACGTCGAGGGCGCCGCCCTCGAGAAGGCCACGGGGCGCACCGTGATGCCGCTGCTGCACGCGTTCTTCAGCTTCGGCACCGTGATCGGGGCCGGGATCGGCTTCCTCGCCGTGCGCGGGAACGTCGACGTGATCGCGCACTGCGTCGCGATGGGCATCGTGATCGCGGTGGTGGCCGTCGTGGCGATCGCGAACGTGCCCGCCCGGGAGACGGCCATGGATGCCGCGCCCGCCGCGCAGCGCGCGCACTGGCGCGAGCGGCTCGGCGAGTCCCTGTCCGCATGGCGCGAGCCGCGGACCTACACGCTCGGCGTCATCATGCTCGGCATGGCCTTCGCCGAGGGCAGCGCGAACGACTGGCTCCCCTCGGCGGTCGTCTTCGGCCACGGCGCCCCCGAAGAAGCGGGCCCGGCCGTTCTGGCGGTGTTCTCGGTCGCGATGACCCTCGGACGTCTCGCGGGCGGGCCGGTCGTGGACCGTTTCGGGCGCGTGTGGGTGCTCCGCATCCTCGCGGTCACAGCCGCCGCGGGCCTCCTGCTCTTCATCGTCGCTCCCTTCGGGCCGCTGGTCTACATCGGCGCCGCCCTGTGGGGTCTCGGTGCCTCGCTCGGCTTCCCCATCGGCATGTCGGCCGCCGCCGACGACCCCGCCCAGGCAGCCTCGCGCGTCGCGGCCGCCGCCACGATCGGCTACGTCGCCTTCCTGTGCGGCCCGCCGATCCTCGGGTGGATCGGCGACCACATCGGCCTGCTGAACACGCTGCTGATCGTGGTCGGCCTGATCGTGGCATCCGGGCTCTTCTCGGGGGCCGCGAAGCCCCTCGTGGTCGCGGATGACGCGGAGGCTGAGCCCGCCCAGCAGGCCTGACGCTGTCTTCCGCGGTTCACGCCCGGTTCAGTGTGCGAAGCCGGTCGTGGGTCGTTTGCGCGGGATGGGGGCGCTCAGGTCCTCGAGGAACGCGACCTCCTCGCGGATCGCGTCGAGGAGCAGCTCGGTCATGTCGTGACTGAGGCCGAGGCGCACCACGATGCGCCGGAGGGAGTGAGGAACGAATCGGTGGCAACTTGACCGGTTACCAGTTGGTTCCTCGCGCCCCCTCTTCTTTGGTGGGCTACTCGTCCTCGATTAGACAGAGCAGCCCCACCACATGCAGGAGAGCAATGAGTGAGTTGGCCTTGCTGTACTGACGACTGCTGATCGTGTGTACGGTTCCGTGTCGAGTGAACTGCGTCGGCACGTCTACTCCTGGAGAGGTTGTTCCGGATCAGCCGAGTCGGAGCCCAACCGCACAAGTTCCACCAGTCGACTGCCTAGCGCGAAGCCTCGCAGATCGAGCGTCCGGACCAGGTACTCGGACTCGGTCAACTGCTTGATGAGGCGATATGCAGTTGCCCGCGGCATCTTCAGGCTTTCGGCTATCTCTCGTGCGGTTATTCCCGGACCGGCCCGCGCCACTTGCTCGAGAACCGCAAACGCGGACGCGACGGCTGCAGGCTGGCGCCCGTTGAAGTTGTCACTCCAACGCACTTCGCCCGTCGCATCCACGGGCATGTCAGTTCGAACGGCTCTCGGCACCGAGCACGTCCGCCGCAATAGCGCTGTCGTACATGCCAAGGTCGTCCAATGCGTTTGGCCTGCGCGACCTGAGCACGGACCACCAGGCCCATCCAGCAGCACATGCGCCGACCACCGTCGCCAGCGAAAGCCAGCTGCCGCCAGACAAGTCCAGCTTCAGGTCCACCGCGAGAACGGTGGCCATGAGCAAGGCCGACACTCCGGCAAGCAATGCCACGGGTGCGGTCAGCTCCCCTAGGCGTGCGAGAAACACGATCAGCACCGCGGTGGCAATGACGTAACTGAGCATCAACGCTGGTGCGGCGACCATCTCGAGGGCATCTGTCGAGATTCCGAAGGTGTTGAAGATGACCGCACCACAGACAACGGGGACAAATGAGGCAATCGCCGCAATGTGCGGGGTCTGCAGTCTCGGGTGAGTGCGTCCAAGACAGGACGGAAGAATGACTTCGCGGCCGAAGAGGAAAAAGAGCCTGGTCAATGCCGTCCAGAACGCCGTAACTGCGGCCAGCAAGCACATCGCCAGCGAGAGGTGAACGATGGCGTTGGTCCCACGATCCAATGTCAGCTGAGCGAGTTGCGCGAACCACGCCGCCAGATACACGCCGGCTGCCAGCAGCACCGCAAGTGTCATTGCGCGAGGCACAGATGCGAGTGGCCGTCGCGCCTCAGCCCCAAGTGCTGCGCTGCTCTCGAACCCCAACCATCCGCCCACCATGACTACGGTGCCAGCCGATACCTTCGCCCAATCGACGCCGTGCAGACTGAACAGATCGCCCACCGGGGCACCGTGATCCATCAGAGCAACCACGATCAGCAGGGCGAGCAGAACCAGACCTACTGACTCCGTCACGAGTGTCACTCGAGTGGTGACTCGCACACCCATCACGATGATGCCCAGACAGATGAGAGCCACGAAGACGATAATCGTCAATCCGTCCGCGGCGCTGTCGCGGGAAGGCGCCTCCGAGGAAACGATGGCGAGCATGTGACCGCTCGCCAGACTGAGACCAGCCATCGCGAAGGTGCCGTAGCCGGTACAGAGCAGGAGCGCAACGACGAGCGCCACATACCGGAACCCCGATCTGGCGACGAAGGTGAACAGCGACCCGGAGCCTGCGAGGCGAGAGCCGAACTCGCCGAAGCTCCGAGCTACCCCCCATGAGATCGCCGCGGCCAGGATGATGCTGATCCATGCGCCTTGCTCGGCCACGACCCCGGTGACGAGCGCTGTCGACAGGGCCCACATCACGGGTGCGACGGATGCCACAGATTGCGCAACGATGTCCACCTGGCTCACGGTTCTTCTCCGGAGTCCATGAAGTTCGTTGCGCGCCGAGACTCCGGGGACCTCCTGCGGCTGTCGGAATGCTTCCCCGATGGCGCTCACGTTCATCTCCTTGCATACAGCGACAGCACGGTGGTGGAGCCGGCGCGGCCGGCGCCGGCTCCACCAGCGTGCGCGCTTGGTGTCTCCTGGGTGTTACGGGATGACGACAGTCACGGCATCGGACACACTGCCGCGAACCTGGTTGCTACCGACGTACTTCGCGGTCAGGTCGTGACTGCCGCTGCTCAGCGCCCCGAGGTCGACCTCGAGCGCTCCGCCGGCACCATGCGTGAATGGAACTCGTGTCACTTCTAGGTCGCCTTCGAGGATGGTGACCCACCCGGTCGTCGGGACGACGTCATTGCCCTCGTCGTCTGTCGCCGACACCGTTACTCGAGCCGTCATACCGGTCACTGCGAGTGTCGTGATTGATTCAGGCGTGACCTCGCTCGTCGCCCCGGCCGCGGCATCCTTCTCGCCTATGTAACCATTGCGATCAGCCCGCAACGCGATGGGCGACAGAGCCGAGAAGTCGTGCGGATAGAGGGTGAAGCCCTGCCAGTGAATGGGCATCGGGGACTGGTCCTCGTCGCGGACGACGTGGTGGAACCCAACGTTCACCCAGGCGATGGGATCGGTGAGAGTCTCCCCGTTCGTGAAGTCCAGCAGCGTGGCACCTTCGCATCCAGTGCCGGAGTTTTGGAGCGGCTGGATCTCGCACTCGTTGCGGTTGGTAAATGTGACGGTCGGCTGGAGGACGGGGTTCGCCTCGTACTCCGCACTCTCGTTCATGACGATGGCGTACCCGCGCGGATGCTGGTCGTCGTTGAGGCTGCTGGGGTTGAAGACACGCCATGACCGAAGCGAGTCGTTCATCCGCGAGGTCTCCGTGTCAAGGACGGTGCGGGTGGTCTCGTACAGCGACGAATGTGTGCCGTATTCCCCCGTCCACGCCGTGTTGAGCTCTTCGACTGTTTGGTCGTCCTTGCCGTCGATGGCGAATGCGACCTTCCACACGCCGTTGTGGAAGTGCGACGGGGAGTAGTCCGTCTGACCTTCACCGATCGGCCAGCCGTACCGCTCCTCGTCGATGCCTTCGAGCTGATCTGCCCAGAGCGCCACGTTCACTTCACCTGTTGCGCCGAGGGCGACATCGATCTGGCCGGTGTCGTGGAGGGTGTATTTCGATGAGTACTCGTAATTGCCGACTGCGGTGTTCGCGGAGATGACGAGTGCGCTGCCCTGCCAGGTGGTGAGGGTGCGCTTCTCGGGGGCGAGCAACTCGGACGGCCCCTCGTCCGTGACCCACGCGGAGCGTCCACCCAAGCCGGTGGCGACGACCTCCTGGCAGACGGTGGGCTTGTCCTCGACGAGAACCTCATTGCCCCCGTAGTCGAAGTCTGAGGCGGTGAGGTTGTGGATGGTGCCGGTCGGGCATTCCGCCTCGGTCATCTCGTTCGCGGAGGCGGCGCCCCAGCCGCCGAAGCCCATGTCGTTGTACTCCGTGGTGCCGACGTCGTAAGGAACGGTCATGGTCACGGGGGCGACCGAGTCGAGCACCTGGATGGGCTGCTTGTCGTTGACGCCCTGGAAGAAGACCTTCTCGAGAGTGAGTCCGCCGACATCGTCGAGCCGCCAGCATAGATCCCAGGTGCTTCCGGTGCGGAAGGTGGTCGTGACGCGCTGGTCGCCAGAGCAGAAGGCCCCGGCGTACTCGTCATCCGGCAACGAGACGGCCGCTACATCGTCAGCGCTCTTCGGCTCCGATGCCCAGGTACAGCCGACGAGCCCGACGGACAACACTGCTGCAGCCGCTGCTGCGACGAGTGTGGTTAGCTTCATGTTTCTTCCTTCTCTTGATGGTGGAGCTTGCGGTCGGTCAGGAAACTCGGTAGACCTGCGAGGCGGACAGATCCACCACCACGTCGCCGTAGTAGAGGGCGACGTCAGCGCCGAAATGCGGTTGAAAGACCACGCAACGGTGCCCTTCGCATTGGGGTGCGAGGTAACGGGTTCCGGCAGGCAGCTGCGCAGACGACACGTAGCTGACCTGACTCGGACTCGTCAGCTCCTCTCCTGTGCGTTCTGCGAAGGCGGCGCGGATGTCGGTGGCCTCGTCGGATCGGATGAGCAGATCCATCGCGAAGAGCGACTCCCGAGCGGACGGCGGCGCGGTCGCAGCTCCTCCCCTGGTCTCCGTGACTGTTCCATCGACCAGATCCACCACCTGCAGGATGGAGGTGTCGGTCGAGTAGTCGTATGAGAGGACTTCGATGTGGCGCTCACCGGCCGGCACTCCCTGTGTCTTCACGTCTGCCGCGATGAACTCGTAGCCCGGGGTGCCGTCGACTCGTGTGGCAGTCGTGCCCTGCGCCTTGTAGGCGAGGTAGCGGGCGTACCCGATCTCTTCGGGCGAGGCCTGGTCAGAGGTACGGCCCAACTGGTTCGGTCTCTCGGTCGGCATGCCGTCGGGGATGCCGGGGACGGGTTCGGTAAGCGCACGTTCAACTGCTTCAACCCGGTCGGCACCGGACGTGGCTTCCGCACGACCACCCCCTCCTCCTGCGGTGAACACGAGCACAGCGGCGAGGACGGCGACGACGGCGATGACGCCGATGACGCCGATACCCCACACCAGCGGATGGCGACGGAATGACTGCGGCTGAACCATGAAGGCACTCTGACGGAAGCAGAAGACGCGAATGTTGCCGCGATCGGGTCCCCGGTGAAGCTTGCGCAACCTCAAATGAGACAGTTGGGCAAGCCGGGCGACGCGGGACAGTGATATCCGTTCAGGGGTAGTCGCGGAGGAGCTTCTCCATGGCTTCCAGCTCCACGGCCTGCTCCGAGATGATGTGCGTGCAGAGCGACTTCACGAACGCATTCACGCCGTTCACGAGCGTCACTCGACACATCTCGATGGCCCCCTCATGGTGCGGGATCATCTGAGTGAGGAATCCGTAGGTGGCGAAGCCGGGGCTTGACCCCATGGTCCCGTGCTCGTGTGTCATTCCGCCCATGCCGTCACCCACCGCGGCGATAGCAGCTTCATCCGGGTGCCAGGCATCCAGCTCAGGATGCGCCTTATCCCAGGCCTCGACGAACTCGGTCATCAGGTCGATCTCGGTCCTCTGATCCTTGATGATCCATTCGCCAAGTTGCCGAATGAGAGGATCCAGGCCGTCCGTCATGAGCAGCATGTCGGCCATGTCGACCGCTGATTGGTGATGAGGGATCATCATCACGGCGAAGGCCAGGTCGTAATCATTCGGAAGCGCGTTCGCCCCCTCCTGGGGGATGGTGCCCGCATCAAAGCTTGTGAAGCCGAACGAGTCGAGGTCAGCGCGTGGATCGGATCCGCGCCCGGACAGGTCCTGCACTCGTGGCGTCTCAGAATCCATCGGACCAGAGGTGGAACTGAGTAGGGTCACGGTGAGCAGGGTGGCGAGGACGGTCACGGCGAGCAGGCTCAGCGTGAAGGCGGCGAGCCGACGAGGTGCACGGGTTCGAACCATGGTGGCCACTCTCTCCCGCCGAAGATTCTTGGATGTTGCCGGAGTCGAGCGCGAGATGAAGATTGACGAACGTTAAATGAGACATCGTGGCCGTGACCCACGCGCGACGGGACGGGCATCATCTCAGCCGAAGCTGCGCTGAAGGTCGGCGTGTCTGCCCCGGCGGGGAGCCGGTGGTTTCGCCACGCTGGCGGCATGCCACCGATCTCGCTTGCCCTGCCCGCCCGGGGCAGGCCCCATTGGCTCGCGCTGTCTCCGTTGGTCGGCATACCCAGACACCCCCGCCTCATTTGGCCGACTCGGTCTCTCCACGATGCTCGCCTCGAGATATCTGCACCACGCAGGTATGCGAAGCGTGCAAGGCCGGGCGCTGCTGGCTGGGTTGCCCGCGCACGCTGGTCGTCCCATCGGGTCGCTGGCTGCTGCAGCTTCCGGCGTCGTCCTCGGTGCGCATGCACATGTGCGGGGTTGGGGGATCCCGCTCGGCGGTGCTCAACGGGTCGCTGATGCCAGCGTGGCAGACCTTGTTGCGCATGGTGGACGATTTGAAACTGGTTACGCGGGTGGATGACATCAGCCACCTCAGCGAAGCTCGCGTGATCCTCGCTGACCTCACCGTCGGCGGTCTTCGGCGGATCGTTCCCAGTGCCGACCGTGAGCGATCTGGTGACCGCTGGTGACGTGACTTGGGACAATGGAGCCGTGCGCCTCGTCATTGCCCGTTGCTCCGTCGACTACTCCGGTCGACTGAACACGCATCTCCCCCTCGCTACCCGTCTCGTCATGATCAAGGCCGACGGCACCGTCGCGTTCCATCGCGACGTGCAGCACGCGCCGCTGAACTGGATGAGCCCGCCGTGCACGCTCACCGTCGAAGAGCCCGAAGAGGATGCCGCGAGCGTCGGCGTCGTCGAGCAGTGGCGCGTGACGCACAAGAAGTCCGGCGACGCGCTGGTCGTGAAGATCTACGAGGTGCTCCACGACAGCACCCACGAGCTCGGCGTCGACCCCGGCCTCATCAAAGACGGCGTCGAAGCCGACCTGCAGCGGCTCCTCGCCGAGCAGGTCTCCGTCGTCGGCGACGGCCTCACGCTCGTCCGCCGCGAGTACCCCACCGCGATCGGCCCCGTCGACCTGCTGCTGCGCGACGACAACGGCGGCACGATCGCGATCGAGGTCAAGCGTCGCGGCGACATCGACGGCGTCGAACAGCTCACGCGCTACCTGGAACTGCTCAACCGCGACCCGCTCCTGGCGCCGGTCACCGGCGTCTTCGCCGCCCAGGAGATCAAGCCCCAGGCCCGCGTGCTCGCGACCGATCGCGGCATCCGCTGCCTCACCCTCGACTACGAGGGGATGAAGGGCACCGAGTCGGGGGCTCCGCGGCTGTTCTGACGCCTCGCACCCGGAACGCGAGAGGCGGGCCGCGCCGGATACCCGGAGCAACCCGCCCTCGCGGTCGACGTCGGCTACTTCCGGGCGGGCGCGACGACCGACAGCATTCCGCGTGCGCGCGACCGGCGGGCCATCCACACGAGCGCCGCACCGATCACGATCGAGCCGAACGCGGCCACGCCCCACGGGGTGACCTGGACGCCGGTGGAGGCGAGCCCGCCATTCCCCGCGTCACCGCCCGGAAGCGCGACGGCCGGCGCAACGCTCGGCGTCGGCGAGGCGGTCGGGTCGCTCGTAGGCGTGGGGGTGGGGG
>NZ_VBUM01000001.1 GCF_005774735.1 Microbacterium sp. 5K110 | reverse complement strand
GTTGGTGACCACGAACACGCTGCTGAACGCCATAGCGGCGCCGGCGAGGATGGGGTTGAGCAGGGCGAGCATCGCGACCGGGATCGCGGCGACGTTGTACGCGAACGCCCAGAACAGGTTCCCCTTGATCGTGCCCAGGGTGCGGCGGGCCAGCCGGATCGCATCCGGGACCAGCACCAGGTCTCCGGAGACGATGGTCAGGTCGGCGGCGGTGATGGCCGCATCGGTGCCGGTGCCCATCGCGATGCCGAGGTCCGCGGCGGCCAGGGC
Source organism: Microbacterium sp. 5K110 (assembly GCF_005774735.1). Lineage (GTDB taxonomy): Bacteria > Actinomycetota > Actinomycetes > Actinomycetales > Microbacteriaceae > Microbacterium. The sequence continues at coordinate 137,036 of NZ_VBUM01000001.1, read as the reverse complement.
GGCGGCGTCGTTCACGCCGTCGCCGACCATCGCGACCACGCGTCCCGCGGCCTGGAGCTCTCGGATGGTGTCGAGCTTGCCCTGCGGGGTGACCCCGGCACGGACGTCCTCGATGCCGACCTGGTCGGCGATCGCGCGGGCGGCGCCCGGGTTGTCGCCGGTGAGCAGGATCGGGGTCAGCCCGAGCGCTCGGAGTCGGGCGATCGCCTCGGGGCTGGTGGGCTTGACGGTGTCGGCGACGCTGATCGTGCCGCGCATCTGCCCGTCCCACGCCACCACCGTCACGGTCGCTCCCGCCGATTCGTCCGCCGCGATCGTCGCGGCGAGCTCCTCGGGGACCGGGATGGCCCATCGCGTCGTGATCCACGAGGCGCGGCCGGCAGCGACCATCCGGCCCTCGACGATGCCGTACACGCCCTGACCGGCTTCGGCGGAGAAGGACTCCACCGCGCCTGCCGCAACGGTCGCGGCGGCGGTGATGGCGCGGCCGATGGGGTGCTCTGAGCCGTGCTCCAGCGCGGCGGCGACTCGGAGCAGTTCCGCCGGGTCGGTGCCTTCGGCGGGGTGGATGCCGGTGACGGTCATGGTGCCGGCGGTGACCGTGCCGGTCTTGTCCAGCACGACGGTGTCGATGCGGCGGGTCTGCTCCAGCACCTGCGGTCCGCGGATCAGGATGCCCAGCTGCGCGCCGCGGCCGGTTCCCACCAGCAACGCGGTCGGCGTCGCCAGCCCGAGCGCGCACGGGCACGCGATGATCAGGGTCGTCACCGCGGCGGTGAAGGCGACCTCCAGCCCGGCTCCGGCGATCAGCCAGCCGGCGAACGCGGCCAACGAGAGGACGATGACGACGGGCACGAAGATCGCCGAGACCCGATCGGCGAGGCGCTGCACCTGCGCCTTGCCGGTCTGCGCCTCCTCGACCAGCCGGGCCATCCGGGCCAGCTCGGTGTCCGCTCCGACGCGGGTGATCTCCACCAGCAGGCGACCGCCGGTGTTCACGGTCGCGCCGACGACGCGGGAGCCGGGGCCGACTTCCACCGGCACGGACTCGCCGGTGAGCATCGACTCGTCCACCGCCGAGACGCCCTCGGCGACCAGGCCGTCGGCGGGGATCTTCTCGCCCGGCCGCACCACGACGCGGTCGCCGGGGACGAGCTGGCCGACGGGGATGCGCTGCTCGACGCCTGTCCGGAGGACCACCGCGTCCTTCGCGCCGAGCTCGAGCAGGGCTCGAAGCGCTTCCCCGGACTGCCGCTTGGCGCGGACCTCGAGGTAGCGGCCGAGCAGGATGAACACGGTCACCAGCGCGGCGACCTCCAGGTATACCTCGTGACCGCCGGACTGCGGGGTGCCGACGAAGGTGACGCTCATCCGCATCCCTGGCATCCCGGCGCCGCCGAAGAACAGCGCATACAGCGACCAGCCGAACGCGGCCAGCACGCCGACGCTGATCAGGGTGTCCATCGTGGCCGCGCCGTGGCGGGCGTTGATCGCCGCGGCCCGGTGGAACGGCCATGCCCCCCACACCACCACGGGGGCGGCGAGGGTCAGGGCGAGCCACTGCCAGGAGGTGAACTGCAGCGCAGGGATCATCGACAGCACCCCGACGGGCACCGCCAGAAGCGTCGAGATGATTAGCCGCTGCCGCAACGACAGCAGCTCCTCATCGCGAGGCGCACCAGCTTGCCCCTCGACGGGGTCGGTGGCGGGTGGGGCAGGAACGGTCGCCCCGTACCCCGCCTGCTCGATGGCCGCGATCAGCTCCTCCACCGCCACCGGGGACTCGGCGTGGACACGGGCCTTCTCGGTGGCGAAGTTGACGGTCGCCTCCACCCCGGGCAGCTTGTTCAGCTTCCGCTCGACCCGCGTCGCGCACGACGCGCACGTCATCCCGGTGATGTCGAGATCGACATCCGTAGCCGTACTCATGACGCGCTGGCGAGGCTGTATCCGGCCTCCTCGACCGCCTCCCTCACGCGGGCAGCGTCCACCGGGGCGGTGCTGGACACGGTCACCGTCGAGACGCCGCCCGCGTGCAGATCGACCTCGACGCCGGAGACGCCGTCGATGGCGGAGACCTCCTCGGTCACACTGCGCACGCAATGCGAGCAGGTCATCCCTTCCACCAGGAACTGCGCCGACACGCCACCCACCCCAGGCTGAGCCGGCGGTGCAGCCTCGGCCTTCGCCGCGGTGCCGTGCGTGGTCGGGCTGCAACACGCGCAACCGCCGCCGCTAGTCGCCTGCAGTCCGAGGTCCTGGAATCCCTGTCCGGTCATGATGTGCTCCCTTCGCGAGCATTGAATGAATGTTTGTGGGGACGAATGTTTAGGAGCGGACCAGCCGCGCGATCGCGGCGTTCGCCTCACGCAGCTTCTCCTCCGCGACGGGGCCACCCTCGGCGGTCGCCTGGGCGACGCAGTGCCCGAGGTGATCCTCGAGCAGGGTCAGCGCGACCGACTCCAGCGCCTTCGTCACCGCGGAGACCTGGGTGAGGATGTCGATGCAGTACACGTCCTCATCGACCATCCGCGCGATCCCGCGCACCTGACCCTCCGCACGACGCAACCGCGCCAGCAGCGCCTGCTTGTCATCCACGTATCCGTGTGCCATTCCGACCACCTCCTACCTGACCATATACCTACTAGGGGTATAGGGTACATGTCAGTCCAAATATTCCCGGAGAACGCAAATTGAAAGGGCGAACGTGACTAACTGGTACGTCATCACCGGTGGGCCTAGCTCGGGCAAGACCACGACCGTGAACCTGCTACGCGACCGCGGCTACACCACCACCATCGAGCACGCCCGCCACTACATCGATCTCCAGCGCATCGAGGGGCGAACCGTCGAGGAGGTCCGCGCCAAGCAGCGCGAGTTCCAGCGCGGCGTGCTGGACATGCAGCTCGCCGAGGAAGCCGCCCTCGATCCCGCCACGACGGTGTTTCTGGACCGGGCCATCCCAGACTCGCTGGCCTACTACCGCTTCCTGCAGCTCGAACCCGACCCGATCCTGGTGGCCGCGCTCGAGCAGGTGGACTACCGCACGACGTTCATCCTGGACCTGCTGCCGCTGGCGCCGGACTACGCCCGCACCGAGGACACCGCCGCCCAGCAGCGGATCCATCACCTGCTCACCGAGGTATACGCGGCGCTGCCGTTCCCGATCGTGCACGTCCCAGTGCTCGGGGCGCAGGAGCGGGTCGACTTCATCCTCGACCGGCTCTAGCGCCGGTCGCCGCTCCCGGGCGCCTACTGCCCGGGTGTGGAAGGCAGGACTCCTCATAACATACCCCCCTAGCGTATGCAAGCCGGTCGTCGACCGCTGCCGCCCGGCCTACGGTTCTTCGCAACCGACCCGATACGGGCCGACGAGAAGGAGGACTGAGATGACCATCGCGGATCAGATGCTCCGGACCCACCCGAAGGATCTGGGAGACCTCGATCAGGCGGCACTACTGGCCTGCATTCAGGCCTGCGTCGACTGCGCCCAGGCGTGCAGCGCGTGCGCCGACGCCTGTTTGAGCGAGGACATGATCGCCGACCTCACCAAGTGTGTGAGGACCAACCTCGACTGCGCGGACCTATGCGAGACAACCGGTCGCATCCTGTCGCGGCGCACCGGCTACGACGCGAACGTCACGCGAGCCACCCTGGAAGCCTGCCGCACCGCGTGCGCGGCCTGCGCCGACGAATGCGAACAGCACGCCGGCATGCACGAGCACTGCCGGGTGTGCGCGGAAGCCTGCCGGACGTGCGAGCAGGCCTGCGAGAAGCTGCTCGGCCTGCTGTGAGCGACCACACCCCGCACGAACGGGCCTCGCACACCGGCGGTGCGAAGAGCTACCTGCGCCTGCTCATCGCGCTGGCCCTGAGCCTGGTGGTGATGTACTTCTTCACGTTCGCACTGATCAACGTCGTCGGCGATCTCTACCTGAACATCAGCAACCTCTACATGGCCCTGATGATGGTGTTCCCGATGGGCATCATCATGATCGCGATCATGTGGCGCATGTTCCCGAACAAGCCGCTCAACATCGGGCTCATCGTCGCATTCGCCCTGCTCACGGTCGGCGCGTTCTTCATGGGAAGGGCCGCGACGTTCGTGGGAAACCAGCAGTTCCTGGACTCGATGATCCCCCACCACTCCCGAGCCATCCTGCTCTGCGAACAGTCGAACATCACCGACCTGGAGATCAAAGACCTCTGCGGCGAGATCGTCGAGTCCCAGCAACAAGAAATCGATCAGATGAAGGACATCCTGCAGCGGCTCGGGAACTAGACCGGCCCTGCTGGATCAGCGTCGGGCCGAGTCACCGCGGCTAGAGACTGCCGGGCGATCTCGAGCTCCTCGTTTGTGGGCACGACCAGGACGGCGGTCGGGGAGCGGGAGTCGGAGACCGTCCGCGCCTCCCGCCCCGCCGTCGCGCGGTTGCGCTCGTCGTCGAGGCGAATCCCGAGACGTTCCATGCCGGAGACGGCGGCGGCGCGGGTCGCCGGGGCATTCTCGCCGACACCGCCGGTGAACACGATCGCGTCGGCGCCGCCGAGCTGGCCGAGGTAGGCGCCGAGGTAGTGCCGCAGCCGGTAGTGGTAGACCTCCAGCGCCGCAGTCGCGGCGGGATCGCCGGCGACCGCAGCCGCGTGGATGTCGCGCATGTCCTCGGTGCCGGCCAAAGCGCGCAAGCCGCTCTCGCGGGTCAGCAGCTCCTCAAGCTCGTCCCATCCGAGGCCCGCTCGGCCGAGGGCGATGAGCACTCCGGGATCGAGGTCGCCGGCGCGGGTGCCCATGACGAGTCCTGCCAAGGGCGTCATGCCCATCGAGGTGTCCACGGACCGCCCGCCGGCGATCGCGCAGGCGGAGGCGCCGTTCCCCAGATGGAAGACGATCAGCCGCAGCTCCGACAGCGGCCGCCCCAGCCGCTCGGCCGCCCGGGCGGAGACGTATTGGTAGGAGATGCCGTGGAACCCGTACCGGCGGAGCCGATGCTGCCGGACGAGCTCCGGCGGCAGCGCATAGGCGGTGGCTGCCGGGGGCAGGGTGCGGTGGAACGCGGTATCGAACACCGCCACGTTCGGGACGCCGGGGAACACGGCGCGGGCGGCGCGGATGCCCGCGAGATTGACTGGGTTGTGCAGCGGCGCCAAGGCGGCGAGATCGTCGATCTGCTGCTCCACCTCGTCGGTGATCAGCGTCGCGGAATCGAACCGGCTGCCGCCGTGCACCACCCGGTGACCGATGACGCCGACAGGTTCATGGCGCAGCTCGGCAAGCAGATCCCGGATCGCGGCACCGTGCCCCGTTCCCTCGGAGGCATCGTGACCGAGCCGTTCCACGGTGCCGCCCCGGATTGCCGTTCCGGACTGCCCGTCGACCAGCCGCCACTTGATCGAGGAGGAGCCCGCGTTCAGCACCAGCACGACGGTCATCCGTAGCCCCCAGAAAGTGCTCTATCGTCATCGTCGTCGGATTCTATGTGCCATGAGTGGCCCCCCGTCGATGCCAACTCCGAACCTTCCACGCGTCGGTGCTTCTTGCGCCTGACGGCGTCCAACGAACAGCCGGAGTCGGCTAATCGGCGCGCTAGCGCGGTAGCGCCTCGGTCGCTCCCTCCCCCCTTTCGCGCGGCCTGCGGTATGAGAGGCGCGACAGCGGGGCTTGTCAGCCTCTCGTAGAGGCGAGCACCGGAGGAGGCCCGCCCATCGCGTAAGCCGCCGACTTCTGCTCGAAGGCTTGGCGCCGCTCGGCGCGGCGAGCCCGGATCAGGATGATGAGGGTGATCGGGCCGTTGACGAGGAACTTCAGCGCGTTCCAGATGAACAGCAGCACGACCAGGTTCAGCCAGCCCGGCCCGCCGTCGGCGATCCACACCGTCAGCAGCCACGCGCCGAGCAGGTACAGCACGGCGATGAGCATGGCGGGCACGCCCCACTTCAGGCCGCGGCGCGTGTGCAGCGCGTCGAGCAGGATGTTCGTCGGCATGTACGTCCGCAGGAACAGCCGAACTCGGATGCTGAGATTCCAGAGCAGTCGGAACACGATGTCCGCCTCCCGAGAGGGTGCGTAGCTCCGCCGAGGAGGTAGATCATGTGGTGAGTGTCCCGAGGGACCGTCGCAAGCGACCTAGAAATCGTGGCTACTACCTCAAGATCAGGGTACGCCCGACCCGCGAGACGCGGAAGGGATGCGGCGGGAGTCGCGAGAGCGCCAAGTAAGGAGCCCCGCGTCTGGCGCGCACTCCAGTCCAGTGGCATGTCGGCTCGCAATGAGCAGTCGCTGAGCATGCCCGTTCTGCCCTTACAGGCGCGGCCCAGCGACCCTGAGACTGCGGGTGGTCGGTCCAGGTTCTGCCGCGCGTACCGCGAGCTGTTGCGCGCGAAGGGTCGCGGCGCGTGCTCGTGCCGCGTCTGCGCGTTGCGAAGCATCATCGCCGACAAGGCCGAGCCCCCTGGCCACGGCGATGCCGTACTTGTCGCGATAGGCCGCGACGGTGCGTGCCTCGCGTCGCCAAAGTGCGGCGAGCTGCGGATCAGAGGGTTCCATCCCGAGTCCCGAGATCCACTCCCCCGAGGACTCGACGGCCTCGGTGACGAGCGCGTCTGCTCGCTGCTCGATGAGCGCGGCACGTTCACGGAGTGCGCTGCGCATATCGTCGTCCATCGGGCCGAGCGCGGGAGTGACGACTCCGGCGATGGGCGTGGCGGGCTGGCGCACGCGCCCCGCGCCGTTCGTGTGCTCCAGGGCGCGGATCACCCGCTCGTGGAGCACCGCGGCCACATCGCCCGCGTCATTGAGCGGACGAGAAGCGACGAGAGCGCTCAGAAGGCGCTCGGCATCGTAGCCGTCGGCTTCGGCTCGGCGCAGCTCTGCGCTGAGCACGCCGAACGCGGTCGAGTCGATTGCTGCGGATGCCTCGGCCTCGGTGAGCCGCGTCCTTCGCAGCAGAGCCTCCCACCGTGGCTGTTGCGCGGCGGCGGCGATGGTCTCGTATTCGGCGGCGAGTTGCGCGACCGAGCCCCACACATCCTGCTCGGCGGCGATCGTCTGGCGGGCGGAGAGTTCCGCGCCGACGTGCTGGAGCACCCCGGCGAGCACCTTGCGCGCCGCGACCACGAGGGTGTCCTGAGCGGGCGGGTGAATGTGGTCATCATCGGGGCGGTTGAGGGAGACATAGGCGAAGTTCCCGGCCTTGCCACGGGTCATGGCGACGTAGAAGTTCTCGCGGGTCGCGCCGGGCTCGATGAGCGTGTGTCCGGTGTCGACCGTGACTCCTTGCGCCCGGTATGCGGTGACCGCGTAGCCGAGTTCGACATGCTCGGCGACGTATCCGGCAGGGAGTCGCAGCGTCGCGCCTCCGCGTCGCCCGGCAGGCCGCACTCGTAGCGACCCGTCGATGCCGATGGCGGTGATCGTCCACCGGCTGCCGTTGCGCACCCAGCCGCGTCCGGTGCGCAGTTCACGGTCGTTGCGGCGGGTGATGATCGCGTCCCCGACGGACGCCTCGGTGCAGTCGTGCAGCCGCACCTCGGCGCGCGCGTCGACCTGCCCGGCGAGGATGAGGTCGGCGCGGGCGCGCCGGTTCAGGGTGGTGACCATCGCGCTCGACTCGGCAATGAGGATGCTCGCCAGCCCCAACGCGCGGTCGCGCTGCCAGGCGGCGTAGGCGGCGTCGGCCATGCGCTCGGTTTCGCCCGCCCGGATACGACCGTGGGCCTGGTAGGTGTCGATGGCTTCGATGCGGCCGTTGCGTAGATCGCGGGTGGCACCCTTCTCCCAGGCTGCGGTGATGCGGCGCACGTCGGTCAACTCGGGCACGTCGGCACGGTCGGCGACGAGCATCCCGAACGCTCCCCCGGCGTCGACGGACTGGAGTTGCGCGGGATCGCCCACGAGCAGCACCTTCGCTCCGGCGTCGGCTGCGACGCGCACGAGCCGGTCGAGCGCGAGCGTCCCGGCGAGGGATGCCTCGTCCACGATCACGAGCTGCCCGGCGGTGAACCCGGTGCCGTGGTCGCGGTGGGTCTGCCACCACTTCGCGGTGTTCTCCGTCGGGATGCCGAGGTCACCGGCCAGCACCTCGGCCGCGACCGCGGACGGTGCCAGACCGACGACCGCGCCGCGCCCGTGCTCGGCCTCCCACGCACGCCGCAGCGCGCGCAGCGCGGTGGTCTTCCCCGCCCCCGCAGGGCCGACGAGCAGGTCGAGTACCCGACCCGACGACGCAATCGCGGTGAGTGCGGCGCGCTGGTCGTCGCCGAGCGCGCGCCCACGGTGGGGTTGCAGCGCGTGCGCGACGATTGCGTCGGCCAAGCGCGGCGCAACCTGCTCGCGGGAGCGCGCAAGTAGCCGGTCCTCGGCGGCGAGCACCGCGGCACCGCTGTAGCGGGCGGCGTTGCGAGGCCGGAATACGCTCGTCCCATCCGGGCGCTGGAACGCGGCGGGACTCGAGGCCAGCTCAGACGGGGTGAGCCGGATGGATGCTCGCTCCGCGGCGTCCGCGATCATCCCCGTGATCGCGTCGCGGTCCTCGGTGGCGGCGAAGCGCCAGCCCATCGTCCGCCGTGCGGTCTCCGCGTAGAGGTTCCAGCGGCTCCACGTCGTCCGCTTCTCCGCGACCGCGGCCACCACGGCCGCGCCGAGACGGGCGACCTGCTCCAACGGCACGTCTTCGGCGTGCAGCAGCCCGGCTGGCTCGACTGCGAGGGCTTCCCGTGCCCACGCGGTCGCGTCGCGCCCGAGCAGGCGGCTCGCGCGGGCGCGCCACTCCTGGGCGAGGTCGACGAGCGGGCGAACCTCCTTGTCGGGCCGGGTCGCCAGCGTCGCCTGCTGCCGCAGCCGGATGATCGTCTCCCGTGACGGCGCGTGCCCGTGCGTTCGCTCGTACTCGGCGATCAGCCTGTCCTTCTCGATGTCGATGTGCCGCGACCGGGACGAGAACTCGGCGACCAGCTCCTCGGGCACCGTGGCGACCGCCCACACCGGGTTGCGATCCGCGCCCCGGTCGCGCCGCTCCCAGCCGACGCCGAGCGCGCGAGTGAGGTGGTCGGCGAAGACCGCGTTGTGCAGCTCACTCAGCGCCACGGTCGCCGCGTGCAGCGGCCGGCTGTCCAGCGACCGCCACTTGCCGTCGAACACGGTGCGCACCTTGTTGCTCACCACGACGTGCGTGTGCAACTGCGGATCGCACGCCCGCGAATCGAAGTGATCGAACGCCGTGGCGATCAGTCCTGTCACCTCCACCTGTGCAACCGCGCCGTCGCGCGAGGTGGCACCCGAGCGCGTGGCCGCAACCTCACGCTCCATGAACGCAACGACATCCGCAACCGCCGCATGGTGAGCCTCGGCGATCCGCGCCTGGGTCACCGCATCCGCAACGCCCCAAAGCACCGATGCGGACTTCGGCAGCGAGAACGTGAAGTCAAACCCCGCGACCGCACGCCGCGATCTGCGCGCCGATTCCTCCGCTTCGATCACCGCGACCGCCTCGGCACGCTCCGCCGCGCCCAGCGCCGGGTCGAGCCGGGCCAGCCTCGCGGCGATCCGATGCTCGACGCTCGGGAACGCCGGGTACGCCTTCCCCAGCGGATCGCCCGTCACCGGATCAAGGCCCTCGCCGAGCAGGAGCTGGAGCTGCGCCTCGGACACCTGTGCACCCTCGTGGACCTCGCCGTATCCAAGCGAGGCCAGGCCGCTGCCCATCCACCGGCCGGGCGGGGTGCCCTGCTCGGCGTAGTAGCGGGTTAGTGGCATCGAGAGTGCCCGCTCGCCGTCGGCGGACGCCACGGTGCGCAGCAGATACCTGTAGCCATCCCCCGCGCCCAGGACCCGCATCGAAACCGACACCCGGCACCGCCTCTCTCGACAGAGAGGTAAGCCACCTGAGCCCGCCGTCAGGCGGGGTCAGCCTCGATGTGCCAGACGTGTACTGGTCTCTGGAGGGCTTCCGAGATCAGACAAGGCGGGCGCGGACGACGGCGATGTCGCGCTCATGATCGCGCACGATCCTGTCAGCCTTGGTCGTGAACTCCGACTTGTGGATCACGACGAGCCGGATACCCTGCTGCGGCAGGATCTCCGCCTTTCGCTGGTCGTAGAGCCGCCGCTGCTCGCCACGGGGCACACCGGAGACGGTCGCGCGGCGGTCGAACAGCGGGACGGCCACGGTGTGCTGCTTCTCCTGGAACTCAACCACGAGCCCCAGCGCAGGCCAATACCCGTCGACAGGGAGCCTGCGAGCCCGTCCGGTCGTCGGCGACACGTCGCCGACAAGCCACAGGAACGTCGCCTGTCGCTCCCCGCAGACCCCGATCACCTCGTCGCAGAGGTCGAGAACGTAGTGCTCATCACTGTCGGCGCGCTTGCCCACGATGCCTACACGTACTCGATGACTGCCACGACGCGTATGACGCCGTTGAACTCGTCGCCGCCTGCGACGGTGGATAGGGCGACGATGCGGTGCTCCGGCCGGACCGCGAGCTCCTGCGCGAGCACGTCCTTGATCGAGCCGCGCATGAAGTTGTCGACGCGCACCTCCACGATCTCCTGGGTGCTGGTCAGTCCCTGAGCCATGTTCGTCCCTTCGGTGCCCTCGGCCGCGTGCTCGCCACGATACGGCGCACGAGCGACACCTGCTTGCCGAGGATCGTGAGCGGCGAAGTCTGTGGCTACGCCGCCCTTGGCCGACCGGATGTCGCAGGTCTCGGCCAGACTGTAGGGCAATGTCGCGTTGCGTATGAGGACAGCGATCCGTGTGGAAGGGGGGTGCCGTGACACCGTTGACCCCCGATGCTGCGCTCGATGTGCTCGGCGAACTCCACGCTCGCCTTGACTCAAACTTCCGTAGCCTCCAGGAGTCTCGCCGCGCACTCGACACCGACGCCCCTGTATTCGCCTTGGAGCATGGACTTTCCGCGACCGACTTGGACGCCTTGCGTTCCGCTGTCCGCCATGCAGTGGCGCAGGGATTTGACCATCGCTACTGGCGGCAGAACTGGCTTCCGTTCATCGTCTACGCCGCTGAGTCCGGTTACGACTACATCGGCGGCGAGTATTGGCTGAGCTTCGAGCAGTCGACACCGGGATGGGCGCAATACGGCAGTCGCGACCGCATTCGGATGTGGTTCCGCAAGTTCAATACCGAGTACGGCGGAGCTGTCCCGAAGGGCGCGTTCGCCAAGAACTTCCCGATCATCGCGTGGCCGATCACACACGCGGTGCTGCCGGTCTACCTCCAGCGCTACCTCGCGCAACTCCTCTACGAGTTCCGCATGGGGCTGACGACCAGCCTGCTCCAGAACCCCGAGGAACTTGGCGAGCACCTTGCGGCACGCACTTGGGGCTACACCGAACGGTTCCGCATCTTCTGCGAGAACACTTCCCTGCTCGGTCAGGTCGCTGCCGCGTTGCTCTCGGGCGAGGGGGAAGAGTCCCCGTACTTGCTCCACTCGACGCTGCTCCGCCTGGTCGATGGACTCGAGCAAGAGCGTCAGGCGAAGTTCTGGCTGAACCGAGCACGCCAGGCGGCGAACCAGGTGCGGGCGCGCGGGTTTCAGCCAGGTGTCCCGCGCGGGACAGGAACGGCCTCACACGATCGTCTGCCGAGTCCGACTGATCCGCGCCTCGTGCTCCGTGGGGGCGAGAACGGCTGGCAATTGTTCGCGGAACTGCCCGAACTCAGCACGCTCAGCGGTCGGCTTCCGCACGTCTACGAGGAACTCCGCACCAAGCGAGCGCGGGTCGAGGGTGCCGACCAGACGATGGTGGCGCGAGGTCGGCTGACTGCGGCCGGTCAGAAGATACGCCTCACGCGACTCCCGAACCCCGAAGTGCCGTTCATTCAACTGGAGAACGGCGAGCCTGCCGTCAACGCACTCGTCCGCGATCAGGTGGAGGTCAGTCGCGGACCGATCTGGCTCTTCAAGCGCCGAGCGCCAGGGTCGGCCGTCGAGGTCAAGGGCAAGCTGATCCACCCTGACAGCACCTACCTCGTCATCCACGATGGTGACTGGTCGGTGCCTGATCTGCCGTGGGTGGAGTCAACCGCCCTCGACGTTGTCGATGCCGAGGCGGTACGGCTTATGGTTCCTGAGCGTCTGACCGAGGAAGCAACCGCTGCCCTGGTCGCGTCGGGGCTGAGCGTCATATCCGACGCGATCATCCGTCCAGTCGGCTTCGCCGCCAGCGCGTGGGACGGCGAAGGTGCGGTGGAGTGGCTGGCTGGTGAGCCAGGGCTTGTCGGCATCCGCGTTCAGCAGATCCCGAGCGTGCTGACGCTCACCCTTGCCGGCAACCGCTACACGCTGGATTGGCCGGACGGCGAACGCGAACTCTTCCTAAGCCTCGATGATCTGCCCGTCGGTTCGCACGAGCTGAGAGTCACGCTGACGGGTGCGCAGGAGCAGGCGCTTGTCGAGGGCTCACTTCAGGTCACCATCCGTGACCCGCAGGCTCGCTCCAAAGCGGCCGAGGCTGGCGAGGGCATCCGCCTGCTGGCGTCGCCAGCTCGTCCCACCATGAGCGAGCTGTGGGAGCCGGAAGCGATCACAATCGCCGGCCCCGAGGGGCTTCGCGTTGACCTGGCCGTCGCGCTCCGGTCGGAGACGAGCGCGGAGCTTGCCAGCATCCGCCAGCAGATCACGCTCCCACTGCGCCCCGCCGACTGGGCCGGTGTCGCCAAGAAGGTGCGTGGCGACAGCCGTTTCAGCCGCTACTTCGACCAGGCAGAGTCGATCGAGCTTTCGGTCTCTCGCGCTGGTGTCGGGTACGCCGTCCTCGCGGCGGATCGTGGCTTCCAGCCGCTTCGATGGCAGCTGCTTCGAGACCGTGAAGGCAACCGTGCGCGTCTCATCGATCGGACGGACAGCGGCGCGACCCGCATCGAACTCTTCCGTGTGGAGTCGCCGCTGGCTGCCAGCTTCTGCGATGCCGGAGCGGACATCGAGCTTCCGGCATCTGGCGGACTGCTCCGCGCGGTTGCTGGGGAGGGCGTCGAAGCCACGGCGACGATCCTTCTTCCGACCGACCCGAACGAGCTTCGAGGAGCGCGTCGCCTCGTTCCCGACGTCCCGACGGGCAGCAAGACACCAGAAGAAGCGATGAAACTCGTTCGCGCCTATCAGCTATGGGCCGACGCTGATCTCCCTGGTGACGTGTTCGCGCAGTTCCAGCGCGACGTGGTGCTGGCGGCGATCACCCGAGCCTTGGTGTCTCTCATCGCTGGAGGCCGGTGGGCGTCGGTCGAGCGGGATATGGCGAACGCCGGGAACCTGGAGGACTTCCTCGACGATATGCAGCGGGTAGTCGGAGAAGCGGAAGAGCAGAAGAAGCTGGCGAAAACGATCGGCACGAGCCTCCACGCCTGGCTCAATCCAGCGTCACTCTTGACTGGCTTTGCCGAAGTCGCGGAGAGCGCAATCCGCACGAGCGGGATCGTCAACCGCCCTTCGGCGGCTCGCTTCCTCCTCACCCTCGCGGGGCATCCTGGGCAGATTCTTCAGTGGGAGGCAGGCGAGCGCGGAGTGCTACTCCAGTACGTTCTGAACTCGCCCATCCTGCTGCGGGCGGCACGCTTTGCCGTGCTTGGCACGAGGGCGCTCAAAGGCGCCGAGGAAGCGCGGAGGGGGTTCTGATGGAGCTTTCGCTACGGACTGCCGACGAGGTTTCCGCGATCTCGGTACGAGTGCTGGGGCTGGATGAGGACAGCATCGCGCTGGACTACCCCGAGGCATTCAGCGCCTCGCTTCGGCGGGCGGCCGCATTCCTCTGCCCGACGACGCCGAGGGCGCTCGTGGACACGGTGCTGGAAGTCCTAACGCCGGTGATCCCGCAGCCGCCAACACGCGACGACCTGATGGGGACACTCGACCAGATGATCTCGACGGGCGATCTGCTCGAATTGGTCGACACGACCAGCGACCGTGCGATGCGCCTCCTCTATCTCGGACCGCCGAGCTTCATCGAGCGGTCGCCTGGTCGCTATCTCCTGACGGGGATTCGACCACTCGGACTGCCCCTCGTCGGAAGCGACATCACCGTCGAGCACGAGGGTTACGCGCGGACGGCGGTGCTCGACGCCGACGACGCCGAGACGCGGCTTCGCGCAGCCGGACTTCACGAGATCAGCCAGACACGGTGGATCGGACAGCCGGCTTCGATGTCCGCAGCCGATTTCCTGACGCAGTACCGGACTCGACTCGACGTCGCGCTGGCCGCAGGCTTCGTCGACGGGCTAACGATCATCGACCCTGCTAGTCGGCCGACCTACTATCGCGGTCGCTGGCGCAATCCGGCCGAGGGCGACTCCGGCGACTTCGTGGGGAGGCGTCCCCAAGCGTATGGCGCGGACCGCTGGTGCCTTGTGCGACTGGTCGACGGTGCTCCCGAACGCCTCATTGATCTTCCCGTCGACAACTCTGTGGCTCCGGCTCGGGATGAGGCGTGGCGACTCCAGGCTGCGATCGACGCCGCGCGAGGCACATCGCTTCCGTACCGCACTCGTCCCATGCCGGGGGTCGATCACGCGCAGGCTGTCGTTGACTTCTTTTCGCCGCTGCCAAGTTGGGCGGAGCGATACCTTGGACTCGTCGGATTGTCGGTGGAGAAGTCGCGCGGTGCGCTGTTCTCCTACCGGCTCCCGACATCCGCGCTGACAGGTCTCGCGTCGGTGTTGACCGAGACCCTGTGGATGACCACCACGACCGATGAGGAAGTCCAGTGACGGCAGAGGCCCCAACGATCGCTGAGACGATCACCAAGATTCAGGCTGCTCTGCGCGACTACATCGAAGCGACCTATCACGTCGGGCATCCGACGCTCATCGAACAACGACGCACGCTGTTGGACGAGGACGGCGTGATCTTCCGCGCACCGTTCATCGAGAGCACCCCGCGCTACCAGACTGACCGGCGCTTCTCGGAGCTGGCGCTCGACCCAGCAGTTCAGACGCTGTTTGCTCGTCTCACCAGTTCGGACGAAGGAACCCCGCTCCTCTACGACCCGCCCTACACGCACCAGGCAGAAGCTCTGGAACTCACCATGCGCGACGGATTGAGCCTGGCGGTGACCACGGGTACCGGCTCTGGCAAGACCGAGTCGTTCCTTCTCCCGATGCTGGCGAAGCTCGCGGCGGAGGCAGCTCATCGCCCGGAGTCGTTCGCTCGTCCTGCGGTGCGCGCCTTGATCCTGTACCCGATGAACGCGCTGGTGAACGACCAACTCGGTCGACTTCGCTTGCTCCTCGGCGATGCCCGCGTGACGAGTCAGTTCCAGTCGTGGGCGCATCGCCCGGCGCGCTTCGCCAGATACACCAGCCGCACGCTCTACCCCGGTGTGCGGAAGGTGGAACGCGACCAGCAGCGGCTCAAGTCCATCGAGGACTTCTACATCGATCTGCTCGACCGGAGTGATGACCCGGCATCGCGGTATCACGCGGACGCGACCGCACTCGTCGGCAAGCTCAAGGAGCGCGGGAAGTGGCCCGCGAAGCCAGATCTCCGCGAGTGGTACGGGGCGAAGGGGTCGCGCTGGAAGAAGGACGGGGAGTTTGTGCGCGCCGTCCTCCAGTCCCGCGACGCCGAACTCTTGACGCGGCATGAGGTGCTTGAAGCCCCGCCGGACGTGCTCATCACGAACTACTCGATGCTCGAATACATGATGATGCGCCCCTTGGAGCGCCCGGTCTTCGATGACACGCGCGAGTGGTTGGCGACCAATCCCGACGAGAAGTTCTTGCTTGTCGTGGATGAGGCGCACCTCTACCGGGGTGCTGCGGGAGCTGAGGTCGCCCTGCTCTTGCGGCGGCTGCGTGCCCGGCTGGGTATTGATGCGGATCGCCTTCAGGTGATCGCCACGAGCGCGAGCTTCGACAGCGCCGACTATGCGCGGAAGTTCGCCGCGCAGCTCAGTGGCAAGGACGCTGACGACTTCCGTACCATCGTCGGGAAGTTGGCGCTTCGCCCGGCGGCAGACGTCGGTTCTGCTGTCGACGCCTCCGAACTCGCAGCGGTCTCGCTTGACGATTTCTACGACGGCGAGGCAGAGAGCGAACGCATCGAAGCCGTCGCCGGCCTCCTGGCGTATCGCGGAGTGACCGCCGAACCAGACGCGACGGTCGGCGCGCTCCTCGACCAAGCGCTCGCCTCCTACGAACCCATGAACCTGCTCGTCAACGAGACGATGCAGCAGGCCCAGCCAGTCAGCGAACTCGGCGCGAAAGTGTTCCCTGGTGTCGATCGGGAGACAGCAGACCGCGCAATCACCGCGCTTGTCGCCCTGGGGAGTGCCGCTCGTCTCAAGCCCGACGACGCGGGTCTTCTCCCGTGCCGCGTCCACGCCTTCTATCGGGGCTTGCCCGGCCTTTGGGCGTGCGCTGACGCCGACTGCCCCGATCTGGATCGAGAGCAGTACCCGGCGCCAGGACCAGTCGGCAAGCTCTACGCCCAGCCCCACGCGACCTGCTCCTGTGGTGCCCGAGTCTTCGAACTCTTCACCTGTCGGCACTGTGGATCGGCGTACCTGCGTGCCTACACCGACGATCTTGCGAACCCGTCGTCGCTGTGGCACGAACCAGGTATCAGCTTCCAGGTGGCCTCGGGTGCGGTTCAGGAACTCCAGCCTCTCGACCTGCTGGTGGAAGAGCCAGATCCCCAACTCGCCGCGCAGCCCGCCGACCTCGATCTCATCACCGGGCGTCTCGACCCGATGAAGCTCGGCTCGCGGATTCGCACGGTGTATCTGCCAGGCAAGCGAGCCGGCGAGGTCGTAACCGCCGACGATGAGGAAGATGACGGCACCAGCGAGGTTAAGGCGGACGGCGAGTTCAAGCCTTGCGGGGTCTGCGGACAGATCGCTGGGTTCGGTCGCTCTTCCGTTCAGGATCACCAGACCAAGGGCGACCAGCCGTTCCAGGCGCTGGTGACGCGGCAGATCGAGGTTCAGCCCCCGTCACGCCCGTATGAAGACTTCGCACCGCTACGCGGTCGGAAGGTGCTGGCGTTCTCCGACTCGCGGCAGGTGGCAGCTCGACTCGCGCCGAACCTCCAGAACTACGCCATGCGCGACGTGATCCGCCCGCTCATCGTGCGCGGATGGAGCGAACTGTCGACCATCCCTGGGATCGGGAAGCAGCTCAGTCTGGAGCACTTGACACTTGCTTCAATGGTGGGGGCGAAGCGGCTCTCGGTGCGGCTTCGCCCTGAGCTTCGTCCAAGCGAATCGATGAGCGCGCTCGCTGACGTAGGGCGGGTCATCGACGCCGGTGCGCTCGACGGCGACGATGATGCGCGGACTGAGCTAGTCATGATGCAGCCGCAAACGCCGGAGTCGCTCCTCAAGGCCATCTACAAGACCCTGACCGATCGCTACTACGGGCTGTCCTCGCTAGGGCTTGCCTCGCTGCGCGAGCGGGGGTCGCTTCGTCAGGAACTGCTCGACGTCCTGCCAGACATCCCGGGCGTCGCAGATAGCGACGAGCGGAAGCTGGCGCTCGTCCGCCTGTGGCTGGCCCAGTGGAGCACACCGTCGTGGGGCATTTGGTTTCCCTCGATGACCGCCGACTGGCGTGGCGTCAAGGAGGGCGTGCGCTCGCACTCCGGCAAGTTCCGTCCGTTCGAGCGATGGCTTGGCTCCGCCACCATCAGCAAGCAGTTCAACCAGGACTGGCTGCCGACGCTGCGTCAGAAGTTCTGCGAGACCGCAGGGAACAAGTACTTCCTGCTCGCCAATCGGATTGCGCTCGAACTCGGCGGTGAATGGGGCTACTGCGAACGGTGCCGCTATACCCAGCGTCCATTCCCTGGCGCGACAAAGTGCGTCAACTGTGGAGCTAACGAGGTCCGCGTCCTTGACCCTGAGACGGACCCTGTTTTCCAGGCGCGCAAGGGGTACTACCGCGCGAGCACCGTCCGTGCGCTCGCCAATCCGCCCGAGCCGCCGATGAGCATCATCGCGGCCGAGCACACCGCCCAGCTCAACGCGGCGCAATCCGACGCGGTGTTCTCGAAGGCGGAGGAACACGAACTGCTCTTCCAGGACGTTAACCTCGGGCTTCCTGGGCCGAACGCCCAGGAGCGGGCAGCCATCGACGTGTTGTCATGTACGACGACAATGGAGGTCGGGATCGACATTGGCGCGCTCTCAGGCGTCGCCCTCCGCAACATGCCGCCGTCCCGCGCCAACTACCAGCAGCGTGCTGGTCGCGCTGGACGTCGTGGCAATGCGGTCGCAACGGTGATCGCCTTCGGCAGCGCCGATACCCACGACGACCACTACTTCCGCGAGCCAGCCGAGATGATCCGTGGCCGCGTTGACGACCCTGTGCTCACGATGGACAACGACGAGATCGCTCGTCGGCACGTTGTTGCCTACCTGCTTCAGCGGTACCACCAGGATCGGCTGCCGACCTTCGACCCCGCGACGCAGTCCTCGCAGTTGTTCGAGGTGCTCGGCACGGTTCAGGATTTCGTCGGCGCTCAGTCACCCCTGAACCGCACCGACTTCGCGCAGTGGCTGGCAACACACGAGGCTCAGCTCAGGACCGACATCGACGGCTGGCTCCCATCTGAGTTGTCATCCGAGAGCCGAGACGCTGTCCTCGGCGGCATTGTCAGCAAGACACTGGAGGATATCGACGAGGCGCTCGACCTGACCGCCGAGGGTACGCTGCCGAAGCCGGTCGAGGGGGATCTCCCGCCAGAGGCGGAAGAGGTCGAGGCGGAAGGCCCTGGCGAGGACGGTGCGGAAGAACCAAGCCCTCAGCGCAGCCAGACCAATCTGCTCGACCGCCTGCTCTACAAGGGTGTGCTGCCTCGGTATGCCTTCCCGACCGACGTGGCCGGATTCCATGTCTTCGACGTGGACAAGTCCGAGCGTTTCCGAGCAGCGTTCCGCTATGCGCCGAGCCAGGGGCTTCCGGTAGCGCTGAGTCAGTACGCGCCGGGCAAGGTCGTTTGGATCGACAACAAGGAATGGCGTTCCGGCGCGATCTACTCTCCGGTTCAGGCGGAGCGGTACAACGCCTGGCAGGGGCACAAGCTCTACTTTGAATGTACGGTCTGCCACTACGCCAACTACTTCGATCAAGAGGAGGCGCACCGTGGTGAAACCCGCGAGTGCCCCGCTTGCGGGTCTGAAGACTCCTTCGGCAAGGCGATGGCCTGGATGCGCCCGCCAGGGTTCGCGCACCCCGCCTACGAAGACCCTGGCACCAGCCCCGATGATGCTCCGGCGCGAAGCTATGCCACCCGCGCCAAGCTCGTCGCCCCTGGTCCTGCCGACGACTCCGCCTGGACTCACGTCACCGACCGCGTTCAGCAGACGTACCACCGCGAGACGCTGCTGGTCACGAACACCGGACCAAGAAATGAGGGCTACACCTACTGCTTCAAGTGCGGCCTGATCGAGCCGACCAAGTCCGCGACCGGCGTGGTCGTCGGGCAGCACAAGAAGCCGTATCCAGACGAGCAGGAGCCGAACTGCCCCGGCTCGTCTTCCACGAGCGGTCTCGTGCTCGGGACCGACTTCATCACCGACGTGCTGCTGGTGCGCCTCAAGGTCAAGCCTCCCGTGCGCCTCGGCCCTCAGCTCCTGTCCACCCAGGTCGCGCTCCGCACCATCGCGGAGGCGATGACGATCGCAGCTACCCAGCGGCTGGACATCGAGGCCACGGAACTTCAGGCCGAGTACCGCCCCGCGTTGACGCTCGGCGGCGCTGAGGGACTCGAGGCAGAGGTCTATCTCTACGACACGCTTGCGGGTGGCGCGGGGTTCACGCGTCGGGTCGAACAGTTCGGCATCGAGATACTTCGCCAGACACTTCAGCGGCTCGAGGAGTGCCCTGCGGACTGCGACGAGTCCTGCTACCGCTGCCTGCGGAGCTTCCGCAATCGCTTCGAGCATGGCCTGCTCGATCGCAAGGTCGGCGCGAGCCTGCTCCGGTACCTGCTCGACGGAACCGCGCCGAGGCTTGACGAAGCTCGCCTGGCGCTGTCAACGGACCGCCTCTATCGCGATCTCGTCGGGCGCGACATCGCTGGCGTGACTTTCGAGCGTGATCAGCAGGTCAGCATCGCCGGCATCGGGCAGGTGGTGGCACCGATCCTGGCGACGAAGGGTGACCGGCAGTTCATCTTCGGCGTTCATGGCCCTCTGACTCCTGACCTTGCGCCCGACCTCGCGCTCAACGACGCCAAGGAGAACCAGACGACCATTCCGGTTCGTCTCATCGACGACATCGTGATCTCACGGAACCTGCCGAACGCCAGCCACCAGGTCGAGAAGGCGCTGGCGTGACGCAGGCAGCAGGCACGATCGACACAGGCATTGCGTCGAGCCGAGCCTCGTTGCCTTCGCCGCCGAACTACTGGAGCTACTCGTCCCTGAAAGAGGTCGAAGCCTGTCCTCGCCGCTATGCCCTGGCGCGGGCAACCTACCCAGACCTCTGGGATGGACGTGGCTACCCATCGCTACCGAGCACGCCCGCCTTGTTCGGCGATGTCGTCCACGGTGCGCTCGAAGTCGTCGTCAAGGCGCTCGCAGAGGCCGGCGTCGAGTCGCCCCAGGCAGTCGAGGCAACGATGGTGCTCCGCGATCTCGGCGGACTCACCTCCGTCGTCGAAGAGATGGTGACCAAGAAACTGGCCCCGCTGGAGGGGAACCCGCGCCTCGACCTTGACCGTCGTCGCCGGATTGCGCGGGAGCTTCGTGCTCAAACCCCCGATGCTCGCGTCCAGGTACAGACCTATCTCAGCCGGACGGTGTTCGCTCCGCGCCCGACTGGGTCGAGCAGCATGCGGGACGGGAGTGCTGCCGCACGGGGAGGTGCGTCTGCGCGCAGAGCACTCGGGGAGGGATCGCACGCCGAAGCGGTGCTTGTTGCCGAAGAACTGCGCCTGCTGGGGCGTATCGACCTCCTCACCATCGCTGGTGAGTCGGTCGACATTGCCGACTACAAGACCGGCGTCGAAGCCCCCGGGCATCACGAGCAACTACGGTTGTACGCCCTGCTCTGGGATGCGGACCGCCAGTCCAACCCTGCTCGATTGGCGACGGCGAGCTTGACCGCCGCGTATCGGGACCATGACGTCGATGTTCCCGTCCCGTCGAGCGAAGACCTCGACGCGCTTCGGGTGTCCCTGTCTGCTCAGATTGAGCGTGCCGATGCCGAGCTTCGGTTGGGGGTGCCGACGCCTTTGCCGAGTCCGGCGAACTGCGAATGGTGTGCGGTGCGCCACTTGTGCGCTGCCTATTGGGAGGGGGTGACTCGGGAGCTGACGGCCATCGGCGACGGCGAGTGGTTCGACTACGAGGGGAGGATCGGGAAGCAGAACGGCCAGCGGAGTTGGTGGGTCGTCGACCCCGAGACGGGCATCGACCAGTTACTGCTCCGAACCACCTCGTCAACACCGCCTTTCGCGCCCGGCGATCATGTTCGACTTCTCGGGCTCCGCTACGAACTCGATCCCGAGGCGCACACGCCGGTTGCTCTCCTGACGGCCTCCTCGGAGGTGTTCCAGGTCGTGTCGTCCTAGAAGTTCTCGACGAAGAGCGTCACGTCGCCCTGCTCGACGTCTGCCGTCTCATCGTTCGGCAACGGCACTCGCGCGGCGTGCCGGAGCGGTCGCACCAGCCGATGAGCACGCATCGACTCGCGCACTGGCTCCTGCTCTGCGCGGCGACGTCCCCAGCGCTCGAACCACCAGCCCACGACCTTAGCTTCGCCATCGGTGAGATCAGCGTCGATCAGGTAGGCCGGGTCGGGGTCGATGCCCAGCGAGTAGTCGCGCAGGTTCTCAACCAGGCGCACGCCGTAGACGATGCGCTCGCGGCCATGCTTCAGCAGTTCGTTGGTCGGCCATCCGAGCGCGGCAAGCCCGAGCCGGACCTTCCGCAGGCGTGGACTCACCCCTTCACCGAACAGGCTGTTGACGCGAACCGTCGCTCCCTTGAGCCGCGACAACCGCACCAGCGCTTCGACGGTCTCATCGGTGAATTGCGAGGTGCCGAAGGAGCGCGACCGACCAAGCTCCTGGAAGCGGATCTGCTCATCCTGCGGGCCGCCCATAACGTCCGCAGGCCAGCGAAGTCGGTTGTACTGACTCGATCCGCTGCCGTAGAGCGACGTGGTGCTGATGAACGAAAGGCGTGACTCGCGCTCGATGGGGCGTCCCGCGATTGACGAGGCGATCTCGCTGGGGCGGGCGTACTTGGCGCGATACGCCGTGACGACCTTCGGAGAGACCGCAAGCGCCCCAACGAGCTTGCCTGCGGCGAGCGCACTGTATGGAGCGACAGCACCGCAGACCGTGAGATCGGCAATGACGGTGCCGACCCGCTCACCCCGAGCGCGACGCATGAGGC
Organism: Microbacterium sp. 5K110; assembly: GCF_005774735.1. GTDB lineage: Bacteria > Actinomycetota > Actinomycetes > Actinomycetales > Microbacteriaceae > Microbacterium. The sequence goes on along the minus strand of NZ_VBUM01000001.1, from coordinate 114,682 downwards.
GGCGAATCTGCGCCCGAGCCTTCGTGTCCTTGAGCGCCTCCTTCAGCCCTTCGGCTGTCGGAGTCGGGAGCAGGTACGGACCGAGGACGGAGGCAATCTCCAGGGTTTCCGCGAGTACCGACGCGCGCTTGCTCCGAAAGAGCGGCGTCAGCGCGCGCTCCTGCCAGGAGTCCTGCTCGATCTGACGCACCGCGTGGAGTGGTGAGCGGTGGTGCTTCTGGCGATGCCGCTCAGCATCGGCTCGGAGCAGCGCGATGACGTCGGGGGTGGGGTGCCGAAGGTCCGTGGGCTGGATGACAGCGTCCCGCAGGAGGTCATCGAGGTAAATCTCACTGAGCTGACCGTCGATGCGCTCGGTGAGCCACACGGCGATCTCGTCAGTGGGCTTTGCGCACACTGACTCGAGGAAGGTGTCAGTGTCCCATCCGATCCACTGGTCGCGCTCGGCAATCTGAACGACAGGGCTTGAAATGGCGGCGAGACCGATCACGGCGTGGTGCGGCGTCGCCGCGTCCCGAATGAGGATGGGCATCGAGCGCCCAGGGACCGTGAAGTAGGCATTAGACCAGGTGTGGCGGAAATAGCGCCAGATGTCATGGAGGGCGAAGCCCGTCAGCTCACACTTCCCGCCGTCGACGATCTGGATGTAGGGGCGGATGACGGTCTCGGGGTGGGGTTCGCGCTCCAGGGCGTCAGCTAGCTCACGCCCGTCGCGCATCAGGCTGAACACGGAGACCAGCCGTCCCCTGTGTTCGCGTGGCTTCTCCATGCCCTCGACGAACCGCCTGACGCTCGGTTTCCGAAGTTGCGGGTCGCGCCGCAGATGCTCTTGGCGCCGGATGCGTACCTTCTCGATGCCGGGGTCGGAGTGCGACGGCGGCGGAGTCAGCAGCGGCCCGTGCTTGTAGTCGGTCAGCAACCACCCCTGATCCAAGAGGTCGATCAAGGTGTGCGCGGCGGCAGCCAGGGTCGGCTGGTTGTAGAGGTCGCCCAGCTTCGCCTGCGCGAACCAGTACATCCGGTCGATCGCCTCGGTTGGGTCGAGGGTCGTCGCAGCGAGTGCCTTACACAATCGGAGGAATCCCTCGCGCTCGACGCGGCGGGTTCCGCTCGGCAGCGAGATGTTGATGAACTTCGGCTCGTCCTCGTGGCTCATGACTTCTGCAGCATCCGTCCGTAGGTCGCACCCCACACGCGGAGCAGGTCACGATAATCCTGCTCGCTCGCACCGACAGCGGCGACCGAACGCGCGAACGAGAGAAGCAGCAGTTCCAGCGCCGTGCGGACGGGCGCACCCGAGTCGCCCAACTCCTGGAGCGGGCGGTACAGCGCGGTGAAGCCAGGGTGGTCGATGTTCATCGTGACGTTGAGGTGGCGCTGCTTCAGCGTCAGATCGAACATCGACTCTCCCGACAGTTGGTCTGCCCCAAGGTGGTACCTCAGCGCTCCGGTGGTGCGTCCCGAGGTGCGGATCACAGGGAGGTCGGCGTCGGCGGCACCGGCGATGCGGCAAGCACCTTGGACGGTTGCTTCGAACTTTACCTCCTCGAAGGCTTGCCGGACGCGGGCGTTGAGGACGCGGGCGATGGATTCCAGTTCGGGTTCTAGCGCTTCACGAAGCGCAGCCGTGGGGCGCACCCCCTGCTTGTTGACGGTGATACCGAAGTGCTCGTCGAGCGCGGGTTCGAACTCGATCTCGCACCGCCACCAGTCGTCGTAGTTCTCTTTCCGCTTGCCGCCCATGAGGTACCAGCCGCTGGCGATCTCCCGCCCCGCGCGCAGGATCGAGACGCCACCATGCCCCACAATCCCGACCTTCCTCTTCGTGGCGTTGTCGAGGTGATGCCAGCGGGTGACCGGCAGCATGGCGAACGTGACGCTGACGAAGCTGGTTTCCCCAGCGGCAGTCGCAATCTCGTAACGGATTGGCTCGAACGCCAGATCTGCAGAGTGCCCGTTGAGCTTCGTGGAGAGCAGCATCGGATCGAGTGGTTCGACCGTATGCCCGTTGATCCGCAACGTCAGCCCCCGGTCGAGGAACTTCCGGAACATCCGACCCAGATCGCGGTGGAGCGAGCGATCCAGCCAGGCGAGGCGGCGGTACTCAATCCGGTCGCACTCCGTCCAGACGACACGGCAACCAGATGGTGCGGCGCCTCTCGCGCCATCGTGGAGCGCTAGCGACTCTCCCTCGCCCCGCGCCACCGAGTCGACATCGAGGTGAACCGCTCGCGCAACGGTTCCCGCTTGCCACGCTGTCACCTCGACCTGACGTGCCTGGCTTAGCGACGCAGCAGGTAGCCCCATACCGAACCGTCCGAAGGAGGATCGCGAGTCAAAGCGAGATGATCCACCAAAACGCAGGCAAGCCGCCAGTTCTTCCTCAGTCATACCCGTGCCGTCATCCTCGACGCAGATCCGAGGAAGCGCGTCAGGGTCGCTCCGACCGATGGTGATGTCGATAACGGCGGCGCTCGCTTGAAGCGAGTTGTCGATCAGTTCTGCCAACGCCGTAGAGAGGCTGACGTAACCCGACTCGCGGATCGCCCTGATGAAGTTCGCGGGTACGAGCAGGTCGGACGCGTGGCCCTGAGAACGGCCCATTATGACTCCCTCCGTCAGAGATGGGGTTACGTCTAGGGTAGCTCGCCGAGGCGGTCCGCCGCAGGGGAAATTCTGAGAGAAGTGCGGCCCAACACACCGCCGCGAGTGGCAGAGTAGATCCAGCAGGCCACCTAGAGATCCTCCGCAACCTGAAGGTCGTACCGCTACCAGCGAAGCCCTCGTCGCACGCCTGCTCAGCGAGAGGCTCGACGACAGAAACCCTCGCCAATGAGGTGCACCTCTCGCCCCGGCAGAGCACCAAGAGGGTCTCCGTCACGTTTGGCAGGCCGCCGCTCGTCTACCTCACCGCGCCCCACGCGGCGGATGGCGAGACTGCTGGCGGAGGCCGACCTTACACACCGGCTGCCGCCGAACGCCGCGAGTGCAGACGCACGCCTCGTAGGCAGATGCCAGAGTCCTTGATGAGACAGTCAAGACGGGACGTGCGCGGCGAGCCAGGCGATCACTGCGCTCTGCCATCGGTCGGGGTCAGAGTTCCACGAGAGCGTATGTCCGGCCTCAAAGGTCTCCAGCGAAACAAGGCCAGGCCGAGCATCTCGGAGTGCTTGTGAGAGCCGTATCGGTACGGAGTCGTCGTGGGTGCCGTGAAGGATGAGCGTGGGCGCGGTGAGTTCCTCGGCACGAACCGTCCAGTCGAAGGATCGGATCGGGATGCTCTCGGGCAGGCCGACCATCCGGGCCAGCGGGCGGAGCGTCAGCCACGGGATCGCGAGGCTGCCCGCGGCTGAGGGGAGTCCGCTGCGGGTGCAGTTCGCCTTGATGACCTCGGTCCAGTCGAGCACGGGCGAGTCGAGCACGAGACCGGCGATGCTGCGTCGATACGACGGGTGGTGAGCGAGCTGGAGCGCGATGGCCGCGCCCATCGACCATCCGAACAGCACGACCTGTCGGGCTCCGTGCCGCATCGCGTACTCAATGGCGGCCGCGGCGTCGTCGGCCTCGGTGAAGCCGAGTGTTGAGCGACCGTTGCCGACTCCCGGGCCTTCGCCGTCGGCTCGGTAGCTGATGACGAGCGAGGTGTAGCCGCGCTCGGTCGCGGCGAGCACGGCGCGAAGCGTTCCGGCTCGGACGCTGCCGAGGCCATGTAGGTGGATCGCCCACGTCGACCTGCCGCTGTCGCCGTCGATGCGCCAGGCGGGGGCAGGCCCCGCGGGGGTGTCGATGGTGATGTCGTGTGCATGAAGGCTGGCGTCGTGCGGGGTCGCGTAGTAGATGCCGCTCCAGGAGACGTGATCGCCAGCCCTGAGAGTGAGCCCCGATGCCGTGCTCGTCACCCGTCGTGCGATCAGAGTCGGTCCACGGTTGAGCACGTCTTCGGAGAGTTGCGCCCAGCCTCCGTTCTCGAACCAGAGGTTGTACGCGCCTTCGGCTGCGGTCTGGCGAGTTCGGTCGAGCACGATGAGAGGGCCGTCGCCGTCGCGCTCAACCTCGCGGACGGTCAGGTCGTATCGCCGCGTGCTGGGGGCTGTTAGCCGCCGCGCGATCACCCAGCCGACACCCAACGCGCCTGCCGCAACGAGTCCGGCACCTAGCGCGACCCGTCGCATCACGAACTGCCCTCCTGGCCGACCCGGCCTCCTGGCGAAGCGGTGGTCCGTGTCGCTCTCGTGTCGAGTCCGAGGAGGTGGCTCTCGGCGCGATTCAGCAGGGCGCGCTCGGCTGCGCTGATGTCGAAGGTGACGCGCGGGTCGATCATCGCGTCGCGGATCTCAACGATCTCTCGGTGTAGACGGCTCTCCAGGTCATCCGCGCTCGCAGCGAGCGGGTCTGCTTGGCTCAGCCCAGGCCGCACGAGGGACGCCCGCTTCCAGAGAGGCTCCAACTGTGTCGCGAGGCCGACGGTGCGCTTCCGGCGCATGTCGTGCTGTGCGCGGCGGACGACAGGCTGCGCGGCGAAGCCCGCGCATAGGAAAAGGAACGCGAGTAGAGAGAGCGGTTCGTAGGCGCGTTGGACGGCGCGCATGAGATCGAGATGTCCTGTGACGTGTGCGACATCCATGATGAGCACGGCCAGGCACAGTCCGCCGCCGAACGCCGATCCCAGGCTCAGCAGAGCCGAGGGGAGACGCTGGATGCCGGAGCTGCGCAGATATTGCCGCGCGGCGAGGATCATCATCGTCGTGATGACGAGGAAGAAGTAGCTGAAGTTGATGATCGAGTAGGCCGCTGCTGCGGGTTGCGCGCCGAGGTCGATCATGAACCGAGTCGTGGTTGTGCCTCGGTCGATGAACACGAACGTCGTGGTGATCGCAAGAAGCGAGGTGAGGAGCACCGGGATGCCCACGGCGACCCGCACGAGCCTGGGGCGGTACTCGTCAGCCTTCATGACGCCTCGACCGAGAAAGAAGATCCCGGTCATCAGCAGCCCATCCGAAACGAGGGTTGTGACGTTCGTGCCGCCAAGAAGCGGATCGGTGACGAGGTAGATGGCGTCGACGTTCAGGGTCATCGCGACGGCAATCGTGAAGGAGGCGTAGGTGATGCTTCGATCCGCCCGTTTGCGGCGGAAGATGAGCAGGCTCGCCACGAGCGCCCACATGAGCGTCGCGACGAGCGCCTGGATCACCCGAAAATCTCCGAATAGCGGGACTCGGCGAACACCGATCCTCGGATGCCCGCGGCCAGCCGATCTGCGAGCGACTCGGCGGCGATCTCCGTCTCACTGTCAATGTCCTGTCGCTTGAGCAGGCGTCCGCGCGTGTGAGGAGGGATGTTGGGCAGCAAAACGTCCCCGGCTGTGCAATCGTCGCCCTCCGTGTGACCGAGGATCATGTGGGCCAACTCGTGAAGGACGAACTGCTGGCGGTGCAGTGCAGAGTCGCTGCGTGCGTGGAGCACGAAGTCCTCGGTGTCGGTGACCAGCCAGAGCGCACAGATGCCGTCGCGGGTGTCGAGGTCGGCGAGTTCGACGACGCGGAGCCTGCGATGGCGCCGTTCCTGTATGGCCTGGAGAAGGTGCGCAAGCGTGAACCTGCTGCCGAGCCGCAGATCGGAGACGGCGGCCGTTACGGTCTCTTCGGTGTTCACGTTTACCCCCTCTCGGCCGAGCAGCTACTGGCCTCGGCTCCGTGGTGCGCGACACCCGTCAGTGCTCGGGTGTTCGCATCATTTCCTCGTCCAGGAACTTGCTGATGGCTTGGAGCGCCTTCGGCGAGATGTCGCCGAGTGTGCGAGCAGCGTAGGACTTCACCTTCGCTGCACGCATCGAACGCACGAGGTCGAGCTGGGCGGAGACCTTCTCCGGGGTAGCCACGCCGCTCTCCCCCGCAAGAAAGGCAGCATCAACGTCGAAGAAGTCCGCGAGTCCCTCGAAGATCGCGGCGTCTTGAACGTATCGGTGGCCGTTGACCATGTACGTCCATCGTGATCGAGACAGGCTGATGCCACGTTGTCTCAGATACTCCGCGATCTGCGAGTAGGTCGGTTCGGAGCCGGACTCGGCAACAGCGACATCCATCAGAAGTCGCAGGCGTTTGGCGAGGTCGTCAGCCGCAGCCTGACCTTCGTCTTCAGTCATCGTCGCTGACCCCCCTTCCCTTCGGGAGGACCAAGGCATCGACGTAGCCCAGGCCCAAGGGCAGTTGTGCATGCTCAATTTACCCGTTGAGCATGCACAAATCAACTGTTGCGCATGCTCAACGTGCGGTGTTAGAACGGAATCTCAGGAGAGCTTTGAGCATGCTCAACGCGGCTTCCCTGTGAGCGGGAGGAGACGATTCCATGAGCACAGCGCGACCCCGCAGCCTGACTGCGTTGCCCATCGGACGGCGACCGTCTCTTGGGAACCCCGGCGCACCTGATCGACAAGAGCCCCACGGCTCACGACCAGGCCAGAGGAGGTGCCGAGATGACGATGCCGGAAGCCTCGCGCGGAGAGCGCCAGCCGATGGATGCCGCAGCCCTGCTCGCCTCGCTCACCGGGCTGTCACCGAGCGCCGCAGCGTGTCGCTACGCCGAGGCAGGCATCCCGGTCTTTCCCTGCGTCACAGGAGGCAAGCGCCCGCTGACCAAGCGGGGATTCCACGAGGCGAGCACCGAACCGCGCCAGGTCGCTCGCTGGTGGGCGCGGTGGCCGCGCGCCAACATCGGGATGCCGACGGGCCAGATCTCCGGGCTGGAGGTCGTGGATGTCGACGTGCACGGGGCGATCCGCGGCTTCGCAGCGTTCGAGCTGGCCCGGCGCGAGGGGCTGACGGATCGCTGGGCCGCGTTCATCCGCACGCCCTCGGGCGGAGTCCATGCCTACTACCCGGCCGATCCCGAGCTGGTGCAGCCGTCCTGGCAGGTGCCGCGTGCTGGCATCGACTTCCGAGGATCGGGCGGCTACGTCATCGTGCCGCCCTCGATCATCGCCACCAATGCGGGGCCGAGTGCGTATGCCCTCATCGGTTCCGGGCGAGGCGATGCGGTTCCCGTCGATGCCCGCGCGCTGCGGCAGTTCCTCGATCCGCGACCGGCGCGCCCGACGCCCGTCATCCCTGTCGAGGGTACGGACGGCGTTGACGTGGAGCGGATCGCCCGCTGGGTCGAGATGCGCGGCGAGGGCGAGCGCAACCGCGGCCTGTTCTGGGCCTCGTGTCGACTCATCGAGGCGGGCATCCCGCCCGACCGCGTGCGTGCCGCGCTGGGGCCGGCTGCCGAGCGCGCAGGCTTGCCCGCGCCGGAGATCGAGACGACGATCCGCTCGGCGCACCGCGTAGCGAGGGGCGCACCGTCCGCGCCTACCGCCAGTTCCGTGCCCAGCCATGCAGCTCAGCCTTCATCTGGTCAGGTGCTCTCGTGATCCCCGGCAGCATGCAACAGCCGCGCGGGCGGATCGCCGTGTGGACGGCGGTAGCTGGGACCGTATTCATCGCCGCAGCCGCCTTCTGGCTGTCGTTCACGGCGCTCGCCGACCTCGCGCGACGCTCCGGCGTCGATGAGAGCCAGGCGTGGGCATGGCCGCTCATCGTGGACGGCATCATCGTCGTTGCCACAGTGTCCGTCGTCGCGCTCGCGGGGCAGCGTGCCGCCTGGTATCCGTGGCTGCTGCTCATGGCCGGTGCCGCGGTCTCGGTAGCAGCCAACGCGATCCACGCGGTCGTCGCCGCTGACGCCGACGTTCCTTCGGCACTCGCAGGATCGGTCGCCGCAGTACCTCCGCTCGTGCTGCTGGCGATCACGCACTTGACCGTCGTGCTCACCCGACGGTTCCGTGCGGAGCCGTCGGCGCAGCCTGCCGTGTTGGTGTCGAACGCAGTCGAGTACCAGTCGCCGGAACCGCCTGCGCACCTTGCTCCCAGAGAACTCGCCCTGCGACTGAAGGAGGACGGCATGACGAATAAGGCGATCGCTCGCGCGGCGGGGGTGCATCCGTCCACGGTCGGCCGCTGGCTGGCGACGCCCGTGCTCTCCGCGGCATCGGAAGGAGGCGCGCTGTGAACGATGAGTTGCCGGAGGACGAGCACGCCCGTCGGCTTGCCGATGTCCTCCACACGCTGAAGCCGACTCCGAGCGAGGCTGCTGAGATCTCGGAGCTGGCGCGCCACACGGACCCGTGGCTCGCCGCGCAGACGTGGCGCGGCGGCCACCCACTCCTGGAGCGGCTGAGCGCAGAGCACGACCGCAGCCAGGTCGTGTGGGTGCGCCCGACCGAGCTGCTCCCATCCGCTTCGGCCCGCATGATCGGGCGCGGCATCGACCTGCGCACCGAGCTGGCGCGCCGCGTTGAGGAACGTCGGCAGACTTCGCCGCAGGCGACTCCGGTGACCCGGCCCGGCATCCGCGGGCGTGCCCAGGGCATCGCGCCGCTCTCCGCGTTCGGGCAGTCCCCCGCGCGCCAGTCCTCTGTCAGCCGCGACCCGCTCCGCCGCCTGTGAGCGCGCCATGTCTGCCCAGGCCGCTCCCACGTCGTTCCGCACCCCGGAGGGACTGCGCGCGCTCCTGGAGCGTCTGCACGACGATGGGAAAGGCGCGTGGCGGCGCGACGTGGATGTCGCGGCGCTCATGGAATACACTGCGGGTCGGTACGCGAGCCTCGCGCGAAAGCACGGCCTCGACCCGTGGGAGGCAGCGAGCGCCGCGTTCGACGCGATGCGCACCCCGGCCGTGCGCAACGCGGAAGATCCGTGGGCCGTCGTCACCCGGGCCGTGCAGGTCACACTGATCGCCGAGGAACGGGGCAACGGGCTGCTGTGCTCGACGCATCAGGCGCGCAGACCGCAATACAGCGGCTTCCACGACCCGGAGCGGTTCAGCGACCGGGAGAACCCGCTCACCGACTACCACGAAGCGTTGCAGGTCGCACCCGCGGGTGAGGACGAGAACGAATCGGACGACGAGGTATCTGGCGTCGTCCGTGCAGTCGAGGACGCGATCAAGCTACTGGCGCTGCTCGACTGGCCGGAGCAGACGGCGCGCGCGGCCATCGAGCACATCTGCACTCGACTCGGCGACGCGCCGTCGCGGGCGAGCGCAGCGGAATCGCTTCGGCGAGACCCACACGCTCGGGCCGTGCTCGATCTGTCGTCGACGAGCTGGAACGCGCTGCTCCGTGCGATCCTCGGCAACCCCGATCCCGATCAGGCCCACACCGCCGTCGGCCGCGGCGTGCTGTTCCGCCTTCTTGTCGGCGAGCCCCTGCGTGCGCTGCTCACCGATGACGACCTCGTGCTGCTGCTCGGCCTGAACGCGCCCACTCTGGCGGGGGCGAGGTGAGCACATGGCGGCGAGCACCGGGCACATCGAGCTGGAACGCACCATCGACTCCATCGTCGTCGGCAGCCGTCATCGCATTGAGATGGGCGACATCGACGGACTCGCAGCATCCATCGAACGTGATGGACTTCTCCAGCCTCCGACCGTGACACCGGACGGCGTGCTCGTGTGCGGCGCTCGACGCATCGCGGCGCTGCGCAAGCTCGGCCATAAGAAGGTCAACGTCTTCGTGCGCTCCGGGATCAGCGACCGGCTCCAGAGGCTCATGGCCGAGCAGGCCGACAACGTGCTCCACAAGCCATTCACGCAGACCGAGGCCGCGGCGCTGTACCGCGAGCTGAAGACGCTCATGGCCGAGGACGCCGCTCGTCGTCAGGCGGCGACGCAGTTCGGTGCTGGCGGGAAGATCGCCGGAACGAGCGGTGGTGCCGTCACGGCACCACCGCTCGTCGGCGCTCCGGGCAAGTCCCGCGCGCAGGCTGCGCTCATGGTCACCGGGCGCAAGTCGTACACGAGCCTGGAACAGATCAACGACCTCCAGCGGATCGCCAACGACCCCCGACAGCCGGAGGATGTGCGCGGCTTCGCCCGCTCAGAACTCGACGCCATCGACCGCGGCTCGTCGATCACCACGGCGCACGCCCGCACGATCGCCATGCTGGCGATCCCGCAGGAGGAACCCGAGCCACCCGGCGAGCTGGAGTTGCTCGCACAGGAGGCACTGGACCGCGCGAAGCAAGGGCGCAAGCGAGGCCCGGCACCCGCACCAGCGCCGAGCGCCGTGCCGGTTCGCTATCCGGTGCGGGCGTTCACCCTCACCTGGAACGACCTCGATCAGTGGTGGTCACACTACGACCCTGCCGAGGTCGGCACCGCGCTGAGTGATGACCAGTGGGAGCACTTGGAGACGATCCTCGACGCTACCGTCCGCTTCTTCGACGCGGCCCGAGCCGCCCGAGCCGCCCGCCAACGTCTCGCCAAGGAGAGTGCCTGATGCCGCAGACTCGCTTCCCTCGTCGCCTCATGATCCTCCTGATCGTCGGTGCCGCCGTGCTTGCCGTCCTCGTCGGAGTCGGGCTCTACGGGTTGCTGCTCGCACCTCGATCCGAGCCTTCGCCGGGCGGCAGCTCCACGAGCGGCCCATCAGGCGCTTCCACCAACGCACCGTTCCCGACATCGAGCGCGCCGCCCGCCATCCGTGAGTCCGACGACCCCGAGACGTTCGCGCGAGCCCTCGCCATCGCGCTGTTCACATGGGACACCGCGACCGAGTTCGGGCCGACCGACTACGCGCAGGCCATCGTGAATGTGGGCGACCCCTCCGGCAATGAGACCGCCGGACTCGCCTCTGACGTGCGCACCTATCTCCCGACCGCGGACGCCTGGGCGCAGCTCCGCACGATGCAGACCCGCCAATGGCTCGACATCAACGACGTGTTCGTGCCGGACGAGTGGGCGACGGCGCTCGAGCAGGCAGCCGAGGGACAGATCCTTCCAGGCACCGTCGCGTACACGATCACCGGCATTCGGCAACGCGAGGGTATCCACGGCACCGAGCCCGTGACCAGCTCCCACGAAGTCGCGTTCACCGTCTTCATCACCTGCGAGCCGACCTTCGATACCTGCCGCGCGCTTCGCATCTCCGAGCTTGACAACCCCCTGCGTTGATCGGCACCCGCATGAAGAAGCTCGTTGTGGTCATCGCCACCCTCGTCGCAGTGCTCCCCATGAGCCTGGTCGGCGTGGGTCTGCTCGTGTCGCCCGCGGTATTCGCCGCATGTCTCTCGTCAAGCTCGCTCGTTGTCGGGCCGATCCCGGAGTCGCTCACAGCCACGACGCGCGCGGGCGAGACCGTGACCCTCAACCATGAGCAGCTAACCCATGCAGCCACCATCATCACGGTCGGCGCGCAGACCGAGGGCGTTGGTCGCGCTGGCATCGTCATCGCGCTCATGGCCGCACTCACCGAGGCGCGGCTACGAATGCTCGCAAACTCGGCTGCGATTCCAGAGTCGAGCGATTTCCCGAACGACGGAGAGGGCAGCGATCACGACTCTCTCGGCCTGTTCCAAATGCGTCCGAGTGCAGGATGGGGCACCGTCGCCGAGCTGATGAACGCGACCTACCAATCGCGCGCCTTCTACGGAGGTTCGAGCGGACCGAACTACCCATCACCGCGCGGACTGCTCGACATACCCGACTGGCAGCACCTCGACCCTAGCGAGGCAGCGCAAGCGGTCGAGGTCTCGGCATATCCCGACCGCTACCAGAACTACCAGCCGGTCGCCGAGGCGATCCTCGCTGCACTCACGCGCCGCGCCGAAACCACGCCGGGCGGTACCCCGCTCGGCGAGGTACCCGAGACGACCGCCATCGTCTTCCCGCTGCCGAGCGGGACGTGGGTGAACACCAGCGACTTCGGGTGGCGCGAAGACCCCTTCACTGGTGAGCGAGCGTTCCACTCAGGAACGGACTGGGCTGCCGACGACGGCACGCCGATCCTCGCGCTCGCCGATGGCGTGGTCAGCTTCGCCGGACCGTCGGGCGGCTACGGCAACCTCATCATCATCGAGCACACCATCGGCGGCGAGCGCATCGCCTCCGCCTACGCGCACATGTGGCAGAGCGGCGTCCTCGTCAGCGTCGGGGATCGCGTCGTTGCCGGGCAGCACATCGGCAACGTCGGTTCGGCGGGCAGGTCGACCGGAGCCCACCTGCATTTCGAGATCCGGCCAGGCGGGGCGAACGCAGCGGCCGTCGATGCCGAGCCGTGGCTTGCCGCTCACGGAGTGCAGAACCTCGATGCCGCAGGCACCGCGGCACTCTGCTCAGCGCAGATGGCCGCATGACATGGACATATTCCCCGACTTCGGAGCCGTCGGCGGTCAGGCAGAACTGCGCGCCATCGTTGGCGCGCTGCTCACCGTCGTGCTCATCCTCGCCGTGCTCATGCTCGTCATCTGCGCCGCGGTGTGGGCGATCTCGTCGGCGAACGGCAACATCACTTCGGCTGTCCGCGCGCGCACCGGATTCCTCGTCTCCGTCGGAGCTGCCGCACTCGCCGGCCTCGGCGTCACCTGGGTCAACTTCCTGCTCGGAGTCGGCGCGGGCATCTGAGGCCAATCCAATCGGGACAGCGTGCGCACCTACAGGGTAAAGGCGTCCCTCGCCTGCTGAAGGAGCACACAGTGATCGACATCGATCCCAATACCGACGGGTTGCCCGGCATCGAGCAGCTCCGCGTCATCGTCGGCGCGGCCATGACCGTGGGGCTCATCCTCGCTGTCCTCGCCCTCATCATCTCGGCCGTGGTCTGGGGCTACGGGGCGAACAGCTCGAATCCGCACCTCGCCAGCCGGGGCAAGGTCGGCGTGCTCGTCTCGTGCGGCGCGGCCATCATCTGCGGGGCATCCGTCACCCTGGTCAACTTCTTCTGGAACGTCGGCCAGTCGGTCTAGCACCACGACCGAGTTGAGATGGCTGAGCCGATGAGTGTTTGTGATGTGCCCGTCATCGCGTCAGTGTGCGATGCCGTGGGTGAGGGAACTGCGTCGCTCATCTCCGCGCCGTTCGACTGGCTTGCGCAGGCAATGGGGCAGGCCGCCGCCTGGCTGTTCGAGAGCGTGTGGGCAGTGTTCGACTCGACCACGCTCGTCGACGTGACCGGAAGCCAGTACGTCTCGGTCTATAACGTGCTGTTCGGGGTGGCGATCTTCGTCATGCTCGTCTTCTTCTGCCTCCAGCTCATCACCGGGCTCGTGCATCGAGATCCGATGGCACTGTCGCGCGCGGGCGTGGGACTTGCCAAGTCGGTGCTCGGATCGTTCGTCGCCATCACCCTCACCGCGACCCTGTTGGAGGTCACCGATCAGCTCACCATCGGCATCGTGCAGGCGACTGGCAACACGATGGAAGGCATCGGTGACCGCATGGCACTGCTCGCCGCTGGGCTGACGACGATCAACATCGCCTCGCCCGGTGTCGGTGCGATCATCACGATCTTCCTTGCCGGGCTCGGCATCGCGGGTGCGGGCATCGTGTGGTTCACGCTGCTTGTCCGTAAGGCGCTTCTGCTGGTCGCCATTGTCTTCGCGCCCATCGCACTCGCCGGGTTCACCTGGGATGCCGCGAAGGGTTGGTTCGGACGCTGGGCGGCGTTCGTCGTGGCGCTCATCTTCTCGAAGCTCGTCATCGTCGTCGTGTTCCTGGTCGCCATTGGGCAGATCAGCGCGCCCATCGACCTCGACCTCGCCTCGATCAGTGACCCGATCTCGGGCGTCGTGCTGATGTTCATCGCCGCGTTCGCGCCGTACCTGACGTACAAGTTCATCTCGTTCGTGGGCTTCGACATGTACCACGCGATGTCGAGCGAGCAGGAAGCGAAGTCGGCGCTCAACCGGCCCGTCCCGCTGCCGGTCAAGGCCCAGCCGAACGCGGCAAAGTCCGTCCTCGGAGGGCAAAGCGGCGCGAGAGGCGGGACTCCTCCCGCGCCGAGCACAGCTCCCGCTGCAAGTGGCGCAGCAGGCAGCGCTGCGGGCGCAGGTGGCGGGGCGGCCGCTTCCGGTGGCGGAGCGGCGGCCTCGGGAGGCGCGGCAGGTGCCGGGGCAGCAGCGGCCGGCCCCGCGGCCGCAGCCGTCGTCGGGGCGCAGGTTGTCAAAGCCGCGGCGACGACTGGGCCGAAAGTCGGTGCCGCGGTCGGCGGCGCAGCAGCCGGGCACGCGGAGACATCCACGCCGCCGATACCCGTAGCGCCGAGGAAGGGGTAGAACATGGCCACCCAGCACCCCCCGGCTCCCGAGCAGCAGCTCTCCCCCGTGCAGTTCTCCCGACTCGCGCACCGTGGCATCCTGCTCGGACTGTCGATCTCGCAGTTGATCGTGCTGGGCATCGGCGTGGTCACCGTCGTCGCCACGATCTACACGGGCGGTGGCATGGGGCTGGTCTGGACATCCCCGATCTGGCTCAGCTGTCTGCTGCTCGCGGTCGTCCCCGTGGGCGGGCGCAAGCTCGTCGACTGGCTGTCCATCGTGTCGCGCTGGATGTGGCGGAGCACCGCAGGGCAGTTGATCTTCCGCCGCCGGGTCATCAAGCCGCGCCCCGTCGGCACGCTCGCGCTCCCCGGCGATGCGACCGCGCTGCGCGAATGGGTCGATCCCGAGACGGGCGCGGCGATGGTGCACGACCCCCACGCTCAGACCCTGACCGCAGTGCTGGGAGTGACGCACCCGGCGTTCGTGCTGCTCGATCCGGGCGAGCAGGAGCGGCGGATCAACGGCTGGGGTCGGGTGCTCGCTACCGCGTGCCGCTCGGGCCGGATTGCCCGGCTCCAGGTCTGCGAGCGGACGCTGCCGGACTCAGGCACGGGGCTCGCCGAATGGTGGGCCAGGCACGGCACCGACGACGATTCCTGGCCTGCGACCACCTACCGGGAGCTGATCGAGCGTGCTGGGCCGACCGGCGAGCGCCATGCGACGACCATCTCGATTGCGCTCGATATGAACGCCTCGGGACGACAGATCCGTTCAGCGGGCGGCGGCATTCGTGGAGCTGCAGCAGTGCTGCGTCAGGAGATGACCACGCTCGTCGCGGCGCTGCGCGCTGCGGACCTCGCCACCACCGGCTGGCTCGCGCCTGGCGAGGTCGCCGTCATCCTGCGTTCCGCCTACGACCCGGCTGCCGCGCCCGCGCTGGAGCGGCACGCCGACATCGGGCGTTCCCTCGCCACCGCGGGGCCGGTCGCGGTGACCGAGAGCTGGGATCGCGTGCGCACCGACTCCGCGCACCACACCGTGCTATGGCTCTCCGAGTGGCCGCGCTCGCAGGTGTTCCCCGGATTCCTCGCCCCGTTGCTGCTCACCTCCGGCGTGCAGCGGTCGTTCTCGCTCATCTGCACGCCAGTTCGCGCCGACATCGCGGCCCGCGACCTGCGGAAGAAGAAGGTCGGCCTGCTCTCCGACGCAACCCAACGCGCGAAGATCGGGCAGGTCGAGGACGCCTCACGCACGGCTGAGTACCAGGACGTGCTCCAGCAGGAGTCCGACCTCACCGCAGGGCACGGCGTGCTCCGCTACACCGGCCTCATCTCCGTCTCCGCGCCCACGGTCGATGAGTTGGATGCCGCCGTCGCCGCCATCGAGCAAGCCGCGGTCCAAGCGTCCTGCGAAACGCGCAGACTCGTCGGCCAGCAAGCCACCGCATTCGCCGTCGCCGCGCTCCCGCTCTGTCGGGACGTGTGACGACGCGCACGCTGCGTCCCCTCTCGCCGATCAGGTCGTAGTCACTCGGCCGGACGCACGAGCAAAGTCGCGGATGGGTCGACGCCCTCTGCCCAGGCTAGAGTCGGCAGGTCGGCACCATCGAGACCCGCCAGTTGCAGAGCCGCCTGCCCAGACAGATGGGCCGAGTTAATCGACTGTCCGTTCGCCACCGCGGCGTAGAACTGCGCCGCGTAGCTGATCGCGTCACCGTCTTCAATCTCGTCTGCCATGCCGATTGCGAACGGAACAATGTCGGCAACGAGGGCGTCAAGCTGACCAGCAGACCGGCAGGAGTTCAGAAGAACGAGCAAGGGCGGATCGTCCGTTGCATTGATCGCGGCAGCGAAGGCGCGCGCGCTCACGATCACACCCTCGTGGGGCGTATCGGTTTCGTCTTCGAAGACGATCAAGTCCTCATTGCTGTGGCCGGAGAAGTGAACGACGTGCGGACGGAACTTCGTGATGCCATCCAGCAGATCGGCCGTCGTTGCAGCAGGACGGACATCCAGCTCAACCAAGTCACGATGAAGCGCCGACTCGACCGCTGCACGAATCCGCTTCTGCTCACGCCCCACGCGCAGATCGCCTTCCGACGATGCGCCGAGCATCAGCACGCGGAGCTTCTCAGGCTTCGGGGCAGGAAGCTCACGAATGACTTGCGAGACGGCGGACTCCGTGGCGCTCAGCCGCCGCTCGAGAACGGCGCGCTGGGCCGCGGCTTGCCGATCCGCACGCTGTTGGTCCAGCTTGCGTCTACGTTCAGCGGCGTTGCTCTCGGATGCTTCTGCCCGTGCGAGCTTGTCGGCAAGCGCCATCTCCTCCTTGGCATAGCCGGCCGCGCGCGACTGCCATCGACTCGCCTCCTTACCTGCCGCGGCAGCCTCCGATTCCTTCCTTTCGGCTTCGCGCAGCTTGGACTGGATGGTGCTGGAGCTCTTCGACTTGCTGGCCGCAGCACGAGCTGCCGCTGACTCAGCTCGCTTTTTCGATTCCTTCCCGCGGTACTCTCCAGCCTTCTTTTCCGCGTCGATGCGCTGCTTCCGCTTGCGCTCAAGTTGGCCGCGGTATGTGCTTGCGCTCATGCTCTTCCTCACAACAGGTCGTCGGATCGACCGTAGCCTCGACCTCTGACGTCGGGGATAACGTGCGCACCTTCCTGGCAGATCGAGACGCCAGGGAGACGAAATGCCGACGTTCAGCAACCCTGTAGAGGACGCCGCAGACGCCCGCGAGGCGGTGCGGGCGCTCGCGCACGCGAGCCGTGCGTTCGCTGATCCCGCGGACACATATCAGGTGGTCGGCGAGTTGCTAGGGACGCTGCGATCCCTGGAGCAAGTGTTGGAGCAGGTCGCGGCGGCGCATGTCCTGCACCAGGACAAGGCGTTCCTCGACAACGGCGACCGCGAGGCCGGGGTTGACGAGGCTTGGGCCGCCGCCAACGCACTGCGCAGGGCCGCAGAACTCGTCCAGTCGGCCGAGACCGCCGTCGATCAGGCGTCGCAGCATTCGAGCTACATCGCGTGGCACCCGGCACCTGTCGCCAGTCGACCTGAGTTGGACCCGTTCTCCCGCGACCCGTTCGAGGCACTCCCGGTCAGCTCCCGGCGAGGATTATCACTATGAGCCCCGGCGACCGCGAGCGCCTGCACACCGCGGTCCTGCTCGACCCGGCAGGCGAGCGCCGCGCCGCGCGGAAGGCGCGACGGCGAGCGGCGAGCAAGATCGAGACCGCCGACCGCAAGGCTCAGCAGGAGCGGGCGCGGGCGACATGGGAGGCCGAACGCGAGGCAAGGCGGGCGACGACCTACCTGCCACCGTCCGGCGAGACGCGGCCCGCAGCACTCCGCACGCCCGGCCGTTTTCGGCTGCCGCGCCACCAGGACACAAGCGCGACGCTGGCAGGGGCGTATCCGTTCCTCGCCGAGGGCGGGCTCGGCTCCGCTGGCGTGTTCGTCGGCCAGGATCTCTACAGCGGGGCTTCGTTCGTCTACGACCCGTGGGTGCTCTACGCGCAGGGCATCATCACCGCACCGAACATCGTGCTCGCGGGGATCGTCGGCTCCGGCAAGTCCTCGCTCGCCAAGAGTCTCTATACACGGTCAATCCCATTCGGTCGGAGGGTGTACGTCCCCGGCGATCCGAAAGGCGAGCACACGGCCGTCGCTGAGGCGGTCGGCGGTCGGGCGATCATGCTGGGGCACGGGATGTCTACGCGGCTGAATCCCCTCGATGAAGGGCACCGGCCTTCGGGCCTCAGCGATGCCGAGTGGCAGAGCCAGGTCACCTCACGGCGACGCGACCTGATCGGCGCGCTCGCCGAGACCGTCCTCGACCGCGGCCTCACCCCGCTGGAGCACACCGCCGTCGACATCGCGCTCGCCGATGCGGTGCGCTCGGCCGATGTGCCGATCCTTCCGATGGTGGTCGACCGCATCCTCGCTCCGAACGCCGAGAACGACGATGGCAGGCTCGCCGAGGACGGCCGACTCGTCGGACACGCGCTTCGGAGACTCGTGGCCGGTGACTTGGCGGGACTGTTCGACGGCCCGAGCACCGTGCGCTTCGACCCGTCGCTGCCGATGGTGTCGCTAGACCTGTCGCGGGTTGCGGAGAACTCGACGCTCATCTCCGTGCTCATGACGTGTTCGTCGGCGTGGATGGAGTCGGCGCTGCTCGACCCGGCGGGCGGCCCGCGCTGGGTCGTGTACGACGAGGCGTGGCGGCTCATGTCGCATCCGGCGCTGCTGCGCCGGATGGATGCACAGTGGCGGCTCGCGCGGCACTACGGCATCGCCAACCTGCTCATTTTCCACAAGCTCAGCGACCTCGACAACGTAGGCGACCAGGGCTCGGCGATGCGCGCACTCGCCTCGTCCCTGCTCGCCAACGCCGAGACACGGGTGATCTACAGGCAGGAGAGCGATCAGCTCGGAGCGACTGCGCAGGCCCTCGGACTCACCGGAACTGAGCAGGGATTGCTGCCCGGCCTCGGCACCGGGCAGGGGCTCTGGAGGATCAAGAACCGCTCGTTCGTCGTCCAGCACCAGCTCCACCCTGCCGAACTTGCGATGTACGAGACAGGTCAGAAGGCCAGAGGAGCGTGAAATGTCCATCACCCTTTCGCGGCGACGCCGCGCTCGCTCAGAGAGCGCCGAGCAGGAGGACTCAGCCAACGTGCCGCCCGTGCTGCCGGTCGTGACGATGACCGTGCAGGCGGACGCGACGCTGCGCGTCGTGGTCGACGGGAAGCTGTTCGGTCCGCCGACGTTCGCTCCGCCGTGGCAGCGGCACTCGTTCGCGCAGATCATCAGCGAAGTGATCGAGCAGCGCCGCTCCCCAGTCCGCGTCGTGGTGCACGAACTCGATGGCACCGTCTACACGGATATCGTGACCGCTCCACTGCACCCCGTGTCCCTCGACCAGTCCCCGCCCGCAGGACCGCGGGCCTCGGTCGAGGATGGCGACTCCGCGCGGGATGCGACGGAGCCTTCGCACCCGCGCGCACTCCAGAATGGCGAGGGCTTCGTACCAGGCGAGGATGTGGCCGTAGCGGTCATCGTCCGGCACGCCGCGGCAAGCGGCGACGGAGCGGCAAGGGCTCAGATCGAGCCGGGTCTGCTCGATCTGAGCCCCACGCACGAGGTCATCCTGCTCGGCCGCGTCTCGGGCACCTGCGTCATCGGACACCCGGCATGACCAGTTCGTCACCGCGAGCCAGGGCGTTCGGCGACGAGCTGACGAACCTCGCCCTCGGCGCGCTCATCGGTGCGATGCTGCTGGCCGGTGCGCTGCGCTTGGCCGGGAGCATCGCTGCGTTCGTCACAGTTGCGCCCCAGCCTGCGGCAGGTCTCGAAGCGGGAGTCGGCGTGGTCTTCCACCCCGATGACCCCGGCTCGGCACTCGGCTCCGCGTCACTCAGCCCGGTCGCCTACTGGATCACCGTCGCACTCCTGCTCACTGCCGTCGGAACGGCGACGTGGTTCATCTGGCGATGGGTGCGCGAGCTGGGCAAGCGGACCAAGGCCGACCCGAACCGGATCGAGGGAATCGCCGAGGGGCGCGATGTGCAGCGGGCCGCATCCGAACGCGACCTCCTGCGTCGAGCGAAGACCCTGCGCCCCTCGCTCACCGACCCGAAACCCGAGCAGGTCGGCTACCTCCTCGGCACTTCGCGCGGCAAGCGCGTGTGGACATCCGTGGAGGACTCGATCCTGCTGATCGGCCCGCCGAGATCCGGCAAGGGCGCGAACATCGTCATCAACACCATCCTCGACGCGCCCGGTGCGGTCATCACGACCTCGACCCGGCCAGACAACCTCACGGCGACGCTCCGCGCCCGCCAGTCGCACGGCGGCCCAGTCTCCGTGTTCGATCCCCAGCACCTCGCCGAGGGCGTGCCCGCGGGTCTGCGGTGGTCACCGATCCGCGGGTGCGAGGTGCCCCTGACCGCGATGATCCGCGGCACAGGTCTCGCCGCGGGAACCGGGCTCTCCGGCCCCTCTGTCGAGAACGGCGGATTCTGGGAAGGCAAGACGCGCACGGCGCTACAGGCGCTTCTGCACGCCGCGGCGCTCGATCACCGGCAACCCGCCGAGCTATTCCGCTGGACGCTCGACCCTGCGGCTGCGGCGGATGCCGTCTCCATTCTCGCGTCGCACCCCCACGCCGCGACCGGATGGGCCGAGTCGCTCGACGGGATGCTGCAATCCGACCCTCGCACCCGCGACTCCATTTGGCAGGGCGTCTCGCTCTCCCTCGCCTCGCTCGCCGACCCACGGGTGCTGGAGGCGGTCAGCCCCAGCGAGGACGAGCAGTTCGACCCCGAGGCGTTCCTGCGCGGGTCCGGCACGCTTTACCTGCTGGCGACAGGAGCCGGAGCGGGGGCGTCCTCGTCGCTCGTCGCGGCGTTCATCGAAGACCTCGTAGAGACGGCTCGGCGCATCGCCGCGCGCTCGCCGGGCGCGCGGCTCGATCCGCCTGTGCTGCTCGCGCTCGACGAGATCGGGAACCTCGCGCCTCTGCCTTCGCTTCCGGTCCTCATGGCGGAGGGCGGCGGCACCGGGCTCACGGTGATGCCCGTGTTCCAGTCGCTCGCCCAGGCGCGAGGTCGTTGGGGCGACGACGCCGCGACCGCGATGTGGGATGCGAGCATCACCAAGATCGTCCTCGGCGGCGGGACGGACACACGGCACCTCCAGGACATCTCCACACTGATCGGCGAACGCGACGAGACGACTGACTCCGTGACCATCGGGGAGCGCGGCTTGCGCTCGAACCAACGCTCGATCCGCCGCGTCCCGATCATGAAGGTCGAAGACATCCGCACCCTGCCCCAGGGCACCTCGCTCGTGTTGCTGCGCTCCGCGCCGCCGATCATCACGACCATGCGTTACTGGCTCCATCGGCCGGAAGCCGAGACGCTGCTCGCCCAGCGCGCCGAGGTCGAGGCGATCATGCGGCCGGGCACCGCAGGGATAGGTGAGGCAACAGTCACCGACGACTGACTGTGAGGAGGCTAGATCGGCCAGTCTTTGTGCAGCTGCGAGCCGATACCAAGCGAACTCAGGTCCGCGGTAACGGCAAGCCACAAGTCATTGAAGATCTGGTCGGCGTCGCCCGTCCAGTCGTTTGGAATCGGGGTCGGCGAATCGACGGTATACGAGACGACGTATCCCGGAGCCGAGTAGTCGTCCCAAGTCAGCGAGACGTTGAGCCTCGCGTTCTCCAGTTTCACGTCGTCATCACCGTCGCCGAATCTGTCGGCGACGTACTCATAGTCGTATGAGAACTGGTAGGAGTCATCCTGCTTCATCGAACGCAGGTACTCGTCTTCATCCTCGAACTCTTCGCCGGTCGAGTTGTTCACGAACGACACTGGACGACCTACCTCTCGCGTTTGTAGGGACCGCTCAGAAATGTCCATCTTCGCAGCGGCAGGACGCGGAAGTGACAGGCGGAATGTCCTCGAAAGCCGCCGCGAGCATGCTTCTAGATGTCTTTCGGAGTCGATCTGTGCTCGTCGGGCTGATGACTCGACCTTCTGCCCTTCGACTGCGAGACGTAGAGGAGTATGCCGAGGGCGACGCCGACACCGAGGATGACGTCGGCAAGGTTGCCGATGAACAGGTTGCCGTAGGCGAGGAAGTCGGTGACGTGGCCGCGACCGAATCCGGGTGGGGCGAGCAGGCGGTCCAGGAGGTTGCCGACCGCGCCGCCCCATAGCAGGCCAATCGCGACCGCCCACCCGGCGGTGCGGGCGCGCGTGGCGGCGATGAGCAGAGCCACGGATGCCGCGGCCGCGATGATGGTGAGCAGCCAGGTTGAGCCGGATCCGAGGGACATGACGGTGCCGGGGTTGAACGCGAGCTGCAAGCCGAGCCAGTCTCCGAGGAGTGGGATGCGGGCTTGTTCGCTGAGCCGTGAAAGGGCGAGTGCTTTGGTTCCCTGGTCGATCAGCACCGCCCCGGCAGCGACGGCGCACGCGATCAGGAATAGACGTGGTCGGACGCGCGAGCCAATAGGGCCGGCGGAATTCATTTTCACGGCATCCGCCCTTCCCTGCGCGAGGCCATGAACGAGACCGGTCATGCCTTCGTGCGCCGCGCCGCGCGGAGCCCGTTGAGGATCACAATGACCTCCGCGACTTCGTGCACCAGCACCACGGCGGCGAGGCCCAGAATGCCGGTGATCGCCAGCGGCAGCAGGATTGCGATGATCGCGATGGACAGCACAACGTTCTGGTTGATGATGCTGCGGCCGCGACGGGCGTGAGCGAGAGACTGCGGGATGAGACGCAGGTCGTGGCCGGTGAACGCGACGTCGGCGGACTCGATCGCAGCATCCGCGCCCTTGGCCCCCATCGCGATCCCCAGGTCCGCGGCCGCGAGAGCGGGGGCGTCGTTGATGCCGTCCCCGATCATCGCGGTGGGCTGCGACTTCGACATTTCCGCGACAGCGGCGGCCTTGTCCTCGGGACGCAGTTCGGCGCGCACGTCGCTGATGCCGGCCTGTACGGCGAGGGCCGCGGCGGTGCGGGCATTGTCGCCGGTGAGCATCGTCACCCCGATCCCGCGCCGGTTCAGCGTGGCGATGACCTCAGGAACCTCAGGACGCAGCTCGTCCCGCACCCCGATCGCGCCGACTGGCTGGTCGTTGCGGTGGATGATGACAACGGTCATCCCCTCGGACTCCATCGCCTGCACTTCGTCGGCCAGCGTGCCAGCGTCTAGCCAACGTGGACTCCCTACGGCGAGACGAGCTCCGTCGAGGGTGCCGACAATGCCGTGGCCGGCGGTCTCGCGGACGTCTGTAGCGGCCGGAGCGCCGGGAACCGCGTTGGTGATCGCTGCGGCGAGGGGATGCGTGCTGTGGCCTTCCAGGCTCGCTGCCCATGCCAGCACACCATCCTGGGTCGCGCCGGTGGTGACGACATGGGTAACAGTGGGCTTGTTGCGGGTCAGAGTGCCGGTCTTGTCGACGGCGAGGTGGCGGATGCCACCGAATCGCTCGAACGCGGCACCGGACTTCACAACCACACCGAACTTTGACGCGGCGCCGATGGCAGATACGACGGTGACCGGGACAGCGATCGCCAGAGCACACGGCGACGCTGCGACCAGCACGACCAGAGCACGGGTGATCCACACCCCGGGGTCGCCGCTCAGCAGCGACCCGAGCACGCCGACCAGCACGGCGAGGATCATCACGCCGGGAACGAGGGGGCGGGCGATGCGGTCGGCCAGGCGGGCGCGGTCGCCCTTCTCGGCCTGCGCCTGCTCGACCAGTTCCACAATCGTGGTGAGCGAGTTGTCGGTGCCAGCGGCGGTGGCCTCGACCTCGAGGACGCCGGTGGTGTTGATCGACCCGGCCGACACGTCAATGCCGGGCTCGACCTCGACCGGGATCGACTCGCCTGTGATCGCGGACGTGTCCAGGCTGCTCCGCCCGGCACGCACGATGCCGTCTGTCGCGATCCGTTCGCCCGGCCGGACAACGAGCACATCGCCGACACGCAGCTCCTTCGCCTCCACCTCCGTGGTGGCGTCGCCGCCCTTGACGAGTGCGGTGTCGGGCACGAGCTTCAACAGTGCCCGCAGCCCTGCGCGGGCGCGGTCCATGGCCTTGTCTTCCAGCGCCTCCGCGATGGAGTACAAGAACGCGAGTGCGGCGGCCTCCTCGACGTAGCCGAGGATCACCGCCCCGGTGGCGCTGATCGTCATGAGCAGGCCGATACCGAGCTTGCCCTTGGTGAACAGTTTGCGCAGCGCGCCCGGCACGAACGTGTACGCGCCCAGCAGCAGACCGATCCAGAACAACACCAGACCCGCGGTCTCCGCGCCGGTCCACTCGCACACCAGACCGGCGGCGAACGCGACGCCGGAGGCGATCGGGATCAGAACGCTCGGGCTCCGATACCACGGCCGGTGATCGTCATCATCGTCGTCGAGGTCGACGTGTTCGGCTTGCGAGCCCGTGACCGCGCTCACGCCCGAACCTCCCCCGCCACGCAGCCCTCGACCCCGCAGTCCGGGTCCATGCATGGCACGCTCTCGTCGACCGCGAGCGTCACATCAACCAGCGCCGTCAGCGCGCGCGCGAGGTGCGGGTCTGCGACCTCGTACCGGGTCTGCCGGCCCTCGGGCTCAGCCACCACGATCCCGCACCCGCGCAGACACGTCAGATGGTTCGACACGTTCGAGCGGGACAGCCCCAAATCACGAGACAGCACCGCCGGATAACTCGGGCCGGTCAAGAGGGTCAGGAGGATCCGAGAGCGGGTCGGGTCGGCCATAGCTCGGCCGAGCCGGTTCATCACATCGAGTCGATCGGCAATAGTCAGCACATGCTGACTATACATCAGTGGCTGTACTCGGTCTCGCGCTTGCACCTTCGCTCTTCGACCCGCGATCCTCCCGGAAGATGTCCCGGATAGACATCTCGTGGACATTTCCTCCACGAAATGGACATTTCCGAAGAGTCCCTACAGCGTTCTCTGCCCAGGCGACGCTCGCCTCTCAGCCATGTCATCACAGTAGCCCGGGGCGCGGACGGTCGAGCTTGCGCACCTATCGGGTAGCAGTCCTCTCTCGGCAGGAGAAGTTAGGAGCATCCCGATGCGAACCAAAGAGTCCCTGTGGGGCTTCTTCGCCAGCGACCCGCAACTGTCCTTCAACGAGAAAGGAGAGGCGCGACTGTTCGCCTGGATCGGTCAGGAGCAGTTCGAGCGCAACCCGGACGGCTCGTTCACCCAGGGCGAGACGAAGTTCTACCCGTTCAAGATGTTCCGGAAGACCGCGGAGCACGCCTACGAGAAGTTCGCGCGCGGCGACACCTTCGTCGCCAGCGGGCACGTCCAGAAGTTCAGCTACGAGAAGAACGGCGAGACGATCAGCGGCGAGGAGTTCATCGCCACGCACATCGGCCCCGATGCCGCCCGCACGAGCTACGCCGTCGATCGCGGCCGCTCGCGCACGCAGCACGTCGAGAGCGCAGCCATCGAAGCGCCAGACCCGACCATCCCCCAGCAACCGTCACCCCGTCCGATGACGCTGTGAGGCCGCGTCATGACCACCGACGAGACGCTGTTCCCGCCCGATGACCCCGACTTCGATGTGCCTCCGCTCGAGGAACCGGAGCCCGAGCCGGTGACACCTTCGCCGAGGCCGGCCAAGGAGCCGGACGCCGAGGCGAAGGACACGCCGGAGCCGCCGCGCCCCGTCAACTGGAACATCCTGACCGCGGCCGAGGCGCAGGTGGAGTGGCTGGAGCTGAACGCCTTCGTGAACTGGCTGCGTCACGAGTTCGGCCTGAGCGTGAACGTCGTGCCGCCGTTCTGGCATCGGCACCCGGAGCTGGTGTGGCCGCTGTCGGCGCTGCGGCAGCACTACCTCAACGCCTACGACAAGAAGCAGCACGGCTCGGCACCGTTCGGCTGGTGGCGCGACTTCTGGGCGTTCGTGCCGCAGCTTCGGGACGCGGTGACCGCGTGCGGCACGAAGCTCAACACCGACCGTCCGACGCGGCAGGCGGTGTGGCCGGGCGAGGACGAGCATCCCATGCTGGTGGAGACGGTGATCCCCGACCGGGATGCCGACTTCACGCAGTTCGTCAAGGACGACGTGGCTCGCAGGCAGGCCATCGAGGACGAGTTCTACGCCCATCTCGCGGCGGAGCAGTAGGGCGCGGGCGGTGACGGCGAATGGCGCGGCAGCGATCCCGGAAGCCCTGGCCGGGGCAACTGGAGTTCGACCTGTGGGGGCTCGACGAGCCCGCCGCCGACACCGCGCTCGCCACCGCTCGCGAAACCGGGGCAGGCGATGAACAAGTACGGGCAGATGGCGCTGGAGCACTGGCAGGCGACAGCTCCGAGCCGAGTGGCGGAGCTGAGCGATCCGGCGACGTTCTTCGAGACGCTGGGCCTGGAGATGCAGGCGCAGGTGACGAACCTCGCGTCGATGCTGGCGGGCAGCGACCGGCAGGGGGAGACTTTCTTGCAGAAGGTCGCCCGGCTGACAGCGGCCCGGAGACAGGCGGAGGAGGTCGTGATGTCGCAACTGGCGTGGGTCACCGACCCGAGCCTGCCGCTGGATCAGGCACGGGAGGAATGGGAGCAGACCCGTCCCTCCGACGAGAACCTGGTCCTCTGGGCCGAGCGGATGCAGGACTGCCCGGATTCGATGCCCTCCTCCGTGGAGTTGGAGGAGATGGCGAAGACGTGGGCGCTGCCGGTCGAGTTCCTGCTGGAGCTCGTGGCGACGGAGCCCCCACGGGAGTACATGCGGGCGAACCGGGCGACGCTCGCCGAGGCGGCGACGATCCGCTTCTTCCGCGAGCTGCGGTAGCGCCTCGGTTCGTTCCCGCCTCGCAGGACGACCTTGGCCCCTCGGGCGCGAAGGCACGCTATCGGGCGAACGTGGAGGCGATCCACCTCATCCACGATCTGAACTCGACGGGTCGCCCCGCGTCTCCAGAGGGTCAGCGCGTGCTCGCCCGCTGGTCGAGCTGGGGCGCGATCCCCGAGGTCTTCGATGATCTGAAGCCCGAATGGGATGCCGAGCGCGCTGAGCTGCGCGAGCTGCTGAGCGACGACGAGTGGGATGCCGCCGCGCGCACGACGATCAACGCGCACTACACCGACCCGATGATCGCCCGGCAGGTGTGGCGGCTGCTGGACGGGCTGGGGTTCCGCGGCGGCGCGGTGCTGGAGCCCGGTTCCGGCGCGGGTACGTTCATCGGCCTCGCGCCGGCGTCGGCGCAGATGACCGGGGTGGAACTCGATCCACTGACGGCGGCGATCTGCGCCGAGCTGTACCCGCACGCGACCGTCCGCGCCGAGTCCTTCGCCGACACCCGACTGCCTGAAGGACACTTCGACGCAGCCATCGGCAACGTGCCGTTCAGCAGCGTCACTCTGCACGACCCGCTGCACAACGCGACCCGGCAGTCGATGCACAACCACTTCATCATCAAGTCGCTGCGCCTGACCCGGCCCGGCGGAATCGTCGCGGTGCTGACCTCGCACTTCACGATGGACGCGCAGAACCCCGGCGCGCGGCGGGAGATGAACGAGCTGGCCGACCTCGTGGGCGCGATCCGCCTGCCCACCGGGGCGCACCGCCGCGCCGCAGGGACGGAGGTGGTGACCGACCTGCTCGTGTTCCGGCGGCGACCGGAGGGCGAGCAGATGCGCGACGACGCCTGGGAGACGGTCGCGCAGGTGCCCATCGACGGCGTGCCGATGCGGATCAACCGCTACTTCGACGAGCACCCGGAGCAGATGCTCGGGGAGGTCGGCGTCGGCCACGGGATGTACGACGCGGCCACGCTCACCATCACGACCGATCTGGCTGACTTGGAGGCGGAACTCGCGGTCGCCGTCGACCAGATCGTGTTCTCCGCGCGCCGGGCCGGGCTGACGATGACCGAGCGCACCGCCGAGCAGCAGGCGCGCCGGGCAGCGTTCACCCCGTCGGCGCCGGAGCTATGGGACGGCAGCATCGTGGCGAGCGAGACCGGCGGCTTCCGCACCGTTGTCTCCGGCTCGCTAGAGCCGCTTGCGGTGCCGAAGTCCGCCGAGCGCGAGCTACGCGCACTGCTGCGTCTGCGCGACGGGGCATCCCGCCTGCTGACCGCGGAAGCGGCGAGCGTGGACGACACGCCTGACATCGTGCTCACCCGCACGACGCTGCGCCGCGACTACCTGAAGTACGTCGGCACCTACGGGGCGCTGAACCGCTACACGCTGCGCCCCACCGGGCGCACGAACGAGGACGGCGAGGAGACCTTCGCGCGCATCGTGCCGACACCGATCCGGCTGCTGCGCTCCGACCCGTTCGGTCCCCTGGTGCTCGCGCTGGAGCAGTTCGACGACGAGGATCAGTCCGCGTCGCCTGCCGCGATCATGAGCCACCGTGTGGTGGTGCCGCGCGCCGAGGTGCAGGGTGTCGACAGCCCGGCCGACGCCATAGCGGTCAGCCTCGACCGCACCGGCCGCATCGACATCACCCTCGTCGCCGATCTGCTCGGCATGAACGACCGCGAGGCGCGCGCGGCGCTGGGAACGCTCGTGTTCGCCGATCCGGTCACGAACCAGCTCACCCACGCGCCGGAGTATCTGTCGGGCGACGTGCGGGTCAAGCTCGAAGCGGCACGGCTCCGCGCCGAGGACGACCCGGAGTTCCAGGTCAACGTCGATGCGCTCGCTGAGGTGTTGCCCGCGCCGCTGGGCATCCAGGACATCCACGCGAAGCTCGGCGCCGTCTGGATCAGCGCCGACGTGCACGAGCAGTTCCTGCGTAGCACTCTGCGCGCGCCCGACGTTCGCGTGGAGAACCCGCTGCCAGGCATGTGGGAGATTCGCGGCGGTCGGCAGGGGCTGCCCTCCACCTCGGAATGGGGCACGCCCCGCCGCCCCGCGCCGGACATCGCACAGGCCGTCATGGAGCAGCGGACGATGCTCGTTTACGACGAGGAGAAGGACATCGACGGCAAGGTGCGTCGCGTGCTCAACCCCGTCGAGACCGCCGCAGCGCAGGAGAAGGCCGACGGCCTCCAAGAGCGGTTCAGCGAGTGGGTGTGGGAAGACCCGGCACGCGCGCAGGCGCTCGTGGACGAGTACAACCGGCGCTTCAACTCCATCGTGCTCCGTGACTACACGGATGCCGGGGCATATCTGTCGTTGCCCGGCCTGGCGTCGAACTTCGAGCCGCGCACGCACCAGCGAGCCGCTGTCGCGCGCATGGTGTCCGAGCCCGCCGCGGGCCTGTTCCACGAGGTCGGCGCGGGCAAGACCGCGGAAATGATTATGGGCGCGATGGAGATGCGCCGGATGGGGCTCATCGGCAAGCCCGTCGTGGTCGTGCCGAATCACATGCTGGAGCAGTTCGGGCGCGAGTGGCTCCAGATCTACCCGCGCGCCCGCGTGCTCGCGGCGTCGAGCCTCGACCTCACGGCAGACAAGCGGCGGCTGTTCGTCGCCCGCGCTGCCGCGAACGAGTGGGACGCGATCATCCTCACGCAGGGGGCGTTCGCCAAGATCCCGCTGCGCGCCGAGACGCAGCAGGAGTACATCCGCGGGCAGGTAGACGACGTGCGGCGAGTGCTGGGCGAGGCGACCGGCGAGCAGCGGATGAGCGTCAAGCGCATCCAGCGGAAGCTCCTGGCGATGGAGAACAAGCTCAAGGATCGGCTCGACTCCGACCGCGACCGCGGCGTCTGCTTCGAGGACACCGGCATTGATTACGTCATCGTCGACGAGATGCATATGTACAAGAATCTCGCCACCGAGTCGAACATCAGGGACGCGGCCATCGAGGGCTCGGATCGCGCGAGCGACCTGCACATGAAGCTCGAATACCTCCGCTCCGCGGGGCGCGAGCGGGTCGTGACCGCCGCGACCGCGACGCCCATCTCGAACTCGATCACCGAAACCTATGTCATGCAGCGATACCTGCGGCCCGACGTGCTGGAGTCGGCGGGTGTCGGCGCGTTCGATGCGTGGGCGGCAACGTTCGGCGAGCTGGTCACGCAGATGGAGATCTCGCCGACCGGCAGTACCTTCCGAATGAAGACCCGCTTCGCCCGGTTCCAGAACGGGCAGGAGCTGCTCCGGATGTGGTCGGTGTTCGCCGACGTGAAGACCGCTGAAGACCTCGACCTGCCCGTGCCCGCGCTCGTGCAGCGCGACGACGGCAGCCGCGCGCCCTCCACCGTGCCGGTGCAGCCGACCGTCGAGCTGGAACAGTACGTCGCATCCCTCGCCGAGCGCGCCGAGAAGGTCGCCACCCGCCAGGTGCGGCCCGACGAAGACAACATGCTCCTGATCGCCACCGACGGACGCAAGGCCGCGCTCGACATCCGCATGGTCATCTCCCGCGACCCGTCCGGGCCGAGCAAGGTCGACGTCGCCGCCGACGCGATCCACCGCATCTGGGAGCGCACCCGCGACAACGAGTACCTCGACACGGTGACCGGGCAACCCTCCACGGTGCGCGGGTCGCTCCAGCTCGTGTTCTCCGATATCGGCACCCCGAACCAGGACAGGTGGAACGCCTACGACGAGCTGCGGCAGCAGCTCGTGCAGCGCGGCATCCCCGCCGAGCAGGTCAGATACATGCACGAGGCGAAGACCGACGTGGAGAAGGCCCGCCTGTTCGCCGCAGCCCGTGCCGGCCACGTCGCCGTGCTCCTCGGATCGACGGAGAAGATGGGTGTCGGCACGAACGTCCAGGCCCGCGCCATCGCGCTGCACCATCTGGACTGCCCGTGGCGGCCCTCCGACATCGCGCAGCGCGACGGTCGCATCATGCGGCAGGGCAACCAGAACGAGGAAGTGGCGATCGTCCGCTACGTCACCGAGCGTTCCTTCGACTCCTACATGTGGCAGACCGTCGAGCGGAAGGCCGCGTCGTTCGCGCAGCTCCTGCGCGGCAAGATCAACGCCCGAGAGATCGAGGAGATCGACACCTCCGCGTTGTCCGCAGCAGAGGCCAAGGCAATCGCCTCCGGCAATCCGCTCCTGCTGGAGCACTCCGTCATCCTCAACGAGGTGAACCGGCTCCGCCGCCTCCAGCGCGCGCACGAGCGCAACGAGGACATGCTCGTCCACACCGGAAACCGCGCCCGGTCAGCCGCCGAGCGCGCCGCCGCGGACATTCGCGGGCTGGAAGCCGCTGCCCCGCGGATGATCGACACGAGCGGCGACAGGTTCCGCATCACGCTCGGCGCGCGCGACTACGACTCCCGCTCCGAAGCCGCCCACGCCCTCGCCGCATGGATGAGCGACTCCGGCCTGAAGTGGCTGCCTCGGTACGGGCACAAGGACTTCGGGATCATCGGCCGCATCTCAGGCTTCGACATCCACGTCGAGGCCCGCTCCGGGCTCGCCGCTCTCGATGTGACCCTCTCCCTGCCCGAGGTGCCCCGCTCGGGATTCACGATGTCGAAGGAGTCGTTCCTGGAGGCCGGGCTCGGGCTCGTGCAGCGCATCGAGAACCGTGTCAGCGGCATCCCCTCCCTCCTCGACCAGGCCCGCGAAGACCTGGAAGAAGCCGAGCAGACCGTCACCGATACCCAGCAGCGCCTCGGCCAGCCCTTCCGCCACGCACAGACCCTCGCCGACGCCGAGGAAGACCTCGCCCGCGTCGAGTCCCAGCTCGCCGCGATGCAGGACGAACCGGCACCCGAGCCCGCCGCGCCAGAGTCCGAGCGCGTCGAGCTGACCATCGAAGCAGTGCGCGCCTACGAACCGAACCTCGGGTCGCGGGAGGGTGCGGGTCGTGAGCCCGCGACCCCGTTCGTCCCCGTGACGCCTCCGGCCGCGCCGCCGGGCAACGCCCAGCGGCTGTAGCTCAGCGGCACTCCGGGCCGAGCCCGTCGACGATCGTGGCCGGGTCGGCGATGATCTGCTCGCAGCGCAGGCAGCGCGCGCCGCGAAAGATCACCTCCGGTTCGCCGTGGATGCCGTGTTCGGGTTCGACCTCGTAGAGGTCCGCGTGTGCGGCGAACAGGCGCGGGTGGTTCTTGGCGATGGCGGCGTGGAATTGCGCGGGCGTGGTCGGCGGGTTGAGCTGACGCTCGACGAACAGGTCGATCACCGTCGAATAGGCATCGCGGGTGAGCCGCGCGGCGAGGAACAGATCGGGGTTCGCCGCCGAGATGCCGACGCTAGCAAGATCGTCCAGCCCGTAGTCGTCCACATCCTCGGTGACCAGGAAGCGTGCGCCCGCGGCCGCAGCATCGGCAAGGATCTGCCGATCCGCGCCCTTCGTGCCTCCGAAATGTTCCGCACCCGTGCCGGTCGGCCCGAGCAAGACGTCGAATCGCTCCCGGACACTCGACGGCGGCAACGCCCTCGGGCGCATGTGCACCTGGGCCTCCCGCTCGGCAGCCCGGCTCCAGAAGGCGCGGAAGCCGCTCGGCACCCCGCCGACGACCAGCAGAGTCCGAGTGACGGGCTTAGCGATGATGTTCGCGTCCAGGAGAACGCGCGTCAGCTCACTGATCGCCGAAGAGGTCGTCGCGGAGTTCATCGCGCGTCAGCTCCACGAGGTCGCCCATCGTCTTGCGCCAGTACCGCGCGAACTCCTCGTAGGGGATGCGATTGCGATTGCCGACCTTGACCGCGCGAATCTCCCCCGCCTTGATCTTCCGCGAGATGGTGGGACGAGACACGCCCATCGCGTCGGCGACCTGCTCGGGGGTCATCATGCGGCGCTTCGCCGTCAGCGTCACCGTCTCCCCATCGGCTGCCGCCTGCTGCACATATGCGGCGACCTGCTCCAGCCAAGCCGGGCGCGCCCCGGCGCTGGAGCGCACATCCTCCGGGTTGATCGTCAAGCTCGTCATGGTCATGACCCCATCCTACCTCCATCTGCACACTCTGGACAATACAAGTGTTCATACGGCATCCCCTTCTTGAGCCTTACAGTTCATGCGTCGATGCCCGCGAACGCCTCGTCGAGCGCGTCAGCCGCGACCTCGACGATGAGGTCGGGACGCTTCGCGTAGTGCCCTTCCGTGATGTCGGTACTGCTGTGCCCGAGCAGGTCGCGTGCGACCTCGACGCCAGCCGTGTCCGATACCGCGGCCGCGACCGCCTTGCGGAGACTGCGGAAGGTGAGATGCTCGGCGTCGACCCCGATAGCCAGCAGTTCCGGCTCGAACTCGCGGCGGAACATCCGGAGCAACTCGCCGACGGCGCTGGGGTCGCGCGGACGGCCGCGCTCGGTCGTGAACAGCACGTCGTCTGGATTCCGTTCGGGGTCGGGAACGTGGCTCGCCACGAGTTCGCTCAGTACCTTCGCTGCGAACTTCGGCACGCGAACCCAACGCTTCTGCCGCTCCGCTTTGGGCGAGTCCTGGCGAAACAGGCCGCGGGACTTGGTGCGAACCATCGTCCCGCCGACCCAGACGAGCGCCTCCATCGTGAGGCTTCCATCCGGTTGTTCCACCGCCTCGAACCGCACGTCCTGGAACCGGATCGCAATCGGTTCTGCCGTCCTCTCGGAGGTGCCGAGCGTGATGAGGATGTAGTCGGCGAGCAGCTTGTAGTTGGGCCGTCGGCCCACCGGATACCGCTTCCGGTGCCGCTCGGGCCACACCTCGCGGATGAGGTGGAGGATGTACTTGACCTGCACCGCGTCGAGTTCGAAGTACACCGTGTCCGGCTCGTCCGCTCGCCTGGTCGCACGGATCGGGTTCGCCATGACGACCGCTCCGTACCGTGTGTTCTGGATCGACCCGGCAGCCGAGAAGTGCCCCTGCTGGATCGCCCAGTCGAACATGAGCGACATCACGTTCCGAACCTTGTTCGCGGTCGTTACCGACTTCTCCCGTGCTACGTCCATGAGCAGCCCATCAGCACGGTCGGCGGTGATGTCGGCAATGGGGATGGCACCGGCGCGCGGGACGACATGCGCGCGAACAACCGATGCGTAGCCATCGACGGTCTGCTCGCGGCGCTGGCGCAGCACCCGCGGATCATCGTCGTGATACGCCGTCTTCAGCCACGCCTTCGCCAGCTCAGCGACAGTCATGACCTGTGCTCGTCGCGCCAGCACTCGACCGACAGCGACATCAGCAGCTTCCTGCAACGCCGTCAGCGCCTCAGCCTCGGTCGCTCCGCTGCCGCTGGGACGACGCTCCTGCCCCTGGCCGTCATAGACCCGCGCTCGCGCGATGACCAGTCCGCTCGGCTCGACCGTGTAGGTCACCTTGCCGAGTTCGCCGAGTGCGCGCTTCGGCCGCGCCATCAGTCGCCCGCCCTATCCGTCGGGGCCACGATCCGCCCAGCGATGAACGCCTCGACATCCTCATCGCGGTAGCGAACGTTGTGCGACGAGAGTGCGACGAACGGCAACCCGAGACCTCGGCTGCGCGCACGCTCTGTGCGCCAGTCAGCGAGCGTCCTGATCGGGATGCCCGTGTACTCCGCAAGCTCCTGCGGAGTCCAGAGGCGGGGGCGGTCGTCGCTCATACCAATGAGGTAGGCGGCACCACCCGCAGACCTCCAGCGAACCCCGTAGGACGGCCAAGAATCGAGTAAACGGACGGGTTCTCGGACCGCCGCAGTAGCGACCAACTCCATGCTCAACATCGCACTTCCCTGTATTTGCAGGGGAGTATGATCCTGTGGAACACCCTCCGGTTCTCAGATCCTCAAGCCGAGCTGTACTTCGGGGTCTGATCGCCCGATCATCCACGACCAAGCCCGTCCCCGCCGTTTCGCGGGGGCGGGCTTCGTCGTTGCCGGGGCGCAAGATAGACGATGCGACGCTCCTTGTGGAGTACCCGGACAACGATCGGGGGCTTTGACAGGATGGTCATCGACGATGAAAGGGGCCATCGTGAGCGATTATCGGGTAGATCCCGACCGTGTGATCGGCGTCCTGGCCGGGGTGGATGACGCCGGCGCGGGCATCGCGCAGGCGATCACCGACATGGAGGATCTGGCTCTGGAGGGGCAGAGCCTCGTGGCCGATGACCGACGCACCCTCGCGAGCGCGTGGGGCGACCTCCTCGGTGAGCGCCGATACGTGCCCGGGAAGCTCGCCCACGTCGTGGCGGCTGCCGCGTCGGCCGTGAGCGAGGCGACGACCGCCGTCGTCACCGGCGACGTCGACATGTCGGTCACGACGGCGGAGGCGGAGTCGCGGGCCATGGACGAGTGGGGCATCGATTCTCTCGTCGCATACGGGCAGGGGTACTGATGGGCAGCCCGAGTGTCGACGATCTCCCCCAGGTGGTGGATCCTGCTGTGCTCACGGGTCTCGGCGAGCGTCTCGTGGCCATCGCCAATGGGACGCAGACATCGATGTCCGACGTGCAGAACCGCTGGGTGGTTCTGGGCGACACCGAGGTCTTCTATGTCACGGGGGCGGAAGCGGTGCCGCGGATGCTCGATCGCCCCGCCTCGGACGCGCAGAGTTTCTCCCAGGCGCTGATCGAGGCACGTAACGCGCTGTGGGATGCCGGGTCGTCGGAGTTCCCCGATCTGACCCAGCGCCGTGAGGAGCTGGCATTCCGGATCCCGTCCGTGGTTGCCGCCTACGATTCGGCGGCCGACGCGTCCATTCGAGCGAACGCGACGTACCGCTCGACTCGGGGGTCCGACGTGGATGCCTCGGTTGCCGCGGACGCATCACTGGCACGCTTGAACGCGTCGACGACCCTGAACTCCGCCGAGAGCGCACTGGACACGCTGCAGGCCGACATCGACCGTTTCCGACGTGACGTCGAGGAAGCCGAGGATCGGCTCGCGTCGCGACTACGAAACGTCTCGGGCGGAACCGAGGTGATCGGCGCCGGTGGAGAGCCCGTGCGGGTGGCGCAGCTGTTCTGGGGGTTCTCGGAGTCCGCGTACCCGGGCGCACCGTCCGCTGCCTCGGTCAGTCGGTCGCTCTCCGAGCAGTTGACCTACGACCTCGGGCGAGCGGCCGAACGTCGCATCGACTGGCTCTCGACGGCCGACACCGGCGACGCGCGGCGGTGGCTCGACGCCCACCCGGACTTCGTGCAGTCCGTCGCCTTCGTCGAACCGGAACGCGCCGGCGACCTGTTCACCGATCTCGCGGACGCCTCCGCCGCTTCGCCGAACGGCGAATGGAACGGCGGTCCGCTCGGGCAGCTGCTCGGCCTGGCTCCGCTCGTCGTCGGGAACCTCAACGGCATCCCCGCCCATCAACGCGGCATCTTCAACCGCGCGGGTCTCGCCGACGTCCTGGCGCGGGACGACCTCGACGACGAGACCCGGAGCAAGCTCGAGCAGCTGCGGTCGGTGGTGGAGAAGCGTTCGGACGACGGTTCCCTGCCGACGTTGTTGAGCTTCTTCATCGACACCGAGGGGTCTCCGCGTGCCAACATCGCGTTCGGGGACGTCGACACCGCCGATCAGGTGACGACCCTGACGCATGGCATCCGGACGGATCTCGGTTCGCTGCAGGAGTGGGCGCGCGGCAGTGCGGACCTGCAGTCGGCGCTGTCGAGTGAGATGGAGCGAACCGGTCAGCG
The DNA here is from genome assembly GCF_005774735.1 of Microbacterium sp. 5K110. Lineage (GTDB taxonomy): Bacteria > Actinomycetota > Actinomycetes > Actinomycetales > Microbacteriaceae > Microbacterium. Next base: position 78,596 of record NZ_VBUM01000001.1, on the reverse strand, counting down.
CAGCACCACGGCTGTCGTGCTGATCATGGACTGGGATTCCGGCGGCGCCCTCAGCGTCGGCGGGATCGATCGGCCCGATGCAGGAGCCGCGCGTCTTTCCGAGACGCTCCGAGGCCTGCATGCGGTGAACCCCGGCGCCCAGCTCAACACGGGCGCGCACTCGCTCGGCACGACGATGACCGGGCAGGCCGTCGCCGACAATCCCGGACTGGTCTCGCATGTCTGGTTCTTCGGTTCGGCGGGTATCACCGCGCAGACGGGCGACGAGCTCGCGGAGCAGATCCGCTCCGGCGAGACGACGGTGTCGGCCACGCACGCCGATGACGACAGCATCGCCGCGTGGGGACGCAAGGACTGGCTCGGCAGCCTCCACGCGGAAGACCCGCGGGACGTGCCGGGGGTTCAGCCGTTCGGGTCGAACGGCGGTGTCGTCGCGGACTACGGATCGCCGCGGGGCGAGTACGGCGAATCGACCGACAGTCACGACGCCCACAACAGCACGAAGGACGAGTTCGTCGGATGGGACGTGGGCTGGGATGGCTCGCCCATCCCGCTCTACGAGCCCACCGAACAGACGGGGTATCTCGACCCGTCCGCCGAGTCGTTCAAGCACTTCGTGGTTGGCTTGCGCGAGGCACTCGACACGACAGGAGCGAGCCGATGACCCAACGCAGGTGGGGCACCCTCCCCGTACTCGTCGCGAGCGCCGTCGTCACCGCGACCGTTCTGACCGGATGTGGAGGTCCGCAGATGTCCCCGAATGAGACGCCGAGCGCGATGCCTAGCAGCACCGTGGGCTTCGACGATGCGAAGGCAGCGAACCTCGAATACAAGGCGGCGGTCGCCGACGTCCAGAAGCACATCTTCGACGGGGACTGGCGTGTCGGAGAGTACGGCGACGTTCCCGACCAGTGCGAGGGCGGCTACCAGTTCTTCCTGCGACGCAAGCTCCCCGAAGGCTTCTCGTTCGACGGCCAGGGCCCGCAGAGGATGGAACAGCTCCGTACCTGGATGTCAGAGAACGGGTGGCAGGTCGAGCCGGCACCCACCTATGGGGCGGGCATCGACAACATCGTGATCGTCGCGGGAAAGCCCGACGAGAAGGTGTCCCGTCTGGACGTCGACCTGATCCCGGGCGTCGCCGCCGAGGGCACGGTCGACGTGTTGGAACTCCGCGCGACCTCCACCTGCGAGCCGGGTGACGCTGCGGCGCTCCTTGAGCAGTTGCGCGGTCCGTTGACCGCGGTGCCGGACGACAGCGGTATCCCCGATCTGGAGAGTCCGGGGGCCACTCCCCTGTTCGAGCGCTTCGACGAGGGGTGATCGGGCTCAGGATGCCGAGCGCGCGGCGCGCTTCTGCTCCTGGAACACGCGGATCGCCTCGTAGCGGTCGGCGGATCGGGCCTGGCGCTTCGCCGCTTCGACCTCGCGGGTCTTCGGAGGAGCCGACGTCACGAGGTCGTCGAGCAGGCGGCGAGTGGCGTCCGCGATCTCGTCGACCGCACGGTCGAAGACCTGCTGATTCGCTCGTGACGGCTTCGTGGTGCCCGTGATCTTGCGAACGAACTGCAGCGCCGCGTCGTGGCACTCGTCGTCGGTCGCCGGGGGCTCGAAGTTGTGCAGGGGCACGATGTTGCGGCACATGCCAGCAGGGTAGGCCGCTCCCCCGCGTCCCAAAAGAGGCGGAGCGCGCAAGCTCCCGGCATCCGCACAGGCGGCGCGTCGCCGCGGTGTCGGTGGGGCACGGAATGATGGATGCCATGACCTCCCCGTACGTGTCGCGACCGTGGCTCAGCTCTTACGCCGAGGGCGTGCCCCACGAGATCGACGAGCCGTCGCAGACGCTTCCCGAGATGATCGCCGACTCGGTGCACCGGTACGGGAAGACCACGGCTCTGGAGTTCTTCGGCGCGCGGACGACGTATCGCGAGCTCGGCGATCAGATCGCCCGCGCCGCCGAGGGACTGCGGCGGCTGGGCGTCACGGCGGGCGACCGCGTCGCTTTGGTGCTGCCCAACTGCCCGCAGCACGTCGTCGCGTTCTATGCCGCCCTGCGGCTCGGGGCGATCGTCATCGAGCACAACCCGCTCTACACCGCGCGCGAGCTGCGGCACCAGTTCGAGGATCATGGGGCACGGTTCGCGATCGTCTGGGACAAGGTGGCCGACCTCGTGGCCGACTTCCCGTCGGACCTCGCGCTCGAGCACATCGTGGCCGTCGACATCACCCGGGCGATGCCGCTCGGCACCCGCCTCGCGCTGAAGCTGCCGGTGAAGAAGGCGCGCGAGTCGCGCGCACAGCTGACCGCGGCACCGACGTCGAAGCGCCCGACACCGTGGGAGAAGCTGCTCACGCACGGCAAGCTCGCGCGCAAGCACGAGGGGCCGCTCCTCGACGACATCGCGCTCCTGCAGTACACCAGCGGCACGACGGGTAGCCCGAAGGGCGCGGTGCTCACCCACAGCAATCTGCGCTCCAACGCGATGCAGGGCCGCGCCTGGGTGCCCGGCCTCCACGACGGCGAAGAGACGTTCTACGGGGTGCTCCCCCTGTTCCACGCTTACGGGCTGACACTGTGCCTGACGTTCGCGATGAGCATCGGTGCCACGCTCGTGCTGTTCCCCAAGTACGACCTCGACCTCGTGGCATCCGCGGTGAAGAAGAGCCCGCCGACGTTCCTGCCGGCCGTCCCGCCGATCTACGACCAGCTCGCCCGCGCCGCCAGCCGCGGCGCCCTCGACCTGTCGACGGTGCGGTTCGCCATCTCGGGCGCCATGAGCCTGCCCGTCGCCACCGTCGATCGGTGGGAGGCGGCGACCGGCGGCCTGCTCGTCGAGGGGTACGGCATGACCGAGTCCTCGCCGGTCGCGCTCGGCAACCCGATCGGCCCCTCGCGGCGTCCGGGAACCGTCGGCGTCCCGTTCCCGAGCACCGACATCCGGGTCGTCGACCCCGACGACCCCGAGACCGACCTGCCGCTCGGCGAGACCGGCGAGCTGCTGCTGCGCGGTCCGCAGGTGTTCGAGGGGTACTGGAACCGCCCGGCCGACACGGCGGCCACCTTGCTCGACGGCGGCTGGTTGCGCACCGGCGATATCGCGTCGGTGTCGGCCGATGGCTTCGTCACGATCGTCGACCGGCTGAAAGAGATCATCATCACGGGCGGCTTCAACGTCTCGCCCAGCGAGGTCGAAGACGTGCTCGTGTCGCACCCCGACATCGAGGGCGCCGCCGTCGTCGCGCTCCCGAAGCCGCGCGGCGGCGAGGATGTCGCCGCCGCGATCGTCGTGCGCGACGGCGTCCAGCTCGATGCCGAAGCCGTGCGTGACTTCTGCAAGTCGCGTTTGGCGGCCTACAAAGTGCCGCGTCGCGTGGTCGTCGTAGATGACCTTCCACGTTCGCTCATCGGCAAGGTGCTGCGCCGCGAGGTGCGCGAGCGCCTCATGGCATCCTGAGTCACCCGTAGAAGAGCTTCTCGAAGACGCGTCGCGCGCGCCGCGTGGCGCCGAGATAGTCCTCCTCGACCTGGGTGGCCGAGTGCGGCGGGTACTCCAGGATCCGACCGATCCCGTCGAGCCGCCCGCGGTCGGCGGGAAGCACATCGCTCGTCTGTCCGGACAGCAGAGTGTTGGCCGACCGCAGACGGCTGGCCAGATGCCAGGATGCCGCGAGCTTGTCGGCCGCGTCACGGTCGATGAGGCCCGCGTCGACCGCGGCGTCCAGGGCACCGAGGGTCGACGTGGTGCGCATCGCGGGGGTGGCTCGGGCATGCTGCAGCTGCAGGATCTGAACCAGCCACTCGACGTCGCTGATGGAGCCGGGACCGAGCTTGAGGTGCCGCGCCGGGTCGGCGCCCTGCGGGAGCCGTTCGTTCTCGACGCGCGCCTTGATCCGCCGGATCTCGCGCAGCCCGTTCGGGTCGGCGGCGATCGGGTAGCGGACGTCGTCGGCGAGGGCCATGAAATCGGCGATGAGCTTCACGCTTCCGGCGACGCCACGGGCGCGCAGGAGTGCTTGCGCCTCCCACGACAGCGACCAGCGCCGGTAGTACTCGGCGTAGGCGTCGAGCGAGCGGGCGAGCGGACCGCTGCGGCCCTCGGGGCGCAGCTCCGCGTCGAGGTCGAGCGGCAGCCGGTGGTCTTCGGAGTGTTCGCGCAGGCCCGCGACGAGCTTCAGGGCGAGGGTGCTCGCGCGCTGCGGGTCGATGCCGTTCGCCCGGTAGACGTACATCACGTCGGCATCCGAACCGAACCCGATCTCGCGGCCGCCGAAGCGTCCCATCGCGATCACCGAGAAGTCGAGGACATCGTCCTCGGGGGGCACGACCTCGCGCCGCACCGCGCGGAGCGTGGCCTGGATCGTCACCTCGGTGATGGTGGTCAGGGCATCCGAGAGCTCTTCGAGCGAGACGACCTCGAGCACCGCCGCCATCGCGACGCGCAGCATCTCGCGGCGGCGCAGAGCCCGCACCGAGCGCATCGCGTCATCGATGTCGTCCCACCGCGTCTGGATGGCCCGGGCTTCTTCTTGCAGCGCCGCACCCGACCGCGGTCGCAGCAGAGCGTCGTCGTCGAGCCAGGCGACCGACTCGGGGATCCACTCCATGAGCTCGCCGATGTAGCGCGATCCCGACAGCACGCGGGTGAGGCTTTCAGCGGCTCCCGCGGAGTCCCGCAGCATCCGCAGAAACCACGGCGTGTTCCCGAGCCGCTCGCTGATGCGGCGGAACACCAGGAGGCCGTAGTCCGGGTCGACGCCGTCGGCGAACCAGCGGATCATGATCGGCATGAGGTGGCGCTGAATCGTCGCCTTGCGGCTCAGGCCGTTCGTGAGCGCGGCGATGTGCCGTAGCGCGCCCGCGGGGTCGCGGAAGCCGATGGCGGCGAGGCGGTCGCGGGCCTGCTCGGTCGAGAGCGAGCGCTCCCCCTCGGGGAGGGCCGCGACGGCCGAGAGGAGCGGCCGGTAGAACAACCGGACATGGATGTCGCGCACCTCGCGCTTGATGCGCTCCCACGCCTGCTGCACACCCGCGGCCGAGTCCGACAGCTTCGTCGCGCGCGCCAGCACGCGCAGGTCGTCGTCCTTCTCGGGCAAGAGGGCCGTGCGGCGCAGTCCTCGCAACTGCAGCCGGTGCTCGATCAGCCGCAGCAGTCGGTAGTCGCGGCCGAATGCCTCGGCTTCGCTGCGTCCGATGTAGCCCTCCGCGACGAGCGCGTCGAGGGCGTCGAGCGTCCCGCGCTGGCGGATCCGGTCGTCGGTGAGCCCGTGCACGAGCTGCAGCAGCTGCACGGTGAACTCGACATCGCGGATGCCGCCCGGCCCCAGCTTGACCTGGCGGTTCACCTCGGAGGCCGGGATGTGGTCGGTCACGCGCTCGCGCATGCGCTGTACGCCGTCGACGAAGTTCTCGCGCGCGGCGCTCAGCCACACCAGGGGCTGCACGGCCGCGATGTACTCGGCGCCGAGGGCGGGGTCGCCCGCGATCGCGCGGGCCTTCAAGAGTGCCTGGAATTCCCAGCTCTTCGCCCACCGGTCGTAGTACTGCGCGTGGGCGCCGAGGCTCCGCACGAGGGCGCCCTGCTTGCCCTCGGGGCGCAGGTTCGGATCGACCTCCCACAGGGGCGGCTCGATCTCGGGACCCGAGATGCCGCGCATCGTCTGGACGGCCAGGCGCGTGCCGATGTCGATCGCACGGGCCTCGGACACGACCTCCTCATCGGAGGTTCCGCCGACGAAGATGACATCGACATCGCTGACGTAGTTGAGCTCGCGGGCACCGGTCTTCCCCATCGCGATGATCGCGAACCGCGTCGCCTCGACCTGGGCACGGGGGAAGGCCGCGGGCCCGGTCCCGGACACACGCGCCCGAGCGACGCTCAACGACGCCTCGAGGGCGGCGCCGGCGAGGTCGGCGAGGGCCGCGGACACGATGTCGATCGCGGAGGCCGGGTCGTCCTGACCGAGGTCGTACGCAGCGATCCGGGCGAGCAGGCGCCGGTAGCGGACGCGGAGGGCCGCCCAGGCGGCATCCGAGGCGTCCGTCGCGAAGCCCTCGTCATCGCCGACGGATGCCAGGAGCTCGGCGCGCATGGTCTGCTCGTCGGGCACGGTGAGGCCGGCGCCGGCGAGGTGGGCGATCTCGTCGGGGTGGCGCAGGTAGAACTCCGCGAACCCGTCGGATGCGCCGACGATGTCCCACAGCGCACGCCAGGATCCGGCGTCGGCCGCCGCCGCGCGGACGGCTCCTTCGGCGCGACGGGCGATCTGCACGATCCCCGCGAGGGCACGGTCGGGGTCGGCCACGCGCTGCGCCAGAGCCATGGCATCCGCCCGCTCGACGCCGGTCAGCTGCTCGAGCTCGCCCAGCGCCATATCGGCTTCCGCGAGACGCGAGAAGCCGATACGGGCCAGAGCGGTGAGCGCCGTCGATCGATCGCCCGAGATCACCACGGCCGGGTCAGAGCGCCTCGAGGTTGCTCTGCAGCTCGAAGGGGGTGACCTGTGCGCGGTACTGCTGCCACTCGCGGCGCTTGTTCAGCAGGACGTACTTGAAGACCTGCTCCCCCAGCGTCTCGGCGACGAGCTCGGACTCCTCGAGGTACTCGAGGGCGTGGTCGAGGCTCGCCGGCAGCGGCGCGTAGCCGAGGGCCCGACGCTCGGAGTCGGTGAGCGACCAGACGTTGTCCTCCGCCTCGGCGGGCAGCTCGTAACCTTCTTCGATGCCCTTCAGACCCGCCGCGAGCATGAGTGCGTACGAGAGGTACGGGTTGGCCGCGGAGTCAAGCGCGCGGTATTCGACCCGCGTCGACTGGCCCTTGTTGGGCTTGTAGAGCGGAACGCGGACGAGGGCCGAGCGGTTGTTGTGGCCCCAGCAGATGAAGCTCGGAGCCTCGTCGCCGCCCCACAGGCGCTTGTACGAGTTGACGAACTGGTTGGTCACGGCGGAGATCTCGTTCGCGTGACGCAGCAGACCCGCGATGAAGTGACGGCCCACCTTCGACAGCTGGTACTGGCCGCCCTCTTCGTAGAAGGCGTTCATGTCGCCCTCGAACAGGGACATGTGCGTGTGCATGCCGCTGCCGGGCTGGCCGCTGAGGGGCTTGGGCATGAACGTGGCGTAGACGCCCTGCTCGATCGCGACCTCTTTCACGACCGTGCGGAAGGTCATGATGTTGTCGGCGGTCGTCAGTGCGTCGGCGTAGCGGAGGTCGATCTCGTTCTGCCCGGGACCGCCCTCGTGGTGGCTGAACTCGACCGAGATGCCGAGGTCTTCGAGCATCCGCACCGAACGACGGCGGAAGTCGTGCGCCGTGCCGCCGGGGACGTTGTCGAAGTACCCGGCCGAGTCGACGGGCTCGGGACGCCCGTCGGGGCCCAGCTGCGACGACTTCAGCAGGTAGAACTCGATCTCGGGGTGCGTGTAGAACGTGAACCCGGCATCGGCGGCCTTCGCGAGCGTGCGCTTCAGGACATGCCGGGGGTCGGCGACCGCGGGCTGGCCGTCGGGCGTGGTGATGTCGCAGAACATGCGCGCCGTCGGGTCGATCTCGCCGCGCCACGGGAGGATCTGGAACGTCGTGGGGTCGGGGAGCGCCAGCAGGTCCGACTCGTACGAGCGCGTCAGGCCCTCGATCGCCGAACCGTCGAAGCCCAGGCCCTCGCTGAAGGCCCCCTCGACCTCGGCGGGTGCGATCGCCACCGACTTCAGGGTGCCGACCACGTCGGTGAACCACAGCCGTACGAACTTCACGCCGCGTTCTTCGATCGTCCGCAAGACGAAATCGCGCTGCTTGTCCATCGTTCTCCTCGTCTCGGTCCGGAAGGGTCAGCGGCCGGAGCCGGAGCCCCAGTCGGAGTCGCGCGCGTCCTCTTCGGACCACTTCTTCGAGCGCTCCTGCATGATCTGGGGCGCGCGAGCGGCTTCTTCCGCGGTGTCGAACGGGCCCGCGCGGTCGATCGCCGGCGACTCGTACCCCTGCTCGACCTCACCGGTCTCGAGGTTGTACCAGTACTTCTGATTCTCGTCGCTCACGATCGCTCCTTGCGTAGGTCTCGCTCCGCAGCGGACTTCTGGCGGGCGCTCTCCCGATCCTACTGATCCAGACCCCGCGCCTGGATAGGCTGGGGGGCATGGCAACGAATGCGTCGCGTGCGGTCGGAGTGGACATCGGCGGAACCGGGATCAAGGCGGGAATCGTCGACCTGGATGCCGGCGAGCTGATCGGCGATCGGGTGAAGGTCTCCACCCCCCAGGGCGCGGAGCCCGCCGACGTGCTGAATACCGTCCGCGAGGTCCTCGAGAAGCTGGAGGCCCCGGAGGATCTGCCGCTCGGCGTCGCGTTCCCCGCGATCGTGAAGAACGGTCGCACCCTGTCCGCCGCGAACGTGTCGAAGTCATGGATCGGTTTCGAGGCCGAGAAGTTCTTCGAGGACGGCCTGTCCCGTGACATCCACTTCGCCAACGACGCCGACGTCGCCGGGATCGCCGAGGTGCGGTACGGGGCCGCGAAGGGCGTGAACGGCCTGGTGATCCTCACCACGCTCGGCACGGGCATCGGGTCGGCGATGATCTACGACGGCGTCCTGATCCCCAACAGCGAGCTCGGTCACCTGCAGCGCGCCGAGCACAAGAGGGATGCCGAAGGCTACGCGGCCTACTCGGCGATGGAGCGCGACGAGCTTTCGTGGGAGAAGTGGGCGAAGCGTCTGCAGTGGTACTACGACTACGTCGAGTTCCTCTTCAGCCCTGACCTGATCGTCGTCGGCGGCGGGGTGTCGAAGCACGCCGACGAGTTCCTGCCGATGCTGAAGCTCCGCGCCCCCATCGTCCCCGCGAAGCACCGCAACAACGCGGGCATCATCGGCGCGGCATCGCTCGCGGTCCCGGTGCCGGAGGCGCTGCCCGCGGTGAAGTAACCCGCACCCTTCGTGCCCACCTGGGTTTCGATCGTTCCGCCGTCGTCGGAGGGCTGGTCGTGCTGTGGGCGGCGCTGATCGCGCGGGTACCTACTGACACGTCGCAAGAGACAGATCCTTCCGACGAATCCTGTCTCCGAACATGCTGGGCGAGTCAATGCACTCGTACGATCAGCGTATGGGCGTCCGCGATGGGAAGCTGATCACAAAACGAACCGCGCCGAGCCTGATCGTCGGGACCTCGATCATGGCTGTGTGCGCAGTCGCGGCCGTTGTGCTGATCTGGTCCGTTGCCGTGCCGACGGGACCGGATGTATGCGTCCTCACCTACCCCGGGCCACGAAACTGCTTCGTCAGCGATCGGCTTGATGCGGCCGTTGTATCGACGGTAGTACTGGCGTTGACACTTGCTGTTGCGCTTATCGCGTCCGTCACGCTGTCTCGTCGGTGGTCATGGGTGGTCGGACCGGGAATTGCGCTGGTGTTCTTGGCTGGTGCCGTTGCGTTCCTAGCGGTTGCGTGGATTCCCGCCTGGGCGTGACGTCACGGTAGAGGGCCAGCCGAGGAACGCGACTGCGCTCTCCGGCTGGCCCTCTGCTGGGGTTCCGCGTCTCGTAGGCCAGGTACCAACTGTGGCCAAACACAATGGAGGGCGAATGGGCCGGCCTGTACGCCGGGTTCTGTCCGGGGGCCGAAGCCCCGTGGACGGTCATCTCTCTCGGCGACACGTTGCCGTGCCGCTCCAGCGGCCTACCCGGGGACTCGGCGAGCCGCGTCGTCATCCCCTGTCTGGCCTTGCTCCGGACGAGGTTTACCTTGCGGGTCGTGTCACCACGACCCCGGTGGTCTCTTACACCACCCTTTCACCCTTACCCGCTCGAGGCGGGCGGTCTGCTCTCTGTGGCACTGTCTCGCGGATTGCTCCGGGTGGGCGTTACCCACCGTCCTGCCCTGTGGAGCCCGGACGTTCCTCGGCACGGGCGAACCCGTGACGCGACCGTCCAGCCGACCCATTCGCATGATCGAGTCTACGCGGGCGGCTCAGCCCTTCTCGGCCGTCTCGCCGATCCGTAGGTCGAGGGGGAAGTCGATCGGGAACGTGCCGAATAGAAGACGACCGGCGGATGCCGCGGACTCCCGCACCGCGCCGGCCACGGCCTCCGCGTGCTCGATAGGGGTATGCACGACGATCTCGTCGTGGAGGAAGAACGCCAGGTGCGGCACGCGCGAGAACGCCGGCCCTGAAGCGGGCGCCGCGCGGGTGGCATCCACGGGGTCCAGCGCGGTCAGGCGTGTGCGCAGGTCGGCCAGCCACGCCAGGGCCCACTCCGCGGCGGTGCCCTGCACGACGAAGTTGCGGGTGAAGCGGCCGCGGTCGCGTGCGGCGCGTCGGGCCCGCGTCTCATCGGCGCCCGAGGCTTCGGCGTCGCTCGCCTGCGATTGCAAAGCGCGCCAGATGTCCCCCGCCCCCGGGGAGCTGCGACCGAGCCAGGTCTGCACGCGGCCACCCTCTTCACCGACGCGGGCCGCGTCATCCACGAGTCCCATCGCGCGCGGGAACGTGCGCCGCAGTCGCGGCACGAGTCGCCCGCTCTCGCCGGTGGTCGCGCCGTACATGGCGCCGAGCATCGCGATCTTGGCCTCGGCGCGCGTGGCGACCGCTCCGGCATCCACGATCCCGGCGTAGAGATCGCGACCGGATGCCGCCTCGGCCAGCGCCGTGTCGCGTGCCATTGCCGCGAGCACGCGCGGTTCGAGCTGCGCGACGTCGGCTGTGACGAGTGTCCAGCCCGGGTCGGCGCGGACGGCGGTGCGCAGCTGCCGCGGGATCTGCAGCGCTCCCCCGCCCGACGACGCCCAGCGTCCGGTCACGACGCCCGCGGGGACGTAGACCGGGCGGAAGCGTCCGTCGTGCACCCACTCGGCCATCCACGCCCAGCCGTTCGCGGTGTACAGGCGCATGAGCTTCTTGTACGCGATGAGCGGGGCGACGACGGGGTGGTCGTGCTCGGCGAGCTCCCAGCGGTTGGTCGACTCGACGAGAAGTCCCGCACGGTGGAGTGCCCGCAGCAGGCGCGGCTGCGAGTCGAGCGAGACGCTCGGATCGTCCAGCGCCGCGCGTACCTCTGCGGCCGCGTGCTCGATGCGGGTGGGGAGGCCTCCGGCGACGCGCGATCCGAGCTGATCCTCGAGCAACCGGGCGTGGGCCGCGACGTTCCAGGGCAGTCCCGCGGCGTGCAGCTCGGCGGCGATGAGGGCACCGGCGGACTCCGCGGCTCCGAGGAGCCGCAGGGCGCCGGGCGTCGCCGCCGACGCGATCGCGGCACGCTGGCGCCGGTACTCGGATGCCGCGGCCTCGACATCGTCGGGAGGCCCGTCCGTGCTGCCGTCCAGCGAGAACAGGACGTCGGTGTCATCGCGGGGGACGGCGGTGGCATCCCATTCCGGGTGTGAGCGGAGGTCGTGGTCGTCGCCGACGCTTGCGGCGTCCCGCAGCAGGGCGTGCACGAGTCGCAGGTCCCAGGCACGAGCCACGCGCACTCCCGCCGCCAGTAACGGCGCGTACCAGTGGGGCGTATCGCTCCACACCCATCGCACGTCGTCGACGGCCTCACGGTCGCGGATCGCCGCGGGCAGGTCGTCGCGCGTGACAGTGACCGTGCGGACGACGGTGCCCGCGGCATCCAGGTCGCCGAGGGCGATGGATCCGGATGCCGTGCGCCCGACGACGACCTCAGCCGACGAGGGCGCCAGGGTGGCTCACCGCGATTCTTCGGTGCGGACGAGGATCGCTCCGCACTCGGGGCAGAACACGACCTCGTCGGTCTGCGCGCGGCGGACCACGGCGAGATCGCTCGGGGGAAGCACCATGCGGCACGCTTCGCACGCGCCGGCGAGAAGCAGACCGGCCCCGGTGCCGCGCGCGGCGAGACGCTCGTAGAGGCCGAGAAGGTCGGCGGGGACGGCGCCGGCGACGGCGTCGCGATCGCGGCGGGCAGCCTCGAGTCGGTCGGTGGCCTCGGAGACGACGCGCTTGGCCTCGGCGCTGAGCTCGGCGCCCTGCGCGTTCGTCTCGGCGATGAGCGCCTCTTGCTCGGCGACGGCGGCATCGGCGGCCTCGAGCTGCTCCATCAGGGCGATCTCGGCGTCTTCGAGGTCGCTCTTGCGGCGCGCGAGCGAGGTCAATTCGGCCTCGAAGCCCTGCGCCTGCTTGGCGTTGGTGGCCGCGGCCAGACGCTCGGAGTCGCGCTTCACGCGGGCGTCGACGACGGCGACATCGGACTCGACCCGGGACAGCTCGACCTTGAGGTCGTCGCGGACGTTGGCGCGCGACGCCAGCTCCTGCGCCAGCGTCGAACGCTGCGCGATCAGCTCGCGCACCTGCGCGGCCTGCGGCGGGTTGCCCTTGACGTGCTCGTCACGCCGGATGCGGGCGTCCAGGTCGGCGAGATCGAGGAGTTTGCGCTGGTCGGCGGGGTCGGCGTTCACGGAGTCCACGCTACCCCGGGGGTGGGACACCGGTGGTGCGGATAGCGTGGACGTTCCCCGTGGAGAGGACACCCGCGTGAATCCGCTCGCAGCGCTGATCGGTCTCATCTTCGTCGCGATGGGCGTTCTCGCCTACACCGGCCGATGGAAGGGCTGGATCCGGTTCCGACGCGGGTTCGGGAGCACCATCGGATTCGCCTGGTTCTGGATGGGTGTCGCCTTCACCGTGGCATCCGTCGCTCTTGCGGTTTCTTCGCTCCGACCGTTGTTCTTCGTCCTGATCGTGGTCGCCGGGGTGTTTCTCGTGGTCGCGGCGATCGCGATGTTCTGGCTCCCCCGCTCGCTCCTACCGTCGTGGTTCCTCGAGCTTCGCGATGGCTCGGGCCACCGACCTCGATAGACTCGAGGCATCCAGGGCCTTTAGCTCAGCTGGTAGAGCGCCACGTTTACACCGTGGATGTCGTCGGTTCGATCCCGGCAGGGCCCACCGTTCCCGTTCCACGTCGAGGGCGCACGGCTCAGCGCTGTCGGGTGGGCCGGACGATGATCTCGTTCACGTCGACATCGACCGGCTGTTCGATCGCGAAGTTCACGGCTCGAGCGATGGCATCGGGTGAGATGGCCGCCGCGCGGTAGTCGACCATGAGGTCGGCCGCCTGAGGGTCCGTGATGTGATCCGCGAGTTCGGTCTCGACGACACCGGGTGAGATCGTCGTGACGCGGATGTAAGGGGCCGACTCCTGCCGAAGTCCCTCGGTGAGTGCCCATGCCGCGTATTTCGTGGCGGAGTAGATCGCCGAGGTCCCGACTACCTCGTGAGCTCCGATCGACGCGATCGTGACCACGTGCCCCGACCCCTGTGTGCGGAAGTGTGGCAGCACTCCGGCGATCCCGTTGTAGAGCCCGCGCACGTTGACGTCGAACATGCGGTCCCATTCGTCGACGAGCAGTGCATCCATGCGCGAGAGCAGCATGACACCGGCGTTGCCGACGAGCACGTCGAGGCTGCCGTGGGTTGCGACGACGTCGGCGATCAGCGCCGCGAACGCATCCCGGTCGGTCACGTCCAGCGCGCGCGCCTCCGCGGCGTGGCCCTCGCGAGACAGCTCGTCGGCGATTCTCTCCAGCCGCTCCGTTCGTCGCGCGGTGAGGATCACACGGTGCCCCTCGGCGGCGAGGCGGCGAGAGATCCCCTCACCGATGCCGCTGCTCGCGCCCGTGACGAGCACGACTTTCGACGTGGCGGTCTTCGTTGCGGATGTGGTGACGTTGTGTGCGGTGTTTCCTGTCATGGCCACGAGCCTCCGCCGGTGTCCCACCGGCGGAGAAGGCCGCAGCGAGCCTGGGAGCACCGCACCCTGCCTGCGCGTCAACACCATTCGTACAATCGCGGTATGCCCGACAACCGACTCGGCGAGTACCTCACCGCACGCCGTGGGCAGCTGCGTCCCGAGGCGATCGGCTTCGCCACGCACGGCCGTCGGCGAGTCCCCGGCCTGCGCCGGGAGGAGATCGCCACGTTGGCCGGCCTCAGCGTCGACTACTACACCCGACTGGAGCAGGGGCGCGAACGCCGCCCCTCGTTGCAGGTCGTGGAGACCCTCAGCAGGGCTCTGCGGCTTGACGACGATGCACGGCTGCACCTGCTCCGCGTCGCCGGTCTGATCCCCGTGGCGAGTCCCGGCATCGACCAGGAGCGCGTCGCGCCCGAGCTGCTGAGCCTGATGGAGATGTGGCCGGTCAACCCCGCGATCGTGCTGGGAAGGGCCTACGACGTGCTCGCCGGCAATCGCCTCGCCTACGCCCTGTTCGAGGGCTTCCACTACGGACCGAATCTGCTCGCGAAGCTCTTCCTCGATCCGGCCGCGCGCACCTTCTACGTCGACTGGTCCGACGCGGCCGCGAATACGGTCGCAGGTTTCCGGGTTCTTCACGGCGCCGCACCGAGCGACCCGCGCGTCGTCGAGGTCCTGAACACCCTGGTGACACGCAGCCCCGAGTTCGCCGACCTCTGGAGTCTCCACGACGCGCGCGGAAAGCGACTCGAGACCAAGAGGTTCCGGCACTCCCAGGTGGGAGAGCTGACTTTGCACATGAACGCCTTCGACGTGAAGGCTGCGCCAGGGCAAGAGCTCGTCGTCTACTCGGCGACGCCGGGCTCCGAGTCGGCAGACGCTCTCACTCTGCTCGGGACGCTCACCGCTACTCCGGCGAGCTGAGCGCCGCGACGCGGCGATGTCGGATCGCGGGGTCAGCTCAGGACGTTCACGCTCCGCGCGATCACCAGCGCCAGCAGCACGAACCCGGTGATCGCCTGCACCATCATGAACAGCTTCGCGCGGATGCTCAGGGGCATCACGTCGGTGGGGCTGAAGGCCATCGCGTTGGATGCCGAGAAGTACAGGTAGTCGATGTAGCCGGGCGCCCAGTCCTCGACGTCGGAAGAACGACGGGCGATCTCGCTCACGGCGTCGCGGTCCGAGTCCTGCGGGAACTGGAAGTCCGCCGGCGGCAGCTGGTCGCGGGGGTCGCGCCGACGGACGACGGGTCCGCCGCGGTCCATCTCCCAATAGACGACGGCGTAGCCGATGACGTTGATCGCCCAGACCTGCGCGGCTCCGAGCAGCACGACCGCTCCCCCGCTCTGTCCGTCGAGCAGCTGTTGCACGAGCAGGAAGAAGGTCACCTGGTTGGCCGCGAGAAGCACGGCGACGAATCCGAGCGCGAACGCGCGTCCCACCCACGTCTCGCGGTTCAACCGGCGGGGGTTGGTGATGACCATGGGGATCGCGCAGAGGATGCTCGCGCCCACCACGACGTAGCGGAGCACTCCCGAGACATCGCTGGGCAGGACCGCGTAGAGAATCGTCCCCAGACCGAGCGAGATCAGCACCGGCCACCGGTGCTCGGGGCGGGTGCGGAAGTCCGCTCGGTCGCTCGACGTCACGCGCTCAGGCTAGACCCGTGACCCTTTCCATCCGTCGTGACGCGGCAGGAACGGGGTGGATGCCTCGACACCGAGGCATCCGTGTTCGTTCCGACGTGCTCGTGCCGACGTGGGCACCCGTGGCGGTCCCGACTGGGTAGGCTGGACGATGGTGAATTGTGCGGAGCAGACAAGGGTTGCCGCACACGTATGGCGATTCTCTGGCATGACCTGCCAGACGACGAAAGGTCTTCCGTGACTGTTCACGACCAGGATCCGTATTCGCAGGGGCCGCAGGACAGCGACCCGGAAGAGACCTCTGAATGGCAGGAATCCCTGCGTCAGCTGGTCCAGGCGAAGGGCCCCGCACGCGGGCGCGAGATCATGCTGAGCCTGCTCAAGGGCTCGAAGGATCTGCACCTCGGTGTTCCGATGGTGCCGACCACCGACTACATCAACACCATCGCGCAGTCCAACGAGCCCGAGTTCCCGGGTGACGAGGAACTCGAGCGCCGGTACCGCAAGTGGATCCGCTGGAACGCCGCGGTCACCGTGCACCGTGCGCAGCGCCCCGGCATCGGCGTCGGCGGTCACATCTCGACGTACGCGTCGTCGGCCGCTCTGTACGAGGTCGGCTTCAACCACTTCTTCCGCGGTCTCGACGACCCGTCCGGGGGCGACCAGATCTTCATCCAGGGCCACGCCTCCCCCGGCACGTACGCGCGCGCCTACCTCGAGGGTCGCCTCACCGAGGCGCAGCTCGACGGCTTCCGCCAGGAGAAGTCGGCCGCGCCGAACGGCCTGCCGTCGTACCCGCACCCGCGCCTGATGCCGGAGTTCTGGCAGTTCCCGACGGTGTCGATGGGTCTCGGTCCGATCAACGCCATCTACCAGGCGATGTCGAACAAGTACCTCAGCAACCGCGGCATCAAGGACGTCGCCGACTCGCACGTCTGGGCCTACCTCGGCGACGGCGAGATGGACGAGGTCGAGAGCCGCGGACAGCTCCAGGTCGCAGCCAACGAGGGCCTGGACAACCTGACGTTCATCGTCAACTGCAACCTCCAGCGCCTCGACGGGCCGGTGCGCGGCAACGGCAAGATCATCCAGGAGCTCGAGAGCTTCTTCCGCGGCGCCGGCTGGAACGTCATCAAGGTCGTCTGGGGTCGCGAGTGGGACGACCTGCTCGCCCGCGACACCGAGGGTGCGCTGCTGAACCTCATGAACAGCACCCCCGACGGTGACTACCAGACGTACAAGGCCGAGAACGGCGCGTACGTCCGTGAGCACTTCTTCGGTCGCGACCCCCGCGCCCTCGAGCTCGTCAAGGACTACACCGACGAGCAGATCTGGGGCCTCAAGCGCGGTGGCCACGACTACCGCAAGGTGTTCGCGGCGTTCAAGGCGGCCAAGGAGCACAAGGGCCAGCCGACCGTCATCCTCGCCAAGACCATCAAGGGCTACGGCCTCGGTCCGCACTTCGAGGGCCGCAACGCGACCCACCAGATGAAGAAGCTGACGCTGGACGACCTCAAGGCCTTCCGCGACGCGATGGACATTCCGGTCACGGACGCGCAGCTGGAAGAGAACCCCTACCAGCCGCCGTACTACAACCCCGGTCCGCAGGATGAGACCATCACCTACATGCTCGAGCGTCGTCGTTCGCTCGGCGGCTTCCTTCCAGAACGTCGCGCGACCCACGTCGGTCTCGAGCTGCCCGATGACCAGGCCTACGCGCTGCCCAAGAAGGGTTCGGGCACGCAGGAGATCGCGACGACCATGGCGTTCGTCCGTCTGCTCAAGGACCTGCTGCGGGTCAAGGGCTTCGGCCACCGCATCGTCCCGATCATCCCCGACGAGGCGCGCACGTTCGGCATGGACGCGTACTTCCCGACGGCGAAGATCTACAACCCCAAGGGTCAGCACTACACCTCGGTCGACCGCGAGCTCCTCCTGGCCTACAAGGAGAGCCCCCAGGGTCAGATCATCCACGTCGGCATCAACGAGGCGGGCGCCCTCGCGGCGTTCACCGCGGCGGGCACGTCGTACGCCACGCACGGCGAGCCGCTGATTCCGGTCTACGTCTTCTACTCGATGTTCGGCTTCCAGCGCACGGGCGACGCCCAGTGGGCGGCGGGCGACCAGATGGCGCGTGGCTTCATCATCGGCGCGACGGCCGGCCGCACCACCCTGACCGGTGAGGGCCTGCAGCACGCCGACGGACACTCGCAGCTGCTGGCATCCACCAACCCGGCGACGGTGTCGTACGACCCCGCCTACGGCTACGAGATCGCCCACATCGTGCGTTCGGGCATCGAGCGCATGTACGGCGGAGAGCACCCCGACCCGAACGTCATGTACTACATGACCGTCTACAACGAGCCGCTGGTGCAGCCCGCCGAGCCCGAGGATGTCGACGTGGACGGCATCGTCCGCGGCATCCACCGTGTGTCGGTCGGCGAGGGCGAGGGTCCCCGTGCCCAGCTCCTCGCGTCGGGTGTCGGTGTGCCGTGGGCGTTCGAGGCCCAGCGTCTGCTGAAGGACGACTGGGGCGTCGTCGCCGACGTGTGGTCGGTCACGTCGTGGAGCGAACTGCGCCGCGACGGTCTCGCCGCCGACGAGCACAACTTCCTCCACCCCGAGTCCGAGCCCCGCACCGCGTACCTCACCGAGAAGCTTCGGGATGCCGAGGGCCCGGTCGTCGCGGTCAGCGACTGGATGCACGCCGTCCAGGACCAGATCCGTCAGTGGGTTCCGCAGCGCTACCTGTCGCTCGGTGCCGACGGGTTCGGGTTCTCCGACACCCGTGCCGCCGCGCGCCGGTTCTTCAAGATCGACGGTCCGTCGCTCGTGGTGCGTACGCTCCAGGGGCTCGCGGACGAGGGCAAGGTCGACCGTTCGGTGATCGCCCAGGCCATCGAGAAGTACCGCCTGCACGACGTCAACGCCGGCACGAGCGGGAACGCCGGCGGCGAGGCCTGATCGCGTGACCGATCGCGCGGCCGTCGACGGTTCGGGAGGGAGCGGGGCCACCGCTTCCTCCCGGGCCGCGGACGAGAAAGCCGAGACCCTGGCGTGGTTGCGCCGGATCTCGGGCGACCTCGCCACCGCGACGATCCAGCGGCTCGAAGAGACGCTGCCCTGGTACGCCGAGATGCCCCCGGCGCGCCGGTCCGCTGTCGGACTGGTCGCGCAGGCGGGCATCACGTCGTTCCTGCAGTGGTTCGAAGAACCCGCGTCCACCCCGGCGATCGCCGCCGACATCTTCGCCGCCGCACCCCGTGAGCTGCTGCGGAGCGTCAGCCTGACGCAGACGCTGCAGCTCGTGCGCGTCACCGTCGAGGTCATGGAGGAGCGGGTCGCCGGCCGGAGCGAACGCGTCCGCGAGGCGATGCTGTCGTACTCGCGCGAAGTGGCGTTCGCCGCCGCCGACGTCTACGCCCGCGCCGCCGAGGCCCGCGGCCTGTGGGACGCCCGCCTCGAAGCGCTCGTCGTGGACTCGATCCTCACGGGCGAGGCCGATGACGAACTGCCCAGCCGCATCGCGGCCCTGGGCTGGCACGGCCACGGTGAGGTCGCGGTGCTCGTGGGCACCACTCCCCCTCAGCTCGACGTCGACCACGTGCGTCGCACCTCGCGCAAGCTCGGTGTGGACGTGCTGATCGGTGTACAGGGTTCGCGTCTGGTGCTCGTCATCGGTCGGGCAGATCTGCCCGTGCGCGGGCGCGAGGACACGACCGAGCTGCCGTTCACCGAGATCGCCAAGCGACTGGAGCCCGGCTTCGGGGCCGGGCATCTCGTGCTCGGACCCGCCGTCGCCGCTCTCGTCGACGCGGGCCAGAGCGCCCGCGCGGCCCTCGCCGGGTTCGCCGTCGCCCGGGCCTGGCGGAACGCTCCGCGTCCGGTCGAAGCCGACGACCTGCTCCCGGAGCGGGCGCTGGCCGGCGACGCGGTGGCCAAGCAGACGCTCGTCGAGCGCGTGTACCGTCCGCTCCAGGCGCACAGCGCCGACCTCGTCGCGACGCTCTGGAGCTATCTCGACAACGGCCGTTCGCTCGAGGCGACGGCCCGCGAACTGTACGTGCACCCGAACACCGTGCGGTACCGCCTCAAGCGCGTGTCCGAGGTGATCGGGTGGGATGCCACGGGCCCGCGCGAGGCGCTCATCCTGCAGACCGCCCTCATCCTCGGCTCCATGGGGACGGATGCCACGCGACGCCGTGGCACGGCCGCCCGGCGCACCTCGAACCTGCGCTGATGCACGGCGCGCACAAAGACACGCCGATTTCTTGTGCCGATATCTCCAGAAGCCGACGGCGGATCCTTGACAGGATGGGACGGTGATCATCGCCGTCTTCCCCGGGCAGGGTTCTCAGACCCCCGGGTTCCTCTCGCCCTGGCTCGAGATCGACGGGACGCGTGAGCGTCTGGCCGCCGCTTCCGAGCACGCGGGCGTCGACCTCCTCGCCGCCGGGACGGAGTGGGATGCCGACCGCATCCGCGACACCAGCGTCGCTCAACCACTCATCGTGGCGGCGAGTCTCCTCTCCTGGAGCGTCCTGCGTGACCGCGCCGGGCAGGGCGCCGACGGCGTTGCGGGCCACTCGGTGGGCGAGTTCGCCGCCCTCGCGGCATCCGGTGTCCTGTCGGACGCGGACGCGCTCCGGCTCGTCGGGATCCGCGGACGTGCGATGGCCGACGCGGCCGCCACCGTCGAGACGGGCATGAGCGCCGTCGTCGGCGGAGACGAGCAGGCCGTGCTCGAGCGCCTCGATGCGCTGGGCCTGACCCCCGCCAACTACAACGGCGGCGGGCAGATCGTCGCGGCCGGCGAGCTGCCGGCCCTGGCCGAGCTGGCCGCCGAGGCGCCGCGCGGAACCCGCGTGATCCCGCTGCAGGTCGCGGGCGCCTTCCACACGCGCTTCATGGAGCCCGCGGTCGAGACCCTTCGTGCCGCAGCCGCCGATGTGTCGGCATCCGCCCCCACCACGACGCTGTGGACGAACTCCGACGGCACCGTGGTCGACGACGCGCGCCGTGCCGTCGACCTGGTCGTTGCCCAGGTCGCCTCGCCCGTCCGCTGGGACCGCTGCATGGCGTCGTTCGCCGAGCAGGGCGTCACAGGCATCATCGAACTCGCGCCCGCCGGCGCCCTCACGGGGCTGGCGAAGCGCGCGCTGCGCGGGACCCCCACCGTCGCAGTCAAGACCCCGGACGACCTCGATGCGGCCGTCGCACTCCTGAAGGGAGAGCAGGCATGAGCACCCCCACCCTCCGTCAGCTGCAGGGACCGGCGCACACGCGCATCTACGCGTACGGCGCGGCTCGCGGTGAGAACTACGTCCCCAACGACGATCTCGTCGGCCCGATCGACTCGAGCGACGAGTGGATCCGTCAGCGCACGGGCATCGTCACGCGCGTCCGCGCGAACGCCGAGACGGATGCCATCGACCTCGCGTCCGACGCCGCCCGCGAGGCCGTCGAGAAGTCCGGCGTCGCCCCCTCGGACATCGATGCCGTGATCGTCGCGACGATCAGCAACCCGAAGCAGACGCCGTCGGCCTCGGCGATCGTGGCGGACCGGATCGGGGCCAACCCCGCCGCGGCCTACGACGTCAACGCCGCGTGCGCGGGCTTCGCGTACGGCGTCGCTCAGGCCGACGCGCTCATCCGCGGCGGACTCGCGACGCACGTCGTCGTCGTCGGCGCCGAGAAGCTCAGCGACGTCGTCGACTCGACCGACCGGAGCATCTCGTTCCTCCTCGGCGACGGCGCCGGCGCGGTCGTCATCGGCCCGAGCGACACTCCCGGCATCGGTCCCACGATCTGGGGCTCGGACGGGTCGAAGGCCGACGCGGTGGGCATGAACCACACGCTCACGGAGTTCCGCGACGGCGTGGCCCCGTGGCCGACGCTGCGTCAAGAAGGACCCACCGTGTTCCGGTGGGCGGTGTGGGAGATGGTCAAGGTCGCCCGACAGGCCATCGAGGCCGCCGGCATCCAGCCCTCCGACCTCGCCGCGTTCGTGCCCCACCAGGCCAACATGCGCATCATCGACGAGTTCGCCAAGCAGCTCGGACTCCCCGAGACGGTGGTGATCGGACGCGACATCGAGACGACCGGCAACACCTCGGCGGCCTCGATCCCGCTCGCGACGCACCGGCTGCTCGAGGAGCACCCCGAGCTCAGCGGGGGCCTGGCCCTCCAGATCGGGTTCGGCGCCGGACTCGTGTTCGGCGCGCAGGTCGTCGTCCTCCCCTGACGCGCGAGCGTCGAACCCTAGACTTATCGGGGCTCGGGACGACTCCCCGGGTCCGCCCCCAACAACAGGAGAAATCATGGCATTCACCAACGACGAGGTTCTCGCCGGCCTTGCCGAGCTCATCACCGACGAGACGGGCATCTCGGCCGATGAGGTCGCGCTCGAGAAGTCCTTCACCGATGACCTCGACATCGACTCGATCTCGATGATGACGATCGTCGTCAACGCCGAGGAGAAGTTCGGCGTCACCATCCCCGACGACGAGGTCAAGAACCTCAAGACCGTCGGCGACGCTGTCACCTACATCTCGTCGAACCAGTCCTGACCCTCCCGGTGGGGGCTGCGGCCCCCACCGGTCACGACCCCTCGGCCGCACCAAGGATCACACCATGAGCACACCCCGCATCGTCGTCACCGGTATCGGTGCCACCTCGCCCATCGGCGGGACGGCTCCCGAGAGCTGGTCCGCCCTGCTGTCCGGTGCGTCCGGCGCGCGCACTCTCGAGCACGAATGGGTCGAGAAGTACGAACTGCCCGTCACGTTCGCTGCCGAGGCGCTCGTGCGGCCCGAGACCGTCCTCGACCGCCCGATCGCCAAGCGCCTCGACCCGTCGTCGCAGCTGGCGATGGTCGCGGCGAAGGAAGCGTGGGAGGACGCGGGAGCGCCCGACATCGATCCCGACCGTCTCGGCGTCGACTTCGCCACCGGAATCGGCGGCGTGTGGACTCTCCTCGACGCGTGGGACACCCTGCGTGAGAAGGGCCCGCGCCGCGTCATGCCGATGACGGTGCCGATGCTGATGCCCAACGCGGCGGCCGGCAACCTGTCGCTGCACTTCAACGCCCGCGCCTTCGCGCGGACTGTGGCCTCGGCGTGCGCGTCGAGCACCGAGTCGATCGTCAACGCGGTGCAGCACATCCGTGACGGCCTCGCCGACATCGTGATCGCCGGTGGTACCGAGTCGGCGATCCACCCGATCACGATCGCGTCCTTCGCCTCGATGCAGGCGCTGTCCAAGCGCAACGACTCTCCCGAGACGGCATCGCGTCCCGCCAGCATCGACCGCGACGGCTTCGTCATGGGCGAGGGTGCCGGCGTGCTGATCCTCGAGACCGAGGAGCACGCGAAGGCACGCGGCGCCAAGATCTACGCCGTCATCGCCGGTGGCGGCGTCACTGCCGATTCGTACCACATCACGGCCAACGACCCCGAGGGCCGGGGCGCGGCACGTGCCGTGCGCATGGCGCTCGAGATGGCCGGGGCCTCCCCCGACGACGTCAGCCACATCAACGCCCACGCAACGTCGACGCCCGTCGGCGACCCGAACGAGTATCAGGCGCTGCGGGCCGTGTTCGGCGCGCGGGTCGACGAGATCCCGGTCTCGGCGACGAAGGCCTCCACGGGTCACCTTCTCGGCGGCACGGGTGCCCTCGAGGCCATCTTCACGGTGCTGGCGCTGCGTGACCGCGTCGCGCCGCCCACGATCAACCTCACCGAGCAGGACCCCGAGGTGCCGTTCGCGATCTCGGGCTCGCCGGTCGAGCTCGGCTCGGGCGACCAGCTGGCCATCAGCAACTCGTTCGGCTTCGGCGGCCACAACGCCGTCGTCGCGATCGCCTCAGTCTGATCACTGCCGAACGCCCCCGGCATCCCCCGACTGCTGCGGGGATGACGGGGGCGTTCGGTCTTTCATCGAGCGAGGGATACGCGGTCCCGGTGCCGGGAGGTACTCACCGGCCTCCGGTAATGGCGCCTCCCCCACTCGACATCTCTCAGCCGACCTTGTGCAACCAGACGACGTGCTGGTCGTCACCGGCGTGGCGGAAGGGCTCGAGCTCCTCGTCCCAGGCGGACCCGAGGGCGACGTCGAGCTCGCGCTGCAGTTCGAAGGCATCGCCCGCGGCGACCTCGAGGGCATAGCGCACACGGTCTTCACCGATCACGACGTTTCCCGCGGCATCCGTCTGGGCGTAGTGGATGCCGAGACCCGGCGTGTGCATCCAGCGCCCGCCGTCGCTGCGCGGCGTGGGATCCTCGCTCACCTCGAAGCGCAAGTGCTCCCACCCGCGGATGGCACTGGCGAGCGCGGCTCCGGAACCGACCGGGCCCTCCCAGTAGAACTCCGCCCGCCGGCTGCCCGTGAGGACCGGCTGCTCGGACCAGTCGAAGTTGACCGCACGGCCGAGGGCGCGTCCTACTGCCCACTCGAGGTGGGGGCACAACGCGCGCGGCGCCGAGTGGATGAGGATCACTCCGCGCGAAGACGTGGTCGCCATGGTCTCTCCTTCGTCAGGTACGTCTTCCCCTACGACCTGCGCGAGAGCGGTGGCGGCTGTTCGGTTGTCTCGGTCATTATCGCCCGAAGATAACGAAATCACAACACTGTGATCCGGTCAGGCGAACCAGAGCTTCCAGTAGAGCGCGAAATTCCGGTTGCCGTACGAGGAGCACGCGTCTCCGCTCCCCCAGCGGGCGTCGATCGCCGCAGCGTTCGGCTGGTACGGCGTGTAGTTGTACAGGGCCGCCGTGGCGTGGTTCCGGATCTCGATGTCGGTGCCCCCGCACGCGGGGTCGGGCGAGTAGGCGATGTAGTGCGTGCCGGGCTGCCGCATGAAGTCCGAGGCGCGGTAAGCCGCGAGGTCGGTGGCACCCTGCGCCATCTGGGCGGCGAATCCCGCGCGACCCGGGTCGCACGGCGCATCGTCGGGGCAGCGCGCGCCCATCGCCGCGCCGAGCGCCTCGGCCGACGGCGCGCGGGCGATCCGACCCGACACGAGGCTCTGCTCCTTCTGCAGCGTCACCAGCAGCACCTTCGCGGAGATCCCGCACGCGCGCTGCACGCGGTCGATGATCTCGGCCGCGGTGAACTCGCCTCCATCGTACGCGTCGCAGACCGTCTCGCCGGTGTCCTCCGACACGATCGCTTCCCGCGGGGGCAGAGTGCTGCGCAGGACATTCAGACAGGAGTCCGTCGCGCAGTCCCCGATCTGGTCGTCGAGGAAGCGTTGGACCTGTTCGGCATCCATCGCCGTGCCGTCGTAGAAGGCGGCATCGTCGATGAGGGATCCGGGATCGAAGTCGGCCAGATCGATCGAGGCGCGCTTGGTCTCGGTGTTCCACACGGTGTTCCAGCCGGACACGAGGTGCACGAGCGGGACCGCCGCGGCGACGACGAGGCCGAGCACGACGACGGCGAGGATGCCGGCCGTCCACCGTCGACGGTGCAGCACACGGCGCCGCGCCGCGCTCGGGCGCCGGGGAACGCCGCGGCGCGCGGGCCGGCTTCGTGGTGCGGCGCGGCGGCGCGTCGGGCCTGCCTGTCTCGCCATGGTTCGATCGTGCCGCACCGCGCCGAACGTGTGCGGGACGCGGCCCGCGCGGCGCGACGGACGGACAGGAGATTCCCGGTCAATGGCCGCTCGGGCGCGCGGCATCCGGTGGGGTCTCGCGGGTCGGCCAGCCCGGATCAGCGGACGTGACGGACCGGCGCGGCGGGCGCCGCGGCGATCCCCGAACCGGAGAGCGTGAGACCGTCGGAGCCGCTGGCGTCGTGCATCATCTGATCGACGAGTTCGCGGTCGATGGCGGGCTCACGACCGCCATAGAACTGCAGCACGAGGGCGTTCGAGGCATGGATCCACAGACTCGCCTGCCGCACCCCCTCGTTCACGGGCACCTGGAGCATGAAGCCCTCGTTGCGTCGAAGCTTGTTCATGATCACGATGCGCAAGTGCGCGAGCACGCGGTCGTCGATGTCGAACGTCGCACGGTCGCGGTAGATGAGGCGTCCCACGGCTGGTCCTTTTCTGGCGCGCCGAAGCGTACCTGTCGAGCAAAGGGCGGGACCACGCCGGGAAGCGAGGCAATGCGGGGACCCTCATTCTGCCATCTCGTTGGTGCCTGTCGCTCGCCACAGCACATTCAAAGCCGGTGCCGATAATCTCTGTCGAACCACTCTGACGACCCACGAGAGAGAACACCCGTGAGCCCTCACCGAACCTCTACCGACCAGGAGGGCCGATCTTCGAGCCCCCTCGTTTCGAGAGGGGGTGAAATCGGATGCTGACAGCGGTCCTGACGCTGTTGCTGGGTGTGGTCATCACGCTGGCGATCATCGCGGCCTGCGGCTTCTTCGTCGCCCAGGAGTTCGCGTACATGTCCGTCGACCGGGCGAAGCTGTCGGCCCGCGCCGAGAAGGGCGATGCGCAGGCCAAACGCGTGCTCGCGATCACGCAGCGCACGTCGTTCATGCTCTCGGGAGCCCAGCTGGGCATCACCGTGACCGGCCTGCTGATCGGCTACGTCGCGGAGCCCTTGATCGGCGCGTCGATCGGCACGCTGCTCGGCGGTGTCGGGGTCGATCCGGCGGTTTCCATCGTCATCGGTACCGTCGGTGCGCTGCTGCTCGCCACGATCGTGACGATGATCTTCGGCGAGCTGTACCCGAAGAACCTGGCCATCGCGAACCCCGAGCCGCTCGCCCGAGCACTTGCCGTTCCCACGCGGATCTACCTGCTCGCGTTCGGCTGGCTCATCACGGTGTTCGACGTCGCCGCGAACGCACTCCTGCGTCTCGTACGCATCGAGCCGCTCGAGGACGTCGACGAGAGCGCGACCGCGCGCGATCTCGAGGCGATCGTCGAGGAATCCCGCGCCAGCGGCGATCTGCCTGACGACCTCTCGATGATCATCGACCGCATCCTCGATTTCCCGCAGCGCGACGTCGAGCACGCCATGATCCCCCGCTCGCAGGTCGGCTCGGTGCGACCGGACACGACCGTCGGCGAGGTGCGTGCGCTTATGGCGACCGGCCACACGCGGTACCCGGTGATCGGGGAAGAGGACTCCCCCGTCGGCGTCGTCGAGCTCATCGACGTGCTGCGCGAGCAGCCGCATCCGGACGCGCCCGTCTCATCGGTGATGCGCCCCGCCGTGGTCCTGCCGACCTCGATGCTCCTGCCCGTCGCGCTCGACCGCATGCGGCACAGCCGCAACGAACTGGCGTGCGTGGTCGACGAGTACGGCAACTTCGACGGCATCCTGACCATCGAAGACCTCACCGAAGAGGTCATCGGCGAGCTCTCGGACGAACACGACACCGAGGTCGACGAAGTCGCCGCGGTGGGCGATGCGGCGTGGACGCTCCCCGGCGACCTGCACCTCGATGAACTCGAACGCCTCATCGGCCACGACCTGGCGACCTCCGACATCGAGACCGCCGCCGGTCTTGTCATCGACGCCCGCGGCGACCTGCCCGCGGTTGGCGACATCGTCCGCATCGACGTGCCCGAGCGGGCCGGCGAGGTCGTCCAGGGTCTCCACTTCGAGCGCTGGCTCGAGGTCGAAGTGACCGAGATCGACCGGCACGTGCCCTCGCAACTCGTCGTGCGTCTGCACGAGGTCGACCGGGATGCCGAGCCGGCCTCACCGGTGGATGCGGTGGACGAGGAGGTGACCCGATGAGCTGGTGGGTCGTCACGCTGATCACGGCCGCGCTCATCGTCGCGAGCGCCTTCTTCGTCATCGTCGAGTTCGCCCTCCTCGCCGCGCGACGGCACCGGCTCGAGGAGGAGGCCGCGACGAGCGCTTCCGCTCGGGCCGCACTGCGCGGCGTCAACGAGCTGACCGTCATGCTCGCGTTCGCCCAGCTGGGCATCACGGCGTGCACCTTCCTGCTCGGTGCCATCACGAAGCCGGCGATCGACTACGCGCTCGCTCCCGTGTTCGAGACGTGGGGACTCCCCTATGTCCTCGCGGACGTCATCGCGTTCATGCTCGCGCTCATCGTGGTGACGTTCCTGCACCTGGTGATCGGAGAGATGGCCCCCAAGTCGTGGGCGATCGCGCACCCCGAGACCGCGGCGAAGGCGACCGGCATCCTGGCCCGGGCACTGACGTGGCCGCTGCGGCCCTTCCTGCTGTGGATCAATCGCATCGCGAACCGCCTCGTGCGGGCGTCGGGCGTCGAGCCGGTGGAGAAGGCCGCCGCCGGTGGTCAGGACGCCGACACCATCCGTGAGCTGGTCGCGCACTCGCGCCGTGCCGGAACCCTCGACGAGCAGTACTCGGCTCCGATCGCGCAGGCGATCGAGCTGAGCACGCTGACGGTCGGCGAGATCGTGCGCGGCGACCGGACCCCCACCTCGGTGCCCGAGGACGCCACCGCGGCCGACGTGCAGGCCGTGGCCGCGTCGTCGACGCACTTGCGGGTCCTCGTGGGCACGGGCCCGACATCGCGTGTGGCGCACGTGCGCGACACCCTCGAGGTCGATCCGTCGACCCCGGCGCGCGAGATCGCGCGGGACCCGCTCGTGCTCGCTCCGGGCGACTCGGCCTACGACGCCCTCGCCCGGATGCGCCGCCGCCGCGTGCAGCTGGCCACGGTGGTCGACGGAGCGCACCTGGTCGGCGTCGTGACGCTCGACGACCTGCTGAAGCAGATCCTGCCGGGCCCGGGCGAGCTCGCCGACGCGGCGAGCTGATTCCTTCGGGCCGTGTACTTCCGTTCGGGGCGCGACTCCTGCGCCCCGAACGGCGGCTCGCGCCCCGAACGCGCGATGACCGCGGGGCTCCGGTTCTCACCCGATGAGGACGTCGCTGCCGGGGTCGTCGCCGTCGGCGAAGGAGCGGATGGCCGCCTCGAGCTCGGCGAGGAACCACCGGCGTGCGCCCGTGGGGTGCAGCGCCGGGTTGGCGAAGAGGCGCACGTGGAAGCCCTCGACGAGGTCACCAAGGGGGCGTGCGGACAGCGGCCATCGCGCCGAGAAGAGAGCGGCCACTCGCCTCGGGACGATCGCCGCGCCCTTGGACCGCAGCAGCGTCTCGGGGAGCGTGGAAAAGTGGTGCACCCGCAGGACGGACGCGGGGGTGACACCTGCATCATCGAGGGCTCGCCCCACGCGATCGTGGCCCGCCGAGGTGTCTATCAGTGCCAGCCGGAGCGGTGACAGGTCCTCCGCCGCGAGCGGGACGCCCCGCAGCGACTCGGGCCACTGCGCGACGCAGACGTAGGTCTCGGCGAAGAGTTCCACGGTCGCGGTGCGTCCCGTCGGCGCGGCGCTGCTGACGGCGGCATCCACTTCTCCGCTGGCGATCCACCGATCGACCGCGTCGACATCGACCGGGACGACGTCGAGGCTCACCCCCGGGGCGTCGCGCGCGAGTCGCTCCATGAGCACGGGGAGGTAGGCGAATTCACCCATGTCGGTCAGCGCGACGCGGAAGCGTGTGCGGGCGGTGGCGGGATCGAAGTCTCGGCCGGCGACCACGTCGTCGATGCCGTCGATGGCGGGGCGGGCGACGGCGTACAGCTGTTCGGCGCGGGCGGTGGGTTCCATTCCGGCCGACGACCGCACGAACAGGGCATCGCCGAGGTCGCGACGCAGACGCCCGAGCGCGTAGCTCACCGAGGGCTGGGTGACGTTGAGCACGCCGGCCGCGAGCGTGAGACTGCGCCGTTCGTAGATGGCGACGAAAGTGCGCAGCAGGTCGAGATCGACGGATGCCATGGCGGAGTCCTCTCGCGGAGCAACCGCGCTCCATAGAGGGATTCTATGCGGATCATGCGAACCCTCGTCTGGACGTGGGGTGTATCGGCGCCTTGAATGGAACGAGCGCCAGGGACGGCGCGGAAGGACGTGAGCAATGGAGCAGCACTGGACCCCTCGCCGGGTCGCGATCCTGGGGGCCTCGGGCCTGACCGGTTCGGGACTGGCCCATCAGCTTTCGCTCGCCGACACGGTCGATGAGGTCGTGCTGTTCGATCTGAAGCACAACGTGCTGGCGGCCCACGCGATCGACATGCGCGAAGCGCAGATCGTCGCGGGGCGCACACGCACGCGCCTCACCGCGGGCGATCTCGCCGATGTCGAGACGCACCCCCCGGTCGACCTCGTCGTGTTCGCCGCCTCGCTCCCCGAGACGCCCGACGGCAGTCGCGAGGCGTTCCTCGAGGGCAACCTCGGCGTGATGCGTGCCCTGCTCCCGGCCATCACGCACCTCGCGGGCGATGCCGGGCTCGTCTTCGTGCTCACCAACCCCGCCGACGTGCTCGCGACCTGCCTCGCGCACGAGGGCGCGATCGACCCCGCGCGCATCTTCGGCTACTGCCTGAATGACAGCATCCGCTTCACCGCCGCCGTCGCGCGAGAGCTGGGTGTATCGCCCGCCCGCGTCGATGCGCTCGTCGTCGGCGAGCACGGCGACGGACAGGTTCCGGTGTGGAGCGGCATCCGTCTCGACGGCGCCCCGCGCGCGCTCACGACCGACGAGCGGGCGCGCATCGACGCCGACGCGCGTGGATGGTTCCGCCGCTGGTCGGACCTCCGCCCCGGCCGCAGCTCGGGGTGGACGACACCTCTCGGCTCCGCACGAACGATCGCGGGGCTCGCCGCCGACGAGCCGATGCCCGTGGCAGTGTGGCGAACGGATGCCGACGGCTCCGGCGCGCACGTGACGCTCCGGGCCGTGGTCCGTGAGGGCGGCGTGGTCCCGATCCCGCTCGACTACCTCGACGACGCCGAACGTTCGGCCGTCGACTTCGCCTCCGCAACGATCGCCGAGAAGGCGCGCCGCGCGAGCACACTCACGCGCTCCGGCGCAGGAAGGGACTGACCGATGACGTTCTTCGACCCGCAGACCTGGGATGGCCGCTACTTCGACGGATCGTGGGTCTCGACCCCCGAGACGGCGGCGGTGGTCTCCCCCTCCACCGGTGGAGAGATCGCGCGCGTCGCGATCGCCACCGCCGACGACCTCTCCCGCACCGTCGAGTCCGCGCGCCGCGCCCAGGGCCCGTGGGCCGCCCTCCCCGCGGAAGAGCGCGCCGCGGTGCTGCGACGTGCGGCGGCCCTCCTCGAAGAGAACACCGACACGCTCGCTCATTGGCTGAGCGAGGAGGCGGGCTCGACGCAGGGAAAGGCGCACTTCGAAGCCGGGCTCGTCGCGAACGAGTTCCACCTCGCCGCCGCGACGGCCCTCATGCCGTACGGGCAGCTCTTGCGTTCGGCACGCCCCCGCCTCAGCCTGGCGCGACGCCGCCCGGTCGGCGTCGTCGGGGTGATCTCGCCCTTCAACTTCCCCGGCATCCTGTCGGCCCGATCGATCGCTCCCGCCCTCGCCCTCGGCAATGCCGTCGTGCTCAAGCCCGATCCGCGCACGAGCGTGAGCGGCGGGCTGTTCTTCGCCGCGGTGCTGGAGGCGGCGGGGGTCCCCGCCGGCGTCTTCTCGGTCCTCCCCGGGGGCGTGGAGGTGGGCTCCGCGCTCGTGGACCACCCCGCCGTGCCCGTGATCTCCTTCACCGGATCCACCGAGGCGGGCCGTGTGATCGGAGCCCGCGCGGGACAGCTGCTCAAGCGTGCGCACCTCGAGCTCGGGGGAAACAACGCCCTCGTCGTGCTCGGCGACGTCGACGTGGCCGCGGCCGCGTCGGCCGGCGCGTGGGGGTCGTTCCTGCACCAGGGGCAGATCTGCATGACCACCGGACGACACATCGTGCACGAGAGCATCTACGACGACTACGTCGCAGCACTGAGCGCCAAGGCGGCCGCGCTGCCGGCCGGCGACCCCGCGACCGGGGCGCCGCTCGGCCCCATCATCGACGAGCGTCAGCGCGACAAGATCGACGCGATCGTGCGGGAGAGCGTCGACGCGGGCGCACGCGTCACCGCCGGAGGGTCCTACGACCGCCTGTTCTACGAGGCGACCGTCCTCGCGGACGTGACGGCCGACCACGCCGCTTTCCAGCGGGAGATCTTCGGTCCCGTCGCCCCCGTGACGCGCTTCGGCTCGATCGACGAGCTCGTCGAGCTGGTCAACGCCAGCGACTACGGACTCTCCCTCGGCATCCTCGCCAAGGACGCGTTCCGCGCCTACGAACTGGCCGACCGCCTCCCCAGTGGCATCCTGCACATCAACGACCAGACCGTCGACGACGAGTCGCAGGCGCCGTTCGGTGGCGTCGGGGCCTCGGGCACCGGTGCGCGCTTCGGCGGCCACGAGGCGAACATCGAGGCCTTCACCGAGACCCAATGGGTCACGATGCAGGCGGACGTCGCCACCTACCCGTTCTGAACCGCCGAGAGGATCCCATGCCTGCCATCGACGTCGCCCAGGCGTTCTACGACGTGCTGCGCGCCCGCGGAGTCACGCGCATCTTCGGCAACCCCGGCTCGAACGAGCTGACGATGCTGAAGCACCTTCCCGATGACATCGAATACGTCCTCGCGCTGCAGGAGGGCGCGGCGATCGCGATGGCCGACGGTTTCGCGCAGGCCTCCGGCACCCTTGGGGTGGTGAACCTGCACTCCTCGTCGGGGACAGGCAACGCGATGGGGAACCTCACCAACAGTGCGGCGGCACACGTGCCGCTCCTGGTGATCGCGGGGCAGCAGAGCCGGCGCTACGTGCCGCTGAACGCCATGCTCACCAACGTCGACGCGACACGGCTCGCCGACCCGCTGGTGAAATGGGCGACCGAGCCGCTGCGCCCTGACGACGTCCCGCTCGCCGTCTCGCAGGCGGCGCTGCTGGCGCAGTCGGCGCCGACGGGGCCGGTCCTCGTGTCCGTGCCGCTGGATGACTGGGCGCGACCGATGGATGCCGCCGAGGCGGCGCCGCTGTCGACGCGGCGCGTCGCTGGGGCGCCGGTCGTCGCCGACGCCGCCGTCGACGAGATCGCCGCGGCCCTGGACGGCGCCCGCTCCCCCGTCCTGGTCCTCGGCCCCGGAGTGGACACCGAAGCCGGGTGGGCTGCCACCCGAGCGCTCAGCGAGCGTGCGGGGCTACCCGTGTGGGTGGCGCCGAGCCCCTCCCGTGCGCCGTTCCCCACGCGGCATCCCCACTTCCGCGGCATCCTGCCCACGGGGTTGGGAGCCGTGGCCGAGACGCTCGCCGCACACGACCTCGTGCTCACCCTCGGCGCCGCGGTCTTCCG
Source organism: Microbacterium sp. 5K110 (assembly GCF_005774735.1). Taxonomy (GTDB): domain Bacteria; phylum Actinomycetota; class Actinomycetes; order Actinomycetales; family Microbacteriaceae; genus Microbacterium. The sequence continues at coordinate 46,069 of NZ_VBUM01000001.1, read as the reverse complement.
CTACCACCAGTTCGTCGAGGGGGCGCCGCTCGCCGCAGGGGCGCGGCTGATCGGCGTCACCTCCGACCCCGCTGAGGCGGCGCGAGCGGCCATGGGAGAGCTGGCAGTGGGCGATCCGGTCGACGCCGCGGCGCGGGTGAGCGCTCGGGTCGGACGGCGCGCGTCGGCGCCCGGAGAGGCTCTCGTGTTCGACCCGGCGCCGCCGGAGTCGAACGGTGCGCACTCGGCCCCGGCGATCCTCGACGCCGTCGACCGCGCGAAGCCCGATGACGCCGTGGTCGTGCTGGAGTGGACCTCCGCCGACGCGCTGTGGGCGAGGCTCACGTTCGAGCGGGCCCAGTCCTACTACTTCCCCGCCAACGGCGGGCTCGGCTGGGGGCTCCCCGCCGCCGTCGGCGTTCAGCTGGCCGACCGCGAACGCCCGGTGATCGCCCTGATCGGCGACGGCGCGATGCAGTACACGCCGTCGGCGCTGTGGACGGCGGCGAGATATGGCATCCCCGTCACCTTCGTGATCTGCCAGAACCAGGAGTACGGCGCCCTGCAGCGGTTCTCGCGGTTCATGGACGTCCCCGACGGCGGGTATCTCGATCTGCCCGGCCTCGACCCCGTGGCTCTCGCGCGGGGGTACGGTATCGACAGTCGGCGGGTCGACGGACTCGATGATCTCGAAGAGGTCGTCCGCCAGGCGGCGAGCGCGACCGGTCCGCGACTCGTCGTCGTCACACAGCAGTCGCAACGCTGAAACACAGGGAGCGATCGGCCGGGTTATCGTCAGCGCAACGGAGCGCGAGGAGGATCACATGGCGCGTGTCTCGTGGAAGATCATGGAGACGCTCACCGCCGACGCACCGCTTCCGGACCGCCGTGCGCGTCTGGGGCGGCAGCTCCTGCGCGCGGTGAATGCGGACGCGTTCGTGTCGTACCGCTGGACGCCGTCGGGCCCCTACGCCGACCCGGTGGGGGTCCACTTCGCCGACGATCAGCTGCGCGCGTACGACACCCGGTATCGGTACGTCGACACGATGACGCCCCGGTTCCTCCGCGCGCGCGGCGCGTCGGCGATCAGTCCGCGACGAGACACGCGCGACGAGTTCGTGCGGGACTTCCTGTTCCGTTCGGGCATGTTCCACGGAATGAACTACTTCGCACCGACCCCGTCCGTCGGCACGATCGACCTGCGGGTGTGGCGGTCCCAGCGTGCGGGTGCCTTCACACCCGACGACGTGCGCAAGCTGCAGGCCGTGGGCGATCTCGTCCACCGCCTGTGGAACGACGACGTCCCGGCGGGGAGCGACATGCTCACTCCCCGGCAGCGTCAGATCGTGGCGCTCCTGGCCGAGGGGCTCACCGACCGTGCGATCTGCGACCGTCTCGGGGTCTCGTTGCCGACGCTGCGAACCCACCTGGCGCAGGCGTTCGCGCGGACGGGCGCCCAGAATCGCACGTCGCTGGTGATGCTCGCCGGGAGCCCTCGTCAGAAATGACGATGCCGCCGCGAGACGCGGCGGAGGATGCTCGACCGCAAGCACCGGCTCGATCATTCTGGGAGAAACATGTCCACGCTCCGCACCGGGGTCTCGCCCCTGGCCCGCCTCGATCGCTTTCCCCGCTGGGGATTGAGTGCGATCTCCGTCCTCACCATCGGCCTGGGCATGCTCTTCGTCCAGTACGACATCTTCAACATCAACGTCTCGTTCGTGCAGACGTGCGCGCAGATCGTCGGCGGGTGCACGCCGGCCACGTCCGACCAGTTCATCGGACTGCCGATCTTCCTCAGCCTGCTCGGCTACGGCATCGGCGCGCTCGTGCTGGGGCCGCTCTCGGATCGCTTCGGGCGGCACCGCCTGCTCATCATCGCGATGGTGATCACCGGGCTCGGCTCGCTGTTCTCGACGTTCGCGGTCGATGAGACCACGTTCGGTCTCTCGCGACTGGTCACGGGTATCGGCATCGGCGCCGACCTCGCGATCATCAACGTGTACGTGAGCGAGATCGCTCCGCGCCGCATGCGCGGCCGGTACACCAGCGTCCTGTTCGTCATGGCCGCGCTCGGTTCCGCTCTCGGCATCTGGCTCGGTCTCTTCCTCACCACCCCCATGACGCCGTGGCCCCAGGGGCTGCCCTTCGCCGTGGCATCCGACACCTTCGACACCGGATGGCGCTGGGTGTACGGCGTGGGTGCGATCCTCGCCGCCTTCTCGCTCGTGCTGCGCATCGCGCTCCCCGAATCTCCGCGCTGGCTCGCCGGCAAGGGGCGGGATGCCGAGGCCGCGGCGATCGTGGCCCGGATGGAGGAGCGCGCCACCCGGCGTCAGCCGCTGCTCCCCGAGACCGCGGACGACAGCCGCGACACCGGTGTGCACGTGGGTGGGACGCTCGCCGGCGTCCGGGAGCTCTTCACCTCGCCGGTCTACCTGCGGCGTCTCCTCGTGATCGGCAGCGCCTGGCTGCTCGGCTACGTCACGATCTACTCCTTCGCCGGTGCCTTCACCTCGGTGCTCGTCCGCCAGGGCTACACTCCCGCGGAAGCCGGGATCGTCAGTGCGGTGGGACTCACCGGCTTCATCGCGGCCGCGATCGTGGCACGGTCGGTCGTGGACCGGGTGGAGCGCAAGTGGTGGATGCTGATCGGCGGCGCCATCACGGTCGTGGGCGCGTTGATCGTCGTCGGCGGTGGCGGGGCGACGGCGGCGACCCTGATCGGTGCGGTCATCGTCTTCTTCGGGCAGAACATCTGGGTGCCCGCCCAGTACGCCCTCACGGCCGAGAGCTTCCCGACGCGCTTCCGTACGACCGCGTACGCCCTGGCCGACAGCATCGGCCACATCGGTGGCGGTCTCGGTGTGTTCCTCCTCGTCGGCGTGTTCTCGCAGTTCCCGCTGCTGGGGACGCTGCTGGGCCTGATCGGGTTCCTGGTCGTGGGGGCGGTGGTGAATCTCCTCGCCCCGCGCACCCGCAACCGTTCGCTCGAGGAGATCTCGGCGTGAGGGAGCCCGAGGTCGTCACGGCCTCCGAGGCCGGCGTCTGGATCGAGGTCGCGGACGCCGGCCGGCTCGCCGCTCAGACGTCGGCGGCGGGCGAGGCCCCCTTCAGCGTCGCGGTGAAGGCGAACATCGCGGTCCGCGGGTTCCGGCGGTCGGCCGGATGCCGCGTGCTCGATGTGCGGCCCGAAGACGCCGACGCCCCCGTCGTCGCCGCGTTCCGGCGTCACGGTGGAGTCGTGGTGGGGACGGCGAACATGCACGAGCTGGCCCTCGGTGTCACCTCGGACAATGTCGCCTACGGTGCGGCACGGGTCCCGGCTGCACCCCACCTGTCGGCGGGTGGGTCGTCCGGGGGAAGCGCCGCCGCCGTGGCCGCAGGCCTCGTGCCCGTCGCTCTCGGCACCGATACGGGCGGCTCCGTGTCGATCCCCGCGAGCCACTGCGGCGTCGTCGGATTCCGTCCCAGCACGGGCCGTTGGTCCACCGCGGGCATCGTGGGTCTGTCCTGGACGCGGGATACCCCGGGAGTCTTCGCCCGGACCGTCCGAGAGGCGATCCGAGCTGACGGGTGGGTCACCGGGGCCCGTACTCCGACCACGCTCGGTCGGGTGCGACTCGGCATCCCTCGCCAACTCGTCGACGACCTGCACCCCGCGACGGAGGAAGCCTTCCGCCGCGCGATCGCTGCAATGAGTGCGTCGATCGACGTGGTGGAGGTCGACTTCGCGCCGGTGCTGGCCCGCACGGTGCGGGCCGAGCCGGGGATCGTGGAGTTCGAGGCGCCCCGGGAACTCGGTGCCGCGGCCGCTTGTGCGCTCGGCCTCCCGCCCGCCGAGGCGTTCGACGCACTGCGCCGCGGGGTGCAGTCGCCGGATGTGGCCGCCTTCCTGGAGCACGTGCACCGGCATCCCGTCTCGGCCGCCGATTACGCCCGCGCGCAAGAGGACACCCTCGAGGCGCGGCGACTGTCGGAGGACGTGTTCGCACGGCACGACCTGCACGCGATGGTCTTCCCGACCACCCCGGCATCCGCTCCCCCGTCGCGCGGCGGGACGGCGATCGTGCACCGCGGACGGGAGCAGTCCGTCTTCGCGTTGTACACGCGGCACACGGGCCCGGGCACGATCCTCGGCGCGCCGATGGTCACCGTGCCGATCCCGGTGGAGGGCGACCCCATCGGGCTGACCGTCCAGGGACGCCGCAACGACGACGCCCGGACGCTCGCCGTCGCCGATCTCGTCGCCGGTCTCCTTTCATCCGGGCGGTGAGCCCGCGGCTCCTGCCCGTGCGCTCACCGAGCGTGCGGGCAGGGGCGCCACCGGCCGCAGCCGCGGGATCCAGCAGCGCACCTCGTCGCGGTACCGGTCGAAGTCGGCGCCGAACTTCGCGGCCAGATCGGCTTCTTCGTGGGGGCGGACCGCGAAGTTCCACACCAGCGCGCCGGCGACGGCGTAGGCGACCACCATCCACGATGACAGCACCATGCCCACGGCCACGCCCTGCGCGATGCTCGTCGACGCCATGGGATTGCGCACCCACCGGTACGGGCCGGCGATCACGAGCCGGTTCGGCATCGCCGAGGGCAGGGGTGTGCCTCCGCCCTTCACGGAGAGCGCGGCCGCCGACCAGAACGCGGCGGCGCCGAGCGCGACGAACAGCACCACTCCGGCCACGCGCACACCGGCCCCGAGGTCGAGGTGGAGTCCCCATCTCTGTTCGAGACTCGACAGCACCGCCGGGATCGCCGCGAAGAACACCGCCCAGAATGCGACGATCTGACCGAGCGTCCCGACCACGTGCGGCAACGGCGACCGGCGCGCCCGCGCGGTGCGGAACGCGAACGGGCCGATCAGCATCCACCCCGTCGGGATGCGGCCCCACACGAGCAGGGCGAGCGCCCCCAGCGACCCGAGCGACGCGCCTGTCATCGCGATGACACCCCACCCCGCCAACCCGGTCAGTGTGGCGTAGACGCCGAGCCCGGCGGTGACGACGACCGTCCACGCGGTGGCGATCGCCGCCGCGACGGTGCGAGCCCGCACGGGCAGGACCGCGGCGAGCCCCGAGGCCACGACGAACAGGCCGATGTCGAATGGCGCGAGCAGTACTGCGTCGATGTCGCCGAGTGTGGCGTCGCGCACGAGCGGCACCGTGAAGACGGCGACCCACCACGCGGCGCCGGCCGCAGCCTGCGCCGCGAAGTACAGCCGGGCGAGGGCGGATGCCGAGGTCACGGCATCCATTCTCCGCTGGGTGCGAGCACGAGAGGACCCGCGTTCCTCGAGAGGATCCGCGTTCGCGTCGAAGCGCCGGTCACCCCGGGAAACGTGGGTGAGCTGAGCGCGCGCGTCGGCGGCCCCGCGCCTCACCCTCGGGCGGCCGCGGCGGCGAGCTCGGCGCGCGTGCGGGCGCCGAGCTTCCGGAGGAGGTTCGCGACGTGGTACTTCACGGTGTTGAGGCTGATACCGAGTCCCTCGGCGATCTCGCGGTTGCCGACCCCCGTCGTCACCAGGCGAAGGACTTCTCGTTCGCGGTCCGTGAGGTCGGAGTCGGTGGCCGACTCGACCGTGTGGGGCGAAGGGTCGAGGGGCAGCGAGATGTCGACCGTGGAGCCCCAGCCGGACGTGGAGGCGACGGAGAGCGTCCCCTCGAGTGCGACGACGCGCTCCGCGATGGGCCGGACGGCGTCGTCGTGCACGTCCAGCGAGCCGGCGCCGTCGTCGCGCAACTGCATGAGCAGATTCCGGCCGTCGCAGTCCCACTGGATGCGGACCCGGCGCGCCGCGCCGTCGTCGACCAGGGCGAGCACGGCGGTGCGGACGATCGCCCGCGCGCTGTGGGCCACGTCGCCGGGGAGGGCGCGGCCGGTCGTGGGAGGTTCGACGAACTGCACGTCGAGGTCGCCGAACCGCACGAGCGGACGCAGGTCGGCGCGGAGCCGCGAGAACGCCCCCGTCACGGGTTCCAGGAGCGTGCTGCGCTGCCGGTCCGTGGCGGTGCGCAGCTCGATGAGCGCGGCCGACGCGATCTCGACGGCCTCGGCCCGCGCAGCCGCGTCCGACAGGCGCGTCGATCTCAGCGCGGCGAGGATCGACTCGAGGGTCAGGGCGTGCCGATCGGCCTGCTCCGCCACGGTGCGGGCATGCTCGGAGGCGGCCGAACGGCTCGCGTGGATCTCGCCGTCTGTCGCCATAGGGCCGAACCTACCTGTCCTACCCGAAAGAATGGTCCCACCCGATCGGGTGGGGATGCCGCCTGGCCGGGCAGCAGCGGCTTCAGCGGATCGCGACGACGATCGTCCTATGCCCCACACCACCGTCGCGGACTCCCTCGGCACGATCGGCAGCGAGCTCCAGGACGTCGTCACCGCGCTTCGTGACGCGGACCCGGTGCCGTTCGAGGACGCCCTCGGGCTTTTCACCGACGCCGACCGCGTCTTCGTCCACGGCGCAGGCCGGTCGGGGCTGGCCCTGCGCTCGACCGCGATGCGGCTCATGCACCTCGGCCTGACGGTGCACGTCGTCGGCGAGGTCACGACCCCGGCGATCCGGCGCGGCGACCTGCTGCTGGTCGCGAGCGGATCGGGCACCACCGGCGGAATCGTGCAGGCCGCGAGGACCGCCGCCGACGTCGGCGCGCGCGTCCTCGCCGTGTCGACGACGGACTCCTCACCGCTGTCCGAGATCGCCGACACCACCCTGGTCATCCCGGCGGCGACGAAGACGGACCGCTCGGGCACGGCATCCGCCCAGTACGCCGGCAGCCTCTTCGAGCAGTCCGTCGGTCTCGTCGGCGACGCCGTGTTCCACGCGCTCTGGCAGCGCAGCGGTCACTCCGCCGACGACCTGTGGCCCCGCCACGCGAATCTCGAATGACCCGCGCCGGGAACCCGGCGCCACACCCCACCGAAAGGACATCCCCATGCAGCTTCAGTTCGCCATGGACACCCTGACCACCGAGCACGCGCTCGAGCTCGCAGGCAAGGCCGCGCCGTACGTCGACGTGCTCGAGCTCGGCACCCCGCTCATCAAGAGCGCCGGACTCTCGGCGATCACCGCCATCAAAGACGCCCACCCCGACAAGATCGTCTTCGCCGACCTGAAGACGATGGATGCCGGTGAGCTCGAGGCCGACATGGCCTTCCAGGCCGGCGCCGACCTCGTCACCGTGCTCGGCGTCGCCGGTGACAGCACGATCGCCGGTGCCGTGAAGGCCGCGAAGGCGCACGGCAAGGGTGTCGTCGTCGACCTCATCGGTGTGCCCGACAAGGCCGCCCGGGCGAAGGAAGTCACCGCGCTCGGTGCGGAGTTCGTCGAGATGCACGCCGGTCTCGACGAGCAGGCCGAGGAGGGCTTCACCTTCGAGACGCTGCTCCGCGACGGCGAGGCCTCGGGTGTCTCGTTCTCGGTCGCCGGCGGCATCAACGCCCAGACCATCGCCGCCGTGCAGCAGTCGGGCGCTCGCCTCGCGGTCGCCGGAAGCGCGATCTACAGCGCCGACGACGTGGCAGCCGCGGCCGCCGAGCTGCGCGCCGCGATCACGGAGACCGCTGCGGCCTGATCAGCGTCGTGAGAGCCGGGGGTTCGGTGCCGAAAGGTGCCGGGCCCCCGGTTCTCACGTGGGGCATCACGCCCACCGATCGTCGTCGTCGCTCTCCGCGGCCTGCGCGTGCGACCACGGGGCGCGGAACCCGCACTCACGGCACTCGTCGGCGTCGATACCCTCGTCGATCAGCGGATGCATCGTCACGCCGCACGAGGGACAGATGGGCTGCGCGTCGTCGTCGTAGGGGTCTCTGTACGTCATCGCCGTTCCGCTCGCACCGTGTGCACCCGAGGGCCTCGGGGCGTCGCCGGGAAGAACATCCTCCGCCGCGCGGCTGTTCCCTCGGCAGTGGACCCCGTGACGGCGGAAGGCCCCGACACCTCGGCGATGTCGGGGCCTGATGCCGTAGGGCGGGTGGGACTTGAACCCACGATCGTCGGGTTATGAGCCCGCTGCCTTGACCAGCTTGGCCACCGCCCCTTGCGGTCTCCGAGCCTACCGGCATCCGTCTCCGGTCATCGAAGTCGCCACTTCACGTGATCTGGTCGACCGTACCCGTGATGGTGCGCAACAACGGGTGGCCTCGACGAGATCACGTGATCTGGGCGCTCCGACCCGCGCGGGCGCTCGGACCCTGTCAGTGGACGCGGGGCGGCTTCGGCTTGCCGTCGGCCGTCACCTGGGGGTGGTGGCGGGTCAGTTGGATGACGCCCCACGTGGCGATCGCCCCCGCGATGGCGAAGCCGATGAGAGCCCAGGCGGGAGCCGTCGAGGCCTCGCCGAGGACCGACAGGCCGATGAGCACCGCGACGATGGGGTCGATCACCGTGAGCCCCGCGATCACCAGGTCGGGAGGTCCGGCGGAGTACGCCGTCTGCACGAAGTACGCGCCGACACCGACGGCGGCGAGGAGCGCCACGAGGCAGAGCAGCGTCAGCCAGTCGAAGTTGCCGGCCTGGGCGCGGCTGATGACGACCTTGGCGAGGGTCGCGACGAAGCCGTAGATGACGCCCGCGGCCATGATGTAGAACAGCGCCTGTGCGCGGCGACGCACCAACAGCCAGAAGCCGCCGAAGACGATGACGACCACGGCCAGGATGCCGAGGATGATCAGCAATTCGCGCGACGTGATCTCATGCTCGGTGGCGAAGAAGGCCGCAATCGTCACGAAGATGAAGATGCCGCCGACGCATGCGGCGATCGCGATGAGCGACTGACGCGTCGGTTTGTGATGCGTGACGCGCGCATTGAGGACCGTCGTGATCACCAGGGCGATCGCCCCGAGCGGCTGCACGAGGATCAGTGGTGCCACCGACAGCGCGGCGAGCTGGCACACGATCGCGAGGCCGAGCATGACGGTGCCCGCGACCCACGACGGACGCGTCAGGAGCGACTTCATCTGCGCGCCGGAGAGGCCGCCGGTGGTCTTGCCGGACAGGCGTTCCACCTTCTGCACGCCGCGGTGCTGGTACTGCGCGCCGAACGACATGAACACCGCACCCAGCAGGGCGAGGGGGATGCCGAGCAGGATGCGCGGATCGCGGAAGACACCGACGAGCTGGTCGATACCGTCGGTGAGGGAGACATCGAGCGGGATCACCCTCCGACGATAGCCGCCGTCCTCACGATTAGGCTGGTGACGTGGCCGTTCTCCCGATCCGCATCATGGGCGATCCCGTGCTGCATGCTCCCGCTGTCCGCGTCGACGAGATCACGGACGAGATCCGCACCCTCGTCGCCGACATGTTCGAGACGATGGATGCCGCTCCCGGCGTGGGTCTCGCGGCTCCCCAGGTGGGCGTGGGCCTCAGGCTCTTCACGTACTCGTACGAAGACGACGAGGGGCAGCCGTGGCGCGGCGTCGTCATCAACCCCGAGCTGTGGATCCGTCCGCTCGAGCCCGGCTTCCCCGACCCCGAAGAGGAGTCCGAGGGATGTCTGTCGTTCCCGGGTGAGCGCTTCCCGCTGCGCCGTTCGGATGCCGCGATGCTCACCGGCGTCGACCTGAACGGTGAGCCCGTGCGCATCGAGGTCTCGGGGTGGCGTGCCCGCATCCTCCAGCACGAGTTCGACCACCTCGACGGCGTTTTGTACATCGACCGCCTCGACGAAGAGGACAGCCGGGTGGTCTCGAAGATCGCCCGCAAGCGCAAGTGGGGCAAGCCGGGCGCGTCGTGGATGCCGGGCGTCGACGACATCGACGCCTGAGGCGATTCAGTACAGACCGCGTGTCTGCAGCTCCTGCTGCAGGATGGGAGCCAGACGCTCCGCGAACGCGGGGGTCAGGTGGGTCTCGTCGTAACGGACCGGAGTGTCGCCCGCGAAAGCGGGGCACACGTTCTCCCAGCACGTGAACGGCAGGGCGTTCACGGCGGCGTTGCCGGTCGCCGCGGCCTCCGCTTCGGTGGCCGCCTCCATCTGCATCCAGACATCGTCGACCGCGGCCAGGCACGCAGACGGCCCGCTGGTGGGTGAGTAGCAGCGATCCAGGTCGGCGCCGTGCGGCGGCGGTGCGAGGAACACCGTCCGCCCCGGCGGTGCCCACGGCCCCACCTGCGCGAACGTCGATGCGGCCAGCCGCGCCGCGTCGAGGGTCTCGCCGTCGACCGAGCGGCCGAGGGTGAATGCGTTGGACACGATCACGAGGTCGGCGGGATCGGTGGCGATCATCGCCCGCACCTGTTCCTTCCGCGAGCCGCACGCCGCGGCTACCGCGGGGCCCCGACTCTCGACCGCGACGTCGGTGAAGCGGCATCCGTACATTCCCACCGTGGTGGCGCGCCACGCTCCGCCGCTCTGCTCGGCGAGAGCGGCCAGGGTCGGCGCATACGCCATCGCGCTGGAGTCGCCCACGAGGTAGACGTGACGGGATGCCGCCGGGTCGCCGAACGTGCAGCGGGCGGGGTCGGGTGCGACGTCCGGGGTGAAGCAGTCGTGCGCGCGATTGTCGGACGAGGACTCCCGGATGACCTCGTCGAGACCGGGATGCAACTCGGGCCAGGTGTCGGCGGTCACGGCGGCGGCCAACTGCGCCTGCAACGTCGGCAGCGCCCCGGCGACTTGCGCCGGGTCGGGAGCGGCCACCGTCGTGGTGCCGGGGAGCTGCAGGACCGGGGCGCCGTACGCGGCGAAGACGGCGAGCACCGTCGCGCCGGCACCGATCGTGAGCACCGCGATGGCCAGGCCCATGCGCGCAGCGAAACGCTCCCGCCACGCGGCCCAAGTGGCGTTTCGCGACGGGGCGTTGGCGGGCGCCGGTTCGGCCGGGATCGACGGCGCGCGGACGGGCTCGGGCGGGACGACGGCGGCTGGTTCCACGACGGGCAGCGAGTCCGGATCGGCGAGCCGGGGACGCGAACCGGGGTAGTACCGCTGGCCGGGCACCCAGCCGGCGGGACGGGAGGCCAGGGCCGCGGGGCGCGCCGCGGGCACCGGCGGCGTCGCCGGCGAAGGCGCCTCCGCACCGGCATCCGCGGGACGGGGGATCTCTTCGCCGGTCTTGCCGCTGCCACGCGGGCGTGCGAGCCACGGCGATCGGTGAAGGGGCTGCTCGACGCCGAGGTAGGTCGCCACCGTCAGCACCGTGATGACCAGCAACACGATCGGCATCCACGCCGGCCCGGCCGGAAGCAGGACTCCGGCGAACACGATGACCGGCAGGTGCCACAGGTACAGGGAGTACGAGACGTTGCCGATGGCCACGCTCAGCGGGTTCGTCAACGGGAACAGGTGCCGGTGGCGGGGGTCTCCCCCGACGCCGGCGGCGATGACGAGAGCGGCACCGGCGACCGGCAGCGCCGCCCACGGCGCGGGGAAGGACGACGTGGGCTCGATGACGGCGAACGACGCGACGACCGCACCCATGCCCACCCAGGCGAGCAGCACGCGCGCGGCGGCCGGCATCCGCCCCAGCGCGGGGACGAGGACCGCCAGCACCGCACCCACGCCCAGCTCTCCGGCGCGGGCGACGGTCGAGAAGTAGGCGCCGATCGGATCGGCGGAGGTCAGCTGAACGGCGGCGACGCCCGAGGCGACGACCAGGACGAGCGCGGCGACGCCGACCACCCACCGTGCGGCGGCCGCTCGTCGGGCGGCGACCGGGAGAAGAGCCACCATCGCGAGCAGGACGAGGGGCCAGACGAGCGAGAACTGCTCCTCGATCGACAGCGACCAGAAGTGCTGCAGCGGAGAGACCTCGGTGGGTGCGAAGTAGTCGCGCCCCTCGAGACCGAACCTCCAGTTGGACACGAGGCCGAGCGCCGAGAGGGCGTCACCGAGCGTCTGCTCGGCGCGCGCGCGATGGAAGACGAAGAACCCGGCGGCCACCACCGTCGCCAGGACGAGCAACGCGGCCGGCAGCAGACGCCGGATGCGCCGCGCGAAGAACGCGCGGAGGTCGATCGTGCCGGTGGCAGCGAGGTCGCGCAGCAGGATGCCGGTGACGAGGAAGCCCGAGAGCACGAAGAACACGTCGACGCCGACGAAGCCGCCGGTCGGCCAGCCGGTCAGGTGACTCGCGACCACGCCGACGACGGCCAGTGCCCGCAGTCCTTGCAGATCGAGACGCGTGCGCGAGGGAACGGTGGGCACGGGCGGGGCATCCTTCCGGGCCGCAGTGCACGACCGCAGAGAGCTTACGGGAACCGCTCCCACGTCGTCGCCGGCTCAGGACGCGGGCCGGCCCGACCCCACCGCGAAGCTGTGCACGCCGAGCTCCTCGCTGAGTGCTTCGCTCATGAGATGCCCGCGCACGCTCGTCCCCTGGGCATCCAGCGGCGGGCTGATGACCGCCGCGCCGAGACGTCCGGGCACCGCCAGCACGATCGCCCCCGACACGCTCGATTTCGCCGGGATGCCGACCGCGCGCATCCAACGACCCGACCCGTCGTAGACGCCGCACGTGGCCATCACGGACACCACGTCGCGCGCGACGCGGGCGGGGACGGCCCGCTCCCCCGTGCGGGGATTCACTCCGCCCAGCGCCAGGGTCGCGCCCATGACCGCCAGGGTCTCGGCATCCACCAGCGTCGCGCACGCCCGGGCGTACACGGCGACCGCGTCGTCAGCACTCGGGGTCAATGTGCCCTCAGCGCGCATGAGGTGCGCGAGCGCGTGGTTGCGGTCGCCGAGCAGGTGCTCGTTGTGGGCGACGTCTTCGTCGACCTCGAGCTCCCGTCCCGCGAACGCGGCGAGTCCGCGGGCGATGCGAGCGGAACGAGCCTCGGCGTCGCTGCCGTCGACGAGGGATGCCGTGAGCAGGGCGCCCGCGTTGACCATGGGGTTCGGCGGCCGACCCGTGCCGCTCTCGAGCTTGATCGCGTCGAACGACTCGCCCGTCGGTTCGATGCCCACGCGCTCCAACGCCTCTCCGTCGGTGTCGAGCAGCGCAAGGGCGAACAGGAACGGCTTGACGGCCGACTGCACGCTGAACGCCACGCGACTGTCCGCGCTCGCACGGACCGTGCCGTCGGGCAGGCAGAGCGCGACCCCGCAGAGGTCGGGATCGGCGTTCGCGAGCTGCGGGATGCTGTCGTCGACCTCACCACCGCGTTCGGTGCGGACCCGGGCACGCAGCGCCTCGAGGTCGTAGTGGCGGGGGTCGCAGATCTCGGTCACTCCCCCACTTTCCCAGCGATCGGGCGTGGACGAGGCCGCGCACACCATCTCGAGCTCCGTGCGGGGCCGCCGTAGGCGGTGTCACGCGTCGAGAGGAGCGTTTTGCGACCGCCTCTCGAACCCGCGCGAACCACCCGAAACTTTCGCTGAGACGTCGTAGAATGACCGTATGAGCGCAGCCGCCGACGGGTCCCGCATCCGTCTCGCCGACATCGCCGTCGAGGCCGGGGTCTCGGTCGCGACCATCTCGAAGGTCCTCAACGGTCACGGCGACATCTCCCCCGCCACGCGAGCGCGCGTTGATGCGCTGCTGACCGCACGCGGCTACCGACGCCGCACGGCGAGCGAGAAGCCCCGCGGCGATCTGATCGAACTCGTCTTCCACGAGTTCGAGGCGAGCTGGTCGATGGAGATCATCGCGGGTGTCGAAGAGGTCGCCAAAGCGCGCGGTCTCGCCGTCGTCGTCACCGAGAGCGGGGGTGCGCACTCGCTCGGAGAGGATTGGCTGGAGGGCGCGCTCCGTCGTCGCCCCGCCGGCGTGGTCCTCGTCTCGTCCGCGCTCGTCGATCGTCAACGACGGCGCCTGGCGACCCGGGGCATCCCCCTCGTCATCGTCGACTCCGCGGGTGATCCGCCCGCGGACATCCCCTCCGTGGGGTCGGCGAACTGGTCGGGCGGTCTCGCCGCCACGCGCCACCTCATCGAGCTCGGACACCGCAGGATCGCCGCGATCACGGGGCCGAGCGACATGCTCTGCTCGCTCGCGCGCGTGGACGGCTATCGCTCGGCGATGGCGAGCGCGGGTCTGGACGTGGACCCGCGATGGGTGCGCTTCGGCACCTTCTACGTCGAGGGGGGTCGCGATGCGGCGCGCGACCTGCTGTCATCGGACAACGCGCCCACCGCGATCTTCGCCGGCAACGATCTGCAGGCGCTCGGCGTCTACGATGCGGCCCGCGAAAGGGGGATGCGACTCCCCGACGATCTGTCGGTCGTCGGGTACGACGACATCGCGCCCGCGCGCTGGGTCAGCCCCGCCCTCACGACCGTGCACCAGCCCCTCCGACGGATGGGAGCGGAGGCGACGCGCATGGTCCTGGATGCCGCCACGCGAGACTCCACCGACGTCGTGCCGCGTGTGGACCTCGCCACTCATCTGGTCGTCCGGGGCAGCACCGCTCCCCCGCGCTGACGTGTGCCGCGAGGTCGTCGCGGGCGAAGAGAGTGGACGCAGGAACTTTCGTCGAGATTTCGTAACGTTTGCGTAACTTCCTGGTCCGGAGGCGCCTCCCCGGCGCATATGTTGTCTGCCACAACGTAACTGCGCAAAGGAGCGCTCGTGCACAGACGCATATCCCCCCTGATCTCCCTCGCTGCCGTGGGAGCCCTCATGCTCGGCGGAGCCGCCCCTGCGGTCGCCGCCCCGACCACCGTCACCTCCGTCGACTTCGAAGACGGCACCACCGGCACCTGGACCCGCAGCGGCGGAACCGACAGCACCCTGAGCGTCGTCGATCTCGACGGCGGAAAGGTGCTGGAGGTCGCCGGCCGCGACGCCGACTACGTCGGCATCCAAAGCCCTGCGGGCATCTACCAAGCCGGCACGACCTACGACTTCTCGCTGAGGGTGCGATTGGCCCCCGGTACGCCCGACACGACCGCGCGCCTGGTCATGAAGCCGGCGTACACGTGGGTCGGGAACACCACGGTGACCGCCTCCGGCTGGACGACCATCTCCGGCTCCTACACCCCCGAGCCCGGCGACGTGTCCGCCGTGCAGGCGTACATCGGCACGTCCGACATCGCCGGCACTCCCTCGTTCACCTATTACGTCGACGACATCGTCGTGACCACCGGATCGTCCGGAGGAGGCGAGATGCCCGACGTGGCACCGGGTGGTGCCGTGAACCCGACGGCGACGCCGGTCTCCGCCGCTCAGGGCACCGGGAACGTCGCCGCGCTCACCTTCGACGACGGCCCGAACACGGGCACGACGCCCGCGCTGCTGGACTTCCTCGCCGAGAACGACATCACCGCGGTGTTCTGCGTCATCGGCCAGAACATCACCGCCCCCGGCGGCGCCGACCTCCTCCGGCGCATCGTCGCCGAGGGGCACGTGCTCTGCAACCACTCGACCACGTACGACGACATGGGTTCGCTGACGCAGACGCAAGCCGCCACCCGCATGGCGGAGAACCTCACGATCATCCGCTCCGCGCTGGGCGACGACGACTACCCCGTGCCGTACTTCCGCGCGCCCAACGGTTCGTGGGGCAACACCCCCGCCGCCGCCGTCTCGCTCGGGATGCAGCCGCTCGCGGTGGTCAACACGATCAACGACTGGGCGACGCAGGACGTCCCCACGCTCACGGCGAACCTCCGTTCGGCGATCACGCCTGGGCAGGTGGTTCTCGTGCACGACGGCGGCGGCGACCGCAGCGGCTCGCTCGCGGCGGTGCGCACGGTCGTGGCCGAGCGCGTGGCCGACGGCTGGACGTTCGCCCTCCCGGTGGGAGCGCCGGCCGGTGAGCCGGGTGGGGGCGACCCGCAACCCGGCGACGTGCTCATCGACTCGACCTTCGACTCCGGCGACCTCGACGGCTGGTCGGCCCGCGCAGGGGCGGAGACCTCGGACCCGCAGGTGACGGTCGTCGACGGCGGTGCGGATGACACGGTGTCGGCCGCACAGGTCGGGGAGCGCACCCACGAGGGTGATGGCATCCAGCGCGACATCGCCGGGCTGCTCGAGCCCGGTAACACCTACGCCATCAGCGCCGCCGTGCGTTTCGCGCCGGGGGCCACCGTCGGTCAGGGCCTCACCCTGTCGGCACGCACCGTGTCGGGCGGCACGCAGAACTTCTCGAACCTCCTGCAGATCGAGAACGCGACGGCCACGGGCTGGACCACCGTCCGCGGAGAGTTCACCGTGCCGACCTACGACTCGGCCGCGGAGATCTACATCGAGGCGCGTTACAACAGCGGCAATACCTCGACGTTCCTCGTGGACCAGGTGCGGATCTCGGTCCCCGAGGACGCGCAGGTCGACACCGGACTGGTCGCCGTGAAGGACACGGTCGACTTCCCCCTGGGCGTCGCGATCGACTCGCGCGAGACCACGGGTGCCGCCTCCGAACTGCTGCTGCACCACTACGACCAGATCACGCCCGAGAACCACATGAAGGTCGAGGCCTGGTACACCGGGCCGGGGCAGTTCGCCCGCAACGCCGAGGCGACCGCTCTGCTCGATTTCGCGCAGGCGGAAGACCTCCGGCTGTACGGGCACGTGCTGGTCTGGCACTCGCAGACCCCCGCGTGGTTCTTCCAGGACGACTCGGGTCGCGAGCTGACGACCTCGGATGCCGACAAGCAGGCGCTGCGCGACCGGTTGCGGACGCACATCTTCGACGTCGCGGCATCCATCGCGGATGACTACGGTCCCTACGGCTCGGACACCAACCCGCTCGTCGCGTGGGACGTCGTCAACGAGGTCATCTCCGATCAGGCGACCCCCGACGGTCTGCGGACCAGCCGGTGGTACCAGGTTCTCGGGGAGGAGTTCATCCGCCTGGCGTTCCAGTACGCCGACCAGGCGTTCAACGACGAGTACGCCGCGCCCGGCACGGACCGTCCGGTGAAGCTCTTCATCAACGACTACAACACCGAGATCGACGCGAAGGGCGCGCAGTACGAGGCTCTCGTGCGACGCCTGCTGGACGCGAACGTGCCGATCGACGGCGTGGGCCACCAGTTCCACACCTCGATCAACACGCCCATCAGCGCCTTGCGCGGCGCACTCGAGCGCTTCGAGGGCCTCGGCCTCCTGCAGGCGATCACCGAGCTCGACGTCACGATCACCCCCGCGGACGACCCCAACCGGGTGCGGCAGGGGTACTTCTACCGCGACGTGTTCCACCTGCTGCGGGAGTATCAGGCGGCGGCACCGGCCGCGGAGAAGATCTTCTCCGCGACGGTGTGGGGTCTCACGGACACCCGGTCGTGGCGCGCCGAGCAGCAGCCGCTGCTGTTCACCGGCGGACTGCAGCCCAAGCCCGCGTACTACGGCGCGATCGACGACAGCGCCGGGCTTCCGTCGCTCGTCACGACCGCGAACGTGTTCGAGGGCGACGTTGCACCGGGGGCCGGGTTCACCGACGCACCGGAATGGCGGAACCTCCCGTTCCAGCCGCTGACGGCGGATGCCGGTGGCTGGCAGGCGCGATGGAACGCCGAGTACCTCGCGGTGCTCGTGCGCTCGGCGACGACGCCCGACCGGGTGACGTTCACCTACGGGGGTGAAGAGTACTTCTACGCCCCGGGTGTCGCCGGCTCGGTCCCCGGTGCGCAGGAGGTCGTCGACGGTGTGACCTTCACGCTCGCCCACCTGCCGCACTCCGGCGTCGAGGCCGGACAGGGCGCCGACTTCGACGTGCGCCTCGTGAACGACGACCAGGTCGTGGGGGCGTGGAACTCCCCGGGAGCGACTGGGCGACTCTCCTTCCTCGAGCCGCTGTCGTTCCTGCAGGTGCCCGAGCTCGTGGCGCCGACGGTGGACGGACAGGTGGATGCCGCCTACGCCGACGCGGCGGTCGCGACGACCGCTCGCACGGTCGAGGGGTCGGACGAGGGCGCGAGCGCCGAGGTGCGCTCGCTCTGGCAGGGCAACACGCTGTACGCCCTGTTCGACGTGACCGACCCCGTGATCGATCTGTCGGGGAGTGACCCGTGGCAGCAGGACAGCGTCGAGCTCTTCCTCGACCTCGGGAACGGCAAGGCGGGCAGCTACGGTCCGAACGACACGCAGATCCGCATCTCGGCCGACAACGTGCTCTCCTTCGGCTCGGGCAACACCGCCGCCCAGCAGGCGCGTGTGCTGGCGAGCGCGACGAGTCGCACCGACACGGGATACCGCGTCGAGGTGGCGATCGATCTGGCCGGTCAGTCGGGCGGGCAGAGCAACGTCCCGCTGGGCGGCCTCAACACCGTGCACGGCATCGACTTCCAGGTCAATGACGGTCGGCCCGAGGGGCGGTTCTCGGTGAAGACGTGGGCGGACCCCACCGGCACGGGCTACCAAACCACCGCGCGCTGGGGCGTCGCCGAGCTCGTCGGCGAGGCAACGGATCCGGGAACGAACCCCGGTACGGACCCCGGCACCGACCCCAGCACCGACCCCAGCACCGACCCCGGCACCGATCCGCGCCCGGGAACGGCGACGGGCCCGCTGCCGCCGTCCCGCGGCTCGGGGGATGCGCTCGCCACCACGGGGAGCGCGGCACCGTGGGGAGCCCTCGTGCTCGGCGGTCTGATGCTGCTCGGCGGTGCGGTGCTCACGGTCCGCCGACGGGGACAGCGCAGCTGACTCTCCCCTCGCAAGGTCACGCAACACGGGAGGGGGCGACCGCCCAGGCGGTCGCCCCCTTCGGCGTCGGTGCCGGTCACCCCGTGGCCGGTTCGGACGCCACCTACGACGAAGGCCCGACGCTCGTGCGTCGGGCCTTCGTTCAAGAAAAGGTAAGGCCCGGGGTGGAAGCCCGGGCCTAGGTTGAGAGCCGCGGTAGATGACGCGGGTCTCTCGCTCCCCGGCTTGGACTCGAACCAAGAACCTATCGGTTAACAGCCGATTGCTCTGCCAATTGAGCTACCGAGGATCATGCCCACCTGTCGGCGGGCAACCATACGATACTAACAGCACCGCGGCGTCGCGGAAAAATCAGCCCGCCGAAATCCGTCGGTCGGGCGCGCCGCCGGGGGTCCACTGCAGGTCGTCCGGCCCGTGCCCGTAGGCGACGGCGTGCCCGGAGCGGAGCACGAGCACGTCGGCATCCAAGCCGTGAGGCGCGTCGGCGTCGTTGGTCACGACGAGCGAGGCCATCCCGCGCTCATCACGGCGCCGAACGATGGCGGCGCGCACCGCCGCCCGCACCTCGACGTCGAGGTTGGCGTACAGGTCATCCGCCACGAACAGGCGCGGCTCCAGGACGAGGGCGCGCGCGAGCGCGACCCGCTGACGCATCCCGGCGCTCAGTTCGTAGGGGTACTTCGGCGCCGTGCCGAGCGGGAGCTCCATCTCGTCGAGCAGTGTCGCGACGCGCACCGCGAGCGCCCGCGTGTTCACGCGGCGATCCCGCGCGGTGATCGGCTCGGAGATCACCTCGGACACCGTCAGGCGCGCGGGCAGATTCGCACCGGCGCCCTGCGGAAGGTACCCCGTGTGGAACGTCCATTCCCGGACTGCTCGCCCCGGATGCCGCGCCGAGATGCCGTGGATGCGCGCGTCTCCCCCGACGACCGTCAGCCCTTCGTCGGGCCGCCCCGCCAGCATCGAGGCGAGAGACGTCTTCCCCGACCCCGTCGGGCCCATGATCACGAGGCTGCGCGCCGCGGCGAGGGTGAAGGTGATGCCGTCGATGACCCGTACGCCACTGCGGGCGAGCGAGAGGTCGTCGGTGCGGATGGCGACAGCGGTGTCGAGGGACCGGGGCATGCGTACATCCTCCCCGACGGGCTCCTCTGACGCCACCGCCGCGGGTCAGGGAGCGGTCAGTCGCTGTCGATCGGCGTCCAGTTCCCGCAACCGAATCCGCAGACGCCGCCCCTCTTCGGAGTCGGCGGGCACGCGCTGGATGCCGCGCAGCAACTCGTCCTTCTCTCGCTGGAGCTCGCGCACGAGCAGGCCGCGAGCGAGGTCGTTCGCCGAGGCGACGGCGCCTTCTTCGTGGCGCGCGGGGAACTCCGCGGTGAGCAACTCGGCGGCGAGGGTGCGGAACGGCTCGCGCACGGCCTCTACGGCGGCGACGGCCCAGCCCGGCTGGGACAGATCGGTGGATGCCAGGGTGCTGCGCACGGCCTCGAGGGCGGGGTGACCGAACGGGGTCTGCAACGCGCGCAGGAACAGGTCGGGCTCGATGCGGTGCCCGTACTGGAGGAACGCCATCATGGCGCCGCGCTCGAGCGCCACGTCGCGGGTGTTCGGCAGGGACGCGAGCGTCACCGACACGGCCACCGGTGCCGGCGCTGCGTCCGCGGCTCCCCCGCGGTGCGATTCGCGCTTCTCGGCGCGGTCGGCACCGCGTGCGGCGCGTTCGACAGCGCTCTGCACCTCGGGGATGTCGAGGCCCAAGCGACGAGCGAGCACGCGGACGTACCCGGGCCGCAGCGAGGGGTCGCGGATGTCGGCCACGATCGGCGCGGCGGCGCGCAGGGCACCGGCGCGCCCCTCGACGCTGGAGAGGTCGTAGTCCTTCAGGCGCTGATCGATCACGAACTCGAACATCGGCGCCTTGGTGTCCATGAGCGAGCGCACCGCGCCGTCGCCGCGCTGCAGACGCAGATCGCACGGGTCGAGTCCGTCGGGAGCGACTGCCACGTATGTCTGAGCGGCGAACCGCTTCTCGTCGGCGAAGGCGCGCAACGCGGCCTTCTGCCCCGCGGCATCCGGGTCAAACGTGAAGACCACTTCTCCGGATGCGCTGTCGTCGCCCATCACGCGGCGGAGCACCGTGATGTGGTCGGAGCCGAAGGCGGTGCCGCACGACGCGATCGCGGTCGTGATCCCCGCGAGGTGGCAGGCCATGACGTCGGTGTACCCCTCGACGACGACGACCCGGTGCTCGCGCGAGATGTCGCGCTTGGCCAGATCGAGGCCGTACAGCACCTGGGCTTTCTTGTAGATCGGCGTCTCGGGGGTGTTCAGATACTTCGGGCCCTGATCGTCGTCGTAGAGCTTGCGCGCGCCGAAGCCGATGACCTGACCGGTGACGTCGCGGATGGGCCACACGACGCGGCCGCGGAACCGGTCGTACACCCCGCGCTGCCCCTGCGACACGAGGCCTGCCTGCACGAGCTCGTCGCGCGAGAACTTCTGCGCGAGCAGGTGATCCATGAGCGAGGACCACCCCTTCGGCGCGTACCCCACGCCGAAGTGCGCTGCGGCACCCGCGTCGAAGCCGCGGTCGCCGAGGAAGCGCCGTGCGGTGTCGGCCTCGGGAGACATCAGCTGCGTGCGGAAGTACTCGGCGGCGGCGGCGTTCGC
This sequence comes from Microbacterium sp. 5K110, assembly GCF_005774735.1. Lineage (GTDB taxonomy): Bacteria > Actinomycetota > Actinomycetes > Actinomycetales > Microbacteriaceae > Microbacterium. The sequence goes on along the minus strand of NZ_VBUM01000001.1, from coordinate 24,889 downwards.
GGCGTACAGGCGCGAGCGGCCGGTCGTCTCGGGTGCGGCGCCACCGTCCTCGTAGTGCAGCGTGTACCCGACGCGCGCGGCCATGCGCTCGACGGCCTCGGTGAACGAGACGTGGTCCATTGCGCGGAGGAACGAGTACACGTCGCCGGACTCGCCGCAGCCGAAGCAGTGGTAGTAGCCCACCTGCGGGCGCACGTGGAAACTGGGGCTGCGCTCGTCATGGAAGGGGCACAGTCCCTTCATCGACCCCACGCCAGCCGGCTTGAGCGCGACGCGCTCACCGACCACGTCGGCGATGTTGACCCGCGCCTTGACCTCGTCGATGTCGGCCTGCCGGATGCGCCCGGCCATCAGGCATCCGCTCCCCGCGGGGGTCGTGCACCGGGCGCCCAGACGCCGAGCTCGGCGGCGTCGACCTCGCCGACGAGGCGGCCGTGCCAGGCGATGGCCAGCTGGTCGGTGAGACTCGCGACCTGGTCGACGATGACGCGCCGTCGAGCGGTGTCGTCGACCGCGGCGGCGAAGTCGGGTGCGTGCAGGGCGTCGAGCGCCTCGGGGCGCTCCCACAGGGCGGATGCCAGGCGCTTGAGGACGCGTCGCTGCTCGCGGTAGAGCGCCTTCCGGCCGTCGATCGAGACGACGGTGGCCCCGATGATGCCCTTGAGCACCGCCATCTCGGCCTCGACGACGCGCGGGACGACGACGTGCGCCCGGTAGCGCGTCAGATCGTGGACGGCGTAGGCCTCGCGGGTCGCCGTCGTCGCGGCGCGCGCGAACCGGCCGATGAGGTCGGAGGTCAGGTTCTTGAGACGCGCGAATGCGGGCCGGCTGCCGTCGAAGCCGTCGATCCACTCGGGCAGACGCATGAGCCGGTAGAGCGCATCGGCGAGCTCGTCGCGCGAGAAGTCGTATCCGACCCACGTCTGGATCGCGGTGAGGAGCGACTCGTGCCGCGCCGAGGCCGCCAGCGACGCCGGGTCGACGTAGAGGTTGACGACCGCGTCCTCGAAGTCGTGCACCGAGTAGGCGATGTCGTCCGAGAGGTCCATGACCTCGGCCTCGATGCAGCGCACACGTCCGGGAGCGCCGTCGCGCATCCAGTGGAACACCGGTTCGTCGTCGGGATAGACGCCGAACTTCAGCCGCCCACCCGGATCGGGCAGCGGGGCGTCGGCCGTCCACGGGTACTTGCACGTGGCATCCAGGCTCGCCCGCGTGAGGTTGAGTCCGAAGGAATGCCCGTCCGGCCCGATGACCTTGGGCTCGAGGCGCGTGAGGATACGCAGCGTCTGTGCGTTCCCCTCGAAGCCGCCGATGTCTTCGGCCCACTCGTTCAGCGCCCGCTCGCCGTTGTGTCCGAAGGGCGGGTGCCCGAGATCGTGGCTCAGGCACGCCGTGTCGACGACGTCGGGCGAGAGTTCGAGCGCGGTGGCCAGCTCACGACCGACCTGCGCCACTTCGAGCGAGTGGGTCAGTCGGTTGCGGGCGAAGTCGGCGGGGCTCGCGGGGCTCAGCACCTGCGTCTTGGCCGCGAGGCGGCGGAGCGCTGCCGAGTGCAGCACGCGCGCGCGATCACGCGCGAAGTCGTCGCGCTGCGAGCGGTGGTGCTCTTCGTGGAACCGGGCGGCGTCGACATCGTGGTACCCCGACGGGCGCGCGACGCTCATCGCCGCCTCACCCGCCACTGTGGTCGAGCTCCGCGTCGGCGAGGGCGCGGCCGGCGTCGTCGCCGATGTCGCGGGAATCGAGCCAGCCGTCGGGCAGGGCCGGGCGCTTGGGCGTGCCGGCGCGACCGCGCTGACCCTCGGCCGCCGCTCCCGGATAGGGCGCGTCGAGCTCCATCGTGGCGAGCAGGTCGTCGATCTCGGCGAGGGTCGAGGCGGTGGCGAGGCTCGCCCGCAGCTCACCGCCCACCGGATAGCCCTTGAAGTACCACGCGACGTGCTTGCGGATGTCACGGCATCCGCGCCCTTCGTCGTCGAAGAACTCTACGAGCAGCTCGGCGTGACGACGGAAGGCCCGCGCAACGAAACCGAGCGTCGCGTCCACCGGCTCGGCCGACGCCGCGCCGGGACGCCCGAGGGCGCGCGCCAGATCGCCGAACAGCCAGGGACGGCCCAGGCATCCGCGACCGACCACGACGCCGTCGCAGCCGGTCTCGTCCATCATGCGCACGGCGTCGGCGGCCGACCAGATGTCGCCGTTGCCCAGCACGGGGACGCTCGTGACGGTCTCTTTCAGCTTCGTGATCGCGCTCCAGTCGGCGGTCCCGGAGTAGAACTCGGATGCCGTGCGCGCGTGCAACGCGATCGAGGCGACACCCGCGCCCTCGGCGACACGACCGGCCTCGAGGTAGGTGAGGTGATCGGCGTCGATGCCCTTGCGCATCTTGATCGTCAGCGGCAGGTCGCCCGCGGCGCGGACGGCACGCTCGACGATCTCGCGGAAGAGCGCGATCTTCCACGGCAGGGCGGCCCCGCCGCCCCGACGGGTCACCTTGGGGACCGGGCACCCGAAGTTGAGGTCGATGTGGTCGGCGTGATCCTCGTCGACGATCATGCGCACCGCCGCCTCGACCGTCGCCGGGTCGACGCCGTAGAGCTGGATCGAGCGCGGGGTCTCGGACTCGTGGTGGCGGATGAGACGCATCGTGGTGTCGTTGCGCTCCACGAGGGCGCGCGTCGTGATCATCTCGCTCACGTAGAGCCCGGCGCCGTACTCGCGGCACAGCCGCCGGAACGCCGTGTTGGTGATTCCGGCCATGGGCGCGAGCACGACCGGGGCGTCGAGTTCGATGGGGCCGATGCGCAGAGAGCGCGTCGGTGCCAGTGCCGTGGTCATCGTCCCATTCTCCCAGACCCCGCGCCCGCGCGGTGCCGTCGACCAGCCCCGGTGGGCTGGGGAGGAGGGGTCACGCCGTCGCGGTCTCGGGCTCGGCCGTCGCGGTGCGACGCTCGTTCCAGACCTGCCGGGCGATCTGGGTGAACGCCTCCACCGGCTGGGCGCCGCTCACGCCGTACTTGCCGTCGATGACGAAGAACGGGACCCCCGTGATGCCGTAGGCCTGCGCCTGCGCCTGGTCTTCGCGCACTGCACCGCGGAAACGGCCGGACGTGAGGGCCTCGCGGGCCGCGTCGGCGTCGAGTCCGACCTCGACCGCGAGGTCGACGAGCTCGTCGTCGCGGCCGACGTGCTTCCCCTCGAGGAAGTAGGCCGCCATCAGACGCTCCGACAACTCGAGCTGCCGTCCCTGCTCCTTGGCGAAGTGCAGCAGCTCGTGGGCCTTGACGGTGTTGGTGTGCTGGAGCAGGTCGAACCGGTAGGCGAGCCCCGCCTCGGCGGCGACGCCCGTGACGCGGTCGAGCATCTCGCGCGCCTGTGCGGGCGAGATGCCCTTGTGGCGCGAGAGGTAGTCCACCTCGCCGCCGACGAAGTCGACGGGGGTGTCGGGCGACAGTTCGAACGAGTGGTACTCGATCTCGACGATGGGTGCGTCGTCGTCATCGGAGGTGGCGGCGAGGCCGTTCTCGAGGTTGCGCTTCCCGATGTAGCACCAGGGGCAGGCGATGTCGCTCCACACGTCGATCTTGATGGCATCCGTCATGTCGCGTGCAACCTTTCGATTCGACGATCTATTCCGATGGCGGCATTCACTTCGTGTCGGGGGTGTCGACCGCCCCGCCGAAGCGGCGGTCGCGCGAGAGGTACCGGTCGATCGCGTCCCACAGGTGCGTGCGCCGGAAGTCCGGCCAGAGGGTGTCCAGGAACACCATCTCGGCGTACGCCGACTCCCACAGCAGGAAGTTCGACGTCCGCTGCTCGCCGCTCGACCGCACGAAGAGATCCACATCGGGCATGTCGGGCTGGTAGAGGTTCCTGCGGATGAGCTTCTCGGTGATCGCCGACGGCTTGAGCTTCCCGGCGGCGATGTCGTCGCCGATGCGCCGCATGGCATCCACGATCTCCACGCGTCCGCCGTAGTTCACGCACATCGTCAACGTCAGGGTGGAGTTGCCCTCGGTGAGCCGCTCGGCGTGCTGCAGCTCCTTGATTACCGAGCCCCAGAGGCGCGGCTTGCGGCCCGACCAGCGGATGCGCACACCCCACTCGTTGAGCTGATCGCGGCGGCGGTGGAGCACCTCGCGGTTGAACCCCATGAGGAAGCGCACTTCGTCGGGCGAACGCGACCAGTTCTCGGTCGAGAAGGCGTACACCGACAGGTGCTTCACCCCGGCCTGGATGGCGCCGGCGACGACGTCCAGGAGGGCGGCCTCGCCGGCGCGGTGTCCCTCGACGCGAGTGAGTCCCTGGCGGTTGGCCCAGCGTCCGTTGCCGTCCATCACGATCGCGACGTGCTCCGGCACCGCGCCCTTCGGGAAGGTCGGCGGATACTCCCCCGTCCAATCCAGCGGGCGGTAGGCGACAGCGTCGCGGTGGGTGTACGGCTTCGGGGTCATCGACTCGATTCCAGGTGCGAGAGGGAACGGATGCCGCGCTCCAGGTGGAACTGCGCGTACGCGGCGACGAGGCCGGAGGCGGCCGCGGTGGTACGCTCCGGCGCGGCATCCACGACGTCCCACTCCCCCGCGATGAGCGAGCGCAGCAGGTCGACGGTGTCGCGCGCGACCCGCGGCGAACCGGCGGGTGCGCACGCGGAACAGACGACCCCGCCCAACTGCGCGAGGAAGAAGTCGTGGTCGCCGACGGTTCCGCAGCGGGCGCATTCGCTCAGGCCCGGGGCCCAGCCCGACAGCGCCATCGCCCGCAAGAGGTACGAATCGAGCACGCTCCGCGCCGCGTGGTCGCCGCGCGCCAGCGCCCGCAAGCCCCCCACCAGCAGCAGGTACTGCTGCGGGGTGGCCTCGGCCTCGTTGAGACGATCCGCCGTCTCGACCATGGCGCTGGCGGTGGTGTAGCGGTCGTAATGCACGGCGATGTCGGCGCCGTACGCACCGAGGGACTCGGCCTGCTGCACGATGTCGAGGTTCCGGCCGCGATACATCTGCACATCGGCGACCATGAAGGGCTCCAGGCGCGAGCCGAACCGCGACGAGGTTCGGCGGACGCCCTTCGCGACGGCGCGGATCTTGCCGTTGCGGCGGCTGAGGAGGGTGACGATGCGGTCCGCCTCCCCCAGTTTGTGGGTACGCAGGACCACGACTTCGTCGCGGTAGGTGGGCACAGTCCATTATCGGCCCGCCGTCCCGGGAGTGGCCTGCGCGGCGCGCACGGTCGGGCGTCACGGAGCCGGAGAATGGATGCCGTGAACCCGCCCGTCTTCATCATCCCGCTGTGGGCCGACCTCATCGCGGTCGGCCTCGGCGGTGTGCAGGGAGCCCTGTTCGCCTCCGGGTTCCAGGGACAGCGCCGACTCGACCTGCTCGGCGTCGCGATCATCGGCATCCTGCTGGGGATGGGCGGCGGGCTCATCCGCGACCTGCTGCTCGGTCTGACTCCCGCGACCTTGCAGAACAACTGGTACCTGATCACCGCGACCGTCGCCTCGCTCGTGGGGATGCTGCTGTCGGGCATCTTCCAGCGCTTGAACCGGGCGATCATCATGCTCGACGCCGTCGTCATCGGTCTGTTCGGAGCATTCGGCACCTCCAAGGCGCTCGCGCTCGGACTTCCGGCCGTCCCGGCGGTGTTCGTGGGGGTGATCGCCGCGGTGGGCGGCAGCGTGCTGCGCGACGTGCTCATGGGGCTCCCCGTCGCGATCATGCACGTCGGCTCCCTCTACGCGGTGGCGGCGGGCGGCGGCTGCGCGGTGCTGGCCACCACGGCGGCGTTCGGCGTCCCCCTCCCGATTGCCGCGGTCATCGGCCTCGTGGTGACCACGATCATCCGGGTGCTCGCCGTGCTCTTCGACCTCTCGCTCCCCGAGCAGCGCAAGCTCTACCGACGCAAGGTCGCGGTCGAGACGACCGGCATCCCGATCATCCGCGACGCGGACGCGTGAGGGGTCAATATCTGTCGCTTCGGATGCCCTTAGGCGACAGATATTGACCCCTCACGCGCGTGGTGGGAGCAGCGCGCCGAGGATGTGCGCGGCCTGGTCGCCGTTGACATCGCGGAGCGCGGGAAGGTCGAGGAAGTGGCGTGCGATGGTGAGCCCCAGGATGCTCGAGACCAGAATTGCGGCGCGCATCCGCCCCTCGTCGCTGCGGCCGTCGGCTAGCGCGTCTGCGCGGTTCTCGAGGTGGGCACGCAAAGCCTGAGCCGCGTCCGGCGATGTCAGCATCGATCGCAACAGGGCCCGTGTGGCGGGGTCGAGTTCGCGGAGGCGAACGTCGAGCACGTCACTCAGGTGGGACTCGACATCTCCGTCCCCGAGGTCGGCCACGGGTTCGACCGCGAGTGCGAACAACGCGGCCTTCGAGCCGTAGTGCTGGAGTACCAGGGAGGGATCGATACCGGCGCGTGCCGCGATTCCGCGAATGGTCGCGCCGTCCATCCCGCGGTCGCCGAACTCCGCGCGGGCCGCGCGCATAATGCGTTCCGCCGTCGCGGCCCGCTTCTCTGCGCGGGACCCTGTGACCTTCATGAGTTCACTCTACAACTGATGAGCGAGGGCGTAGGGTCTCACTCATCAGTTGTTGAGTGGAGGATGCCATGACCCACACGCCCCTGTCCCACCGGTCGGTTCTCGTGGTCGGCGCCTCGCGCGGTCTCGGCCTCGCGATCGCCCGGACCTACGTCGATCGAGGCGCGCGAGTCGTCGCGACCGTGCGCGGAGATGTCTCGGAGCCGCTGCGCGCGGTGCGGGACGCCGCGCCCGACCGTGTCGAGTTCGAGCACGTCGACATCGCCGATGGTGCGCAGATCGCCGCCCTCGCAAACCGCCTGCGGGGTCGCACATTCGACCTGCTTTTCGTGGTCGCCGGAATATCGCTCGCCCCTCGGCCGCAGGCAGCGGCCGACATCGAGGACGGCGACTTCGTCCGCACCCTGGCGACGAACGCGCTCGGGGCGATGCGTGTCGTGGAGAGGCTGCAGCCGCTGGTCTCCCCCACGGGAACGATCGCGGTCCTGTCGTCGGGCCAGGGCAGTATCACGAACAACACCTCGGGCGGGTTCGAGGTCTACCGCGCCTCCAAGGCCGCGTTGAACCAGCTGATGCGCAGTTTCGCCGCCCGTCACGCGAACGACTCGCGCGCCCTACTGCTGCTCGCCCCCGGATGGATCCGCACCGACATGGGCGGAGACGGCGCGGGCCTCGAGATCGACGAAGCGATCCCGACCCTCATCGACACCGTGGAAGCGCAGCGGGGAACGCCCGGCCTCCGCTTCCTGGACCGCACCGGCATCCCGGTCCCCTGGTGAAAGGCCGCGCGAGGATCTCGCCGTGCGGCGTCATGAGCCAGCTGTCCGGATGGGCGGCCCACTCCCGCCACTCGGCCGCGATACGCTGCAGCAGCGCGTCGTCGGCGAGACCGAGCCGGAGAGCGTGCCCCGCAGAGGCGGATGCTACGCCCCGGTCGGCCCACATCCCGCCCCACCACGCGCGCTTCTCCGGGGTACGCACACCCACACGCTCACGCGCGCCGATTTGTCACCCCGGCTCCGCCCCAGGCGACAGAGATCGGCACCTCACGCTCGTATGACCGCGACCTCGTCGCCGACGCGGATCGTGCCGCCCCCGTCGACCGGCAGCAGCAGGATGCCGAGTGTCGGCGTCGCCTGGCCGAACTGCGACGTGAGCACGCGCAGCAGGCGCGCGTCGCGCTCCCCCGTGTCCGGGTTCGCGGTGATCGCCGCGCAGCGTTCGATCGGCTTTTCGATCGCGAAGACCACGTCGCCGATTCGCACGTTGCCGGACCACTCCAGTTCCGCCCAGGGCGCGGTTCCCGACAGCACGATGTTGGATCGGAAACGGCGATCGTCGACGGGCGCGGGGACCGCGGCATCCACGTCGTCGACGGATGCCGCCCCGTGAAGCGAGACGTATCCCCGCGGCCGGTCCTGGAAACGCGACGTCCGGCCGTCGCCGACGAATGCGAACGGGAGGATACCCTCCTGATCGAGCAGGCGTGCGTCGGGGGTCGTGCGGAGGAACGCGGTCACGGCCTCGGCGAGCTCGAGGCGACCGGCGGGGTCGTCGATGGAGGCATCGACGTCGAACCCGTCGGCGTGCAGGTGCACGCGGCGGGCTTCGTCGTCGTAGGTCAGCGCGACGCGGGCCAGCGAGGGCACGCCCATGAGCGCGAGTCCGCGGCTCTTGGGCCACACCGCGTCGTCGGGCGAGTCGACGTCGGCGAACGCGAAAGCGAGCGTCCGGTCGCCTTGCACGCGTCCGTCCGCCTGTACGACGAGGCGGTCGCGGCTCTCGGGCGTGAAGCCCTTTACGGGATAGCGGTACAGAGCGTCGACGCGGATCACGGACTCATCCTCGCATCGTCCCCCCTCCGTCACGCGCGGGCGAGCACCTCGCCGTGCGGGAGGAGGATCCATCCGTCGGGGTCGGCGGCCCAGGCTCGCCACCCGTCCGAGATGCGCTGCAGTGTGGCATCGTCGGCGAGCCCCAGGCGGCGGGCGTGACCCGCGAACGCCGAAGCCCGCACGCGGTCCGCCCACATCCCTCCCCACCACGCGCGCTTCTCGTCGGTGTCGAAGACCCAGACGCTCGCGCTCGCCTCGACGCGGGTGAATCCCGCGTCGCGGGCCCATGCCTTGAGACGCCGACCGGCGTCGGGCTCCCCCGACACCCCGCGGTGCACACCGTGGTAGATCTCGAGCCACTCGTCGAGCGCGGGAACCCGCGGATGCCAGATCACTCCGCCGTAATCGACGTCGCGCACCGCGACCAGACCGTCAGGACCGGCCACGCGCCCGAACTCGCGCAGGGCGTCGACCGGGCGGGAGAGGTGCTGCAGAACCTGATGTGCGTGGACGATGTCGAACGACCCGTCAGCGAGGTCGAGGTCATACGCATCCCCGGTACGGAACGTCAGGTTCGGGCGGTCGCCCACGGCGGCACGCGCGATCTCGACGACATCGGGAGCGGCATCCACCCCGACGACCCGGCCGGGGAACACCCGATCGGCGAGGTCGACGGTGATGGTGCCGGGGCCGGCGCCCACATCCAGGATGCGGGCGCCGGCGAACAACGAGGACACCAGGTAGGCCGCCGAATCGGCGACGTTGCGTGCGGCGTGGGAGCGCAGCACGCTTTCGTGGTGTCCGTGGGCGTAGGCCACGGTCGTGTTCTCCGGGGCGGAGGTCAGACGGCGGCGAGGGCGCCGGAGCGCTCGCGCGTGCGGATAGCGCGGTTCACTCCCGACACGATGGCCTTGAGCGACGCGGTGGAGATGTCGTTGTCGATGCCGACGCCCCACAGGCGCTGGTCGTCGACCTGCAGCTCGATGTACGCCGCGGCCTGCGCGTCACCGCCCGAGCTGAGGGCGTGCTCGACGTAGTCGTACAGCGTCACCTCGATGCCCTGGGCGCGCACGATCTCGAGGAACGCCGCGACCGGGCCGTTGCCGACCGCCGAAGCGGGCTGCGCCGCCTCGCCGTCGCGCAGCGTGACCTCGAGCGAGACGTCGCCCGACAAGTCGCTCGACGAGCGCGTCGACAGCAGCTCGAAGCGGCCCCAGCGCTGGTCGTCGTCCTTCGTCGGCAGGTACTCGTCGGTGAAGATGTCCCAGATCTGGGCGCTCGAGACCTCGCCGCCCTCGGCGTCGGTGCGCGTCTGCACGACCCCGGAGAACTCGATCTGGAGCTTACGCGGCAGATCCAGCGCGTGGTCGGCCTTCAGCAGGTAGGCGACCCCGCCCTTGCCGGACTGCGAGTTGACGCGGATCACGGCCTCGTACGAACGGCCGAGGTCCTTCGGGTCGATGGGCAGATACGGCACGGCCCACTCGATGTCGTCGATGTGCTTGCCCTCGGCGGCCGCGCGGGCCTCCATCGATTCGAAGCCCTTCTTGATGGCATCCTGGTGCGATCCGCTGAAGGCGGTGAACACGAGGTCGCCGGCCCACGGGCTCCGCTCGGGGACCGGCAGCTGGTTGCAGTACTCGACGGTGCGCTTGACCTGGTCGATGTCGCTGAAGTCGATCTGCGGGTCGATGCCCTGCGTCAGCATATTCACGCCCAGCGCGACCAGGTCGACGTTTCCGGTGCGTTCCCCGTTGCCGAACAGGCACCCCTCGATGCGGTCGGCACCGGCCATGTAGCCGAGCTCGGCCGCAGCCACCGCGGTGCCGCGGTCGTTGTGCGGGTGCAGCGAGAGGATGACGTTCTCGCGGTGGTTCAGGTGCCGCGACATCCACTCGATCGAATCGGCGTAGACGTTGGGCGTGGCCATCTCGACCGTGGCGGGCAGGTTCAGGATGACCTTGCGCTCCGGCGTCGGCTGGAAGACCTCGAGCACCTCGTTGCAGATGCGCAGCGCGAACTCGAGCTCGGTGCCGGTGTAGCTCTCGGGCGAGTACTCGTAGAACACCTGCGTCTCGGGGATCGTCGCCTCGTACTTCTTGCACAGGCGCGCCCCCTCGAGGGCGATGTCGACGACACCCTGCTGGTCGGTGCGGAACACGACCTCGCGCTGCAGGACGGACGTGGAGTTGTACAGGTGGACGATGGCCTGCTTGGCGCCGGCGATCGACTCGTACGTGCGGGCGATGAGGTGCTCGCGTGCCTGCGTCAGCACCTGGATCGTGACGTCGTCGGGGATCAGGTCTTCTTCGATCAGCTGACGGACGAAGTCGAAGTCGGTCTGGCTGGCGCTCGGGAAGCCGACCTCGATCTCTTTGTAGCCCATCTTCACGAGCAGGTCGAACATGACGCGCTTGCGCTCGGGGCCCATCGGATCGATGAGGGCCTGGTTGCCGTCGCGCAGATCGACGGCGCACCAGCGGGGCGCGGTCACGATCCGCGTGCTCGGCCACGTGCGATCGGGCAGGTCGACCCGGATCTGCTCGTGGAAAGGACGGTACTTGTGCACCGGAGCGGACGTGGGCTTCTGGGTGTTCTTCATGGTGTGTCGCTTCTTTAGATTCGTTCGGTGGGGCCGACGACGATCTCCGCGACGAGGAAGGCCCTTAGAACGAGGACTCGTCGCGGCAGCTAAGAAGAAGCAGGCCACCGAAGCGCATGCTGCGATCGTAGCACTCGTCCACACGGCGCTTCACGCGCGGGCGGCCCACTCCCGCGCGAGGATGGTGTATTCCACTTCGTCGCCCTCCCGCTGCGTGAGCCGCTCGTTCTCGACGAGGGACGCTTCGCAGCGCAGCCCCAGACGCTCTGCCAGAGCGATCGAGCGGGAGTTCTCGGGATCGATGCGGGCGACGAGCCGCCGGAGGCCGTACACGGAGAACGCGGTGTCGACGAGGGCGCGCACGGCCTCGGTGGCCAGGCCCCGACCTGCAGCGGCGGGGCTCACGACCCACCCGATCTCGGCCGCACCGGAGTTGGTGTCGAGGTGGAACAGCGCGAGGTCGCCGATGATCGCGCCGTCCTCGACACGTTCGATCACGACGATCACCCCTCCCCTGTCCCCCTCGAGGCTCGTGCCGCCGAGCACGTGCCCGACGCGCGCGCGGATGTCATCGGCGGTCTGTGGTTCGAACGGGAGGAAACGGCACACCTCGGGGTCGCCGCGGTACTGCGCCATCGCCTCGAGATCAGTCTCGACGACGGGGCGCAATCGCACCCGCTCACGGACGACGTCGAGGCGCTCCGGTGCCGGCGGGAGAATGAAGGGCGACGCGCTCACGACAGCAGCGCGACCTTGCCGCCCGGGTGGCCCTGCATCACCAACGTCACGGCCTCGACTGCGTCGACGAGCGGGAAGGTGCGGGCGATGGGGACCTCCAGATCCCCGGATGCCGCGAGCTCGAGGACGCGGGCGCGGGCGATGTCGCGGAACCGCGCGCTCTCGGGACGTGCGCCGGCGATCCACAGGATGCCGTCCGACTCGGCGCGCTGCGGCGAGACGATCGTGACGATGCGGTCGCGTTCGGTGACGAGGGCGACCGAGACGTCAATCGCCTCGTCGGTGCCCGCGGCATCCCACGCGGCGACGAGCGGTTCTCCGCCGGCCGCGTCGAGAACGCGCTCCCGCAGCCCCTCGCCGTACGCGACCGGGATGCCGCCGCACTGACGCACCCGCGCGGCCGAGGTCTCGGAGTCCGGGCCGACGGTGCCGATCACCCGGATGCCGAGCACTCGGGCCTGCTGCAGCAGGCTCACGCCGACGGCGCCCGCGGCAGCGTGCAGCAGGACGGTGTCGCCGGCCGCGGCGCGGGTGACCTGGATCATCTCGGCGGCCGTGGTCCCGGCCAGCAGCAGGTTCGCGGCCTCGGCATGAGACAGCGTCGCGGGCTTGGCGAAGACGTCCCGTGCGGGGACGGTGAGTTCGGTGGCGTACGCGCCCTGGACGCGGAAGGCCACCACTTCGTCGCCGACGCTCAGCGGCCCGGAGCCGCCGACGGCGTCCGGCCCGACGGCGGTGATCTCACCCGCGAGTTCGTATCCGATGGGCGTCGGGAAGGTGGCGCCGGGACGCGCGGCGGCGACGTGTTTGGCATCCGCGGGGTTGATTCCGGCGGCGCGGACACGGATCGTCACCTCGCCGGGGCCCGGGGTCGGCACCACGACCTCGTCGAACGTCCAGTTCTCGACCGGTCCCGGCTCCCCAGCCCGCCACTGCTGCGTCATCGTCGTCGTCCTTTCGCCGGTGTGCCGGGGGTCAGAACCCGAGGCGACCGAGCTGTTTGGGGTCGCGCTGCCATTCCTTGGCCACGCGCACGTGGAGCGACAGGTATACCCGACTTCCCACGAGCGGTTCGATCCCCTTGCGCGCCCGCGCACCGACGTCCGCCAAGCGGGATCCCTTGCGCCCGATGATGATCGCCTTCTGGCTGTCGCGCTCGACGATGATGCTCGCGAAGACGTCGGTCAGGTCGCTGTCTTCGCGAGCGGACACGTCGTCGACCGTCACCGCGATGGAGTGCGGCAGTTCATCCCGCACGCCGTCGAGGGCGGCTTCGCGGATGATCTCGGCGATCCGATCCTCGAGCGATTCATCGGTCACGACGTCGTCGGGGTACAGTGCGGGCCCCACGGGCATGAGCGCGAGCAGCTCGTCGCTCAGCACGTCGAGCTGGTCGTTCGTGACCGCGGAGAGCGGGATGACGGCATCCCAGTCCTCGCGCAGCGCATCGACCTCGACGAGACGTTCGGTGATCTGCTCGCGCGTGGCGGCGTCGGTCTTGGTCACCAGCGCGACCTTCTTCGCGCGGGGGTACCCCGACAGGGACTCGGCGATGCGTCGGTCGCCTGGCCCCACCTTCTCCGTCGCCGGCGCGCAGAAGGCGATCACGTCGACGTCGCCCAGAACCTGCTCGACGAGGTCGTTGAGGCGCTGTCCGAGCAGCGTGCGCGGGCGATGGATGCCGGGAGTGTCGACGACGACGAGCTGACCTCCCGGTCGGTTGACGATGCCGCGGATCGCGCGGCGGGTGGTCTGCGGCTTGTCGCTCGTGATGGCGACCTTCTCGCCCACGAGGGCGTTCGTGAGCGTCGACTTGCCCACGTTGGGTCGCCCGACGAAGGTCACGAAGCCGGATCGGTTGTCGCTCATCTGTCGTTCCTCTCGCGCCCGGAACCCGCAGGCGCCGCGTCGTCGTCTTCGTCTTCTTCGGCTCGTTCGACGATGACCGTCGCGATACCGCGATTGCGTCCGCGCGAAGCCCCGCCCGTCATGAGCAGGCCGGAGTGCTCGGCGGTCGCGCCGGGCTGCGGGATGCGTCCGAGGGCCTTGCCCAGGAGTCCGCCGATGGAGTCGACGTCCTCGTCGTCGAGCTCGAGACCGAACAGGTCGCCGACCTCGTCGAGCCCGAGACGGGCGCTCACGCGGAACCGCCCGTCGTCGAGCGGCACGATCTCGGTCGACGGGGCGTCGTATTCGTCGGAGATCTCGCCCACCAGTTCTTCGATGAGGTCTTCCAGTGTGACCAGCCCCGCGACACCGCCGTATTCGTCGACCGCGAGGCAGACGTGCACGGCATCCTTCTTCATCTGCTGCAGCAGCGTCTCGGCCTTCATGGACTCGGGGACGAAGACCGCCGGGCGCGCGATCCGGCGGATCGGTGCGTCGCGCCACCCCGCCTCGTCGCCGAACCCGAACTGCACGAGGTCCTTCAGGTACAGCATCCCGACGATGTCGTCCGCGTCGTCGTCGGCGAGGGGCATCCGCGAGACGCCCTTCTCGAGGAACAGCGCGAGGGCTTCGCGCGAGGTTGCGGCGGCATCCACCGTCACCATGTCGGTCCGCGGCACCATGACCTCGCGGACGTAGCGGTCGGTGAAGTCGAAGACCGAGTGGATCAGCTCGCGGTCGTCCTGTTCGATGAGCTCGTTCTCGGCCGCCTCGTCGATGATGCTGAGCAACTGCTCCTCCGACGCGAACGACGTCGAGTGCGAGACGCCCGGGGTGATCCGGTCGCCGACGGCGACGAGCCCGTGGGCGAGCGGTCCGAGCAGGATGCGCATGCCGCGGATGACGGGGGCTCCGCCGCGGAGAAGTCCGGTGGCATGATGGCGTCCCACCGCGCGAGGGCTGGCGCCGACCGCGACGAACGAGATCCCCGTCATGAGGACGGCGGCGGCGGCCACGGCGAGCCCGATGTTGTCGAAGAGCAGCATGAACGCCGCCGCGACGAGCACGGCCGCGGTCGTCTCGGACAGCACGCGGATGAAGACGACGGCGGTGACGTGTGCGCTCGGGTCGTCGGCGATGCGCTGAAGCGATCGCGCGTTGCGCCCCGAGGAACCGAGCTCGGCGAGGTCGGCACGCGAGGTGACCCCGAGAGCGGCTTCGGAGGCGGCCATGAATCCCCCGAAAGCGACGAGGAGGAACGCCGCGACGAGGAGGAGGGCCTCGGTCATGCGTGGCGGCGACGCTCGACGGCCTGGAAACCGGTGATGAGCTCGCGCTGGAGTCCGAACATCTCGCGCTCCTCGTCGGGTTCGGCGTGATCGAAACCGAGGAGGTGGAGGAGGCCGTGGGTGGTGAGGAGGATCAGTTCGTCCTGCGTCGAGTGCTTCGCCGTGACCGCCTGGGCCTCGGCGACCGCCGGGCACAGCACGATGTCGCCGAGGAGCCCCGCGGGGGTGGGCGCGTCCTCGGTCCCGGGCCGCAGCTCGTCCATCGGGAAGCTCAGGACGTCGGTCGGACCCGGCTCGTCCATCCACTGCACGTGCAGCGACTCCATGGCGCCCTCGTCCACGAGCACGATCGCCACGTCGGCGTCGGGGCTGACGTGCAGCTCCGTGAGGTTGTACTCCATCAGGCGCAGCAGCACCTGCTCGTCGACCTCGTGGCCGGATTCGTTGTTGATCTCGATCGTCATGAGCGGTTTCGTCTCGGGAGGTGATCGCGCGGACCCGCGGGGCGGGCCGCGCCGCGGCGTTCGGCACGGTTGGCGAGTTCGGAGGCCTCGTCGCGTTCGCGGCGGGCCACGAGACGCTTCTCGTCGTACTCGCTGTACGCATCGACGATACGGCCGACGAGGGTGTGGCGCACGACGTCGTCGCTCGTGAGGTACGAGAAGTGGATGTCGTCGATGTCGCCGAGCACGCGCGTGACCAGGCGTAGACCGGAAGCGCCCTGCGGCAGGTCGATCTGCGTGATGTCGCCCGTGACCACCATGCGCGTGCCGAAGCCCAGACGCGTGAGGAACATCTTCATCTGCTCGGGCGTGGTGTTCTGCGCCTCGTCGAGCACGACGAACGAGTCGTTGAGGGTACGCCCACGCATGTACGCCAGCGGGGCGACCTCGATCGTTCCCGTCGCCATGAGCTTGGGGACGATGTCGGGGTCCATCATCTCGTTGAGGGCGTCGTAGAGAGGCCGCAGGTAGGGGTCGATCTTGTCGGTCAGCGTTCCCGGCAGGAATCCCAGGCGCTCGCCCGCCTCGACGGCCGGGCGCGTCAGGATGATGCGGCTGACCTCTTTGCGCTGCAGCGCCTGGACGGCCTTGGCCATCGCGAGATACGTCTTGCCGGTACCGGCCGGACCGATTCCGAAGACGATCGTGTTCTCTTCGATCGCGTCGACGTAGGCCTTCTGGCCCATGGTCTTGGGCCGGATGACCTTGCCGCGCGAGGACAGGATCGCCTCGCCGAGCACCTCGGACGGGCGCGGACCGCCGTCGGAGCGGAGGATGCGGCTGGAGTTCGAGACGTCGGCGGGATCGAGGCCGTGACCGTTGCGCGTCATCGTCAGCAGTTCGTCGACGAGGCCGCGGGCCGCGGCGACGGCGGCGGCACCGCCCGAGATCGTGATCTCGTTGCCGCGCACGTGGACGTCGACGTCGGGGTGCTCCTTCTCGACCACGCGCAAGAGGCGGTCCTGCGGTCCGAGGAGCTGCACCATCGCGACGCCGTCGGCGTACAGACGCTCGACGACGGGTTCTTCGGGGGAATCAGCCACCCAGGCTCTTTTCGTTCAGTCCGCCCGCGAGGACGTGGGCGTGTACGTGGAAGACGGTCTGACCGGCACCGGGGCCGGTGTTGAAGACGAGACGGAAGTCGCCGTCCGCATGTTCGGCGGCGACTGAATTGGCGAGGCCCACGATCTCGGTCAGCAGGTCGGGGTCGCCCGCGGCGAGTTCCACGACGTTGCGGTACTGCTCGGTCTTGGGGATCACGAGCAGGTGGACCGGCGCCTGCGGCGCGATGTCGCGGATCGCGAAGGCGTTCTCGGTCTCGGCCACGATCTCGGCGGGAATCTCGCCCTGGAGGATACGCGTGAAGATCGATGGCTCGGTCATGGCATCCAGTCTATCGACGGGGTGCGACACCGGGTCGGGCCTGTGCCCCGGACGGGGCGGCGCCGTCACCAGCGACCGGTCGCCGCCGAGAGGACCGAGATCGCCGCGGCTCCCGCGGTCGAGGTCCGCAGCACAGTGTCGCCGAGGCGCACGAGCCGGGCACCGGCAGCGCTCAGCGCCGCGAGTTCGTCCGGCGCGATTCCGCCCTCGGGTCCCACGACGAGCACGACGTCCCGCTCGTCGGGGAGAACGGATGCCACGACGGTGAGCCGCTCGGATGCCGACGGCTCGAGCACGAGGACGGTGGCCGCACCGGCCCGCTCGACGAGGTCGGCGAGGCGTGCGACGCCCTCGACCTCGGGGATCCACGCGCGATGCGCCTGCTTCGCGGCCTCGCGCACGATCGTGCGCCAGCGCGCAAGTCCCTTGTCGGCCTTGGCATCCCACCTCGACACGCTCCGCGCGGCCTGCCACGGGACGATCGCGTCGACGCCCAGCTCGGTCGCGGCCTGCACGGCGAGCTCGTCGCGATCGCCCTTGGCGAGCGCCTGGACCAGCACGATGCGCGGTGACGGTGCGGGCAGCTCGGCGCGACCCGTGACGAGGACCGACACCTCTTTCGGTGCCACCGCGGTGGTCCGGCCCTCGAGCCACACTCCCCGTCCATCGCCGAGGGTGACGGCCTCGTCGACGCGGACGCGGCGCACGGCGGCCGCGTGGTGCGCCTCGGGGCCCGTCAGCGTCACGACATCGCCCACGACCGCGGTCGCGGCGTCGTCGGTCACGAAGTGCAGCGCCACGGTCAGTGCCGGAAGCGGTCGCGGAACTTCGAGAACAGGCCCTGCTGGTGCTCGGCCAGACGCGGCTGGGGAGCCTTGGTGCGCTTGGCGAACTCCTCGATGAGCCCGCGCTCCTTGTGGTCGAGGCGCGTCGGTGTCACGACGTGTACGCCGACCTTCAAGTCACCGCGCTGATTGCCGCGCAACGGCGTGATCCCGCGCCCCTTGATGGTGAGCACGTCGCCGGACTGCACGCCGGCGCGCACCTCGAGGTCGACGCTGCCGTCGAGCGACTCGATCGTCGTGTTGGTTCCCAGGATCGCGTCGGGCATCGAGACCTCGAGCGTGGCGAGCAGGTCGTCGCCCTCGCGGCTGAACGCCTCGTGGGGCTCGACCGTGATCTCGAGGTACAGGTCGCCGTTCGGTCCGCCGGCGGGGCCGACCTCACCCGAACCGGGCAGCTGCAGGCGCAGGCCCGTCTCGACGCCGGCCGGGATGTCGACCGACACGGTGCGGCGGGCGCGCACGCGCCCCTGGCCCTGGCAGGTGCCGCAGGGGTAGGGGATCGTGGTGCCGTGGCCCTGGCAGACGCTGCAGGGTTGGCTCGTGACGACGTTGCCGAGCAGGCTGCGGACCGTGCGCTGCACGTGCCCGGATCCGTGGCAGATGTCGCACGTGACCTCGCTCGTGCCGGGCTGCGTGCACGAGCCGTGGCACGTCTCGCACAGCACCGCCGTGTCGACGTCGAGGTCGCGGTGGACCCCGAACACGATGTCCCCGAGCGACAGCGTGACGCGCACGAGCGCGTCCTGCCCACGCTCGCGCCGGGAACGCGGACGGGGGCCGCGGCCACCGCCGCCCTGCGCTCCGCCGAAGAACGTCTCGAAGATGTCGCTGAAGCCGCCGAACCCAGCCGCTCCCCCGCCACCGAACGGGTTCTGGTCGCCGCCCATGTCATAGCGGCGGCGCTGCTCGGGGTCGCTCAGCACGTCGTACGCGTGCGTGACGAGCTTGAAACGCTCGGAGGCGTCCTCTCCCGGGTTGACGTCGGGGTGCAACTCGCGGGCGAGACGCCGGTACGCGCGCTTGATGTCGTCGGGGGCGGCGTCGCGTGCGACACCGAGGACCTCGTAGTGGTCAGCCACAGTCGCCTTCCTACCCGCTCGCGCGGGGTCGATCTTTCAGAGGGAGCTCGTCAACGCGCGCTGTCGTCGTCTTCGAGCATCCGGGTCAAGTAGTGCGCGACGGCGCGGACCGCCGCGAGGTTGGACGAATAGTCCATGCGGGTGGGACCCAGCAGGCCCACGCGGGCACCGCCCGTCGAACCGTCGTACCGGCTCGCGAGCACGGACGCCTCGATGAGACCGAACGGCTCGTTCTCGCGGCCGATGCTGGCCGAGAGGCCCTGTTCGTCGGCGACCATCTCGCTCATCAAGCGCAGCAGCGTGACCTGCTCCTCGATGGCTTCGAGCAGCGGGTAGATGCTGCCACGGAAGTCCGACTCGCGCTTGGCGAGTGTCGCCGCCCCCGCCATGACCAGCCGGTCCTGACGGAACTCGTCGAGCTCTTCGCCCACGATCCGCAGGACCGCGTCGGCGATGGCATCCAGGGCGACGCCCGGACGCGGACCTTCGGCGGCGACGCCGGCGACCGTCTGCGCGCACTCGGCGACGCTACGGCCCACGAGTATGGCCGCCACGCGCGCGCGAAGCTGGACGATGTCGGCCTCGGTGGGCTCCAGGGGGACGACCGCGATGCGCTGCGAGACACGACCGGTGTCGGTGACGAGGATGACGAGCACGCGCGGACCGCCGAGGGCGACGAGCTCGACGTGCGTGAGGTTCGCGCGGGCGAACGACGGGTACTGCACGATCGCGACTTGGCCGGTCAGCTGCGTGAGGGCGCGCACGGTGCGGGCGAGGAGGTCGTCGAGGTCGCCGGCCTCGTCGAGGAAGGACGTGATGGCGCTCCGCTGCGCGGACGACAGGGGGCGGAGCTCGGCGAGGTGGTCGACGAAGACGCGGTAGCCCTTGTCGGTGGGCACACGGCCCGAGGACGTGTGGGGGGCGACGATGAGCTCTTCGTCTTCGAGGAGCGCCATGTCGTTGCGGATCGTGGCGGCGGACACGCCGAAGGCGTGGCGGTCGACGATCGCCTTGCTGCCGACGGGCTCTCGCGTGTCGACGTAGTCCTGGACGATCGCGCGGAGCACTTGCAAGCCGCGTTCGGACACCATGGCCGGCTCCCTCCTCCTGGCACTCCACACACCTGAGTGCCAATTCTAGAGGATCGGCCCGCACGTGAGCCGGGAACGCGCCTACGCGGTCAGAGCCCGCACGACGGCATCGGCGAGCAGGCGGCCGCGCCGGGTCAGGACGATGCGTCCGCGCACGGCATCCGCGCCCTCGATGAGACCGTCGGCGATGAGGGATGCCACGGCCTTCCGGCCCTCGCCGAGGAGCTCGGACACCGGCAGGCCCTCGCGGATACGGCTCCGCAGCAGCACCGATTCGAGGCGCCGCGCCGTCTCGTCGGGACGTTCGCGCGCCGCGGCGGGGGACTCCTCCGCCGCCAGCCGCTGGGCGTAGGCCGCGGGGTGCTTGACGTTCCACCAACGGAGCCCCGCGACGTGACTGTGCGCGCCCGGGCCGAAGCCCCACCAATCGGTGCCGCGCCAGTACGCCAGGTTGTGACGCGAGCGGTGCGTCGCGGCGGTCGCCCAGTTCGACACTTCGTACCACTCGTATCCCGCGGCCGACAGCAGATCGTCCGCGAGCTCGTACATGTCGGCCTGGAGATCGTCGTCGGGCATGGACAGGGCGCCCGATCGGATCTGGCGCGCGAGCTTCGTGCCGTCCTCGACGATCAAGGCGTACGCCGAGACGTGGTCGGGAGCGAGGCCGACGGCGGTCTCGAGCGAGGCGCGCCAGTCCTCGAGCGACTCCCCCGGGGCGCCGTAGATGAGGTCGAGCGACACGTCGAGCCCGGCCCGCCGCGCCGACGCCACCGCTGTCGCGACGTTCCGCGGATCGTGCGTACGGTCGAGCACCGCGAGCACGTGCGCCTGCGCCGACTGCATCCCGATCGACAGGCGCGTCGCTCCCGCGGCGGCCAGGGTCTCGGCGACCCGGTCGTCGACGGTGTCGGGGTTGGCTTCGACCGTGACCTCGGCGCCGTCGGCGATCCCGAACTCGTCACGCACCGCGCCGAGCATGCGCGCCAGGTCGCCGGGCGGGAGCAGCGTCGGGGTGCCTCCCCCGAAGAACACCGTGGATGCCGCCCGCCGGGCGCCCGCGGCATCCATCACCGTCCCGGCTAGACGCACCTCGGCGGCGAGCGTGTCCGCGAAGTCCTCTTGCCGCGCTCCGCGCAGTTCGCTCGACGTGTAGGTGTTGAAGTCGCAGTACCCGCAGCGCACGCGACAGAACGGCACGTGCAGGTACACGCCGAAATCGGCAGCGGCGTCGTGGATCAGGTCGTCGGGCAGACGTCCGTCGACCGGGGCGGGGTCACCGAGCGGCAGGGGGCCGCCCATCAGGACGTGTACAACGGCGAGATCGCCCGGAGATACCGCTGGAACAGCGCCCGGCGACGACGGCGGACGAGCCCGGTGAAGAGTCGGTACGACGGGGCCGTCGGCCGATCGAACGCGCGCACAGAGAACCACACCTCGTCGTTGTCGCGCCACTCCACGCTGAACAGCTCTTCGCCGCTCACGATGGAGTGCCCCACCGTCCCGAGGATGTACCCGACGCGTCGCGGCTCCTCGAACACCGAGATGACACGCAGGTGCGCGTCGGCGCGGTGTCCGTCGACCTTGCCGTGCAGACGAACGCTGGTACCCGGGCTCACGAACGGCGTGCCGTCGGTGGCGAACCGCTGCTCGGATTCGAGGCGACTCGGGGCGATCGGAGCGCCGTCGGCGTCGAAACCCACGCCGGAATAGCCGCCGTCGGTGGCCGGCCGGACATCGCTGATGCTCAGCTCCGCCGCGCGCAGCGGTGCCCACGACAGCAGCAACTCCCCCGCGGCCGCGAAGCGCTCCTCACCGCTGCCGATGCGCCAGGCGTCTTCGGCGGGCACGGAGTGCTGCGGCGGATACTGCATCAGGTCGTGCGCCTGAGTGGCGCCGACCGCGGCGTAATCGACCGTGTCGTCGGTGAAGTTCTGCCGGCGCATGATCTCCAGTCTCCTGTGCGCGGATGGGAGGACGGTGGGCGTCGTTACTTCTTGCCCTCGACGTCGCCGGACAGGGCGGCGATGAACGCCTCCTGCGGAACCTCGACGCGGCCCACCATCTTCATGCGCTTCTTGCCCTCTTTCTGCTTCTCGAGGAGCTTGCGCTTGCGGGTGATGTCACCGCCGTAGCATTTGGCGAGCACGTCCTTGCGGATCGCGCGGATGTTCTCGCGCGCGATGATCCGCGCGCCGATCGCGGCCTGGATGGGCACCTCGAACTGCTGACGCGGGATGAGCTTGCGCAAGCGCTCGGTCATCATGGTGCCGTAGCTGTAGGCCTTCTCGCGGTGGACGATCGAGCTGAAGGCATCCACTTTCTCGCCCTGCAGCAGGATGTCGACCTTGACGAGGTCGGCCGTCTGCTGACCGGCCGGCTCGTAGTCGAGGCTCGCGTACCCCTGCGTGCGGCTCTTGAGGTGGTCGAAGAAGTCGAAGACGATCTCGCCGAGAGGCATATTGTAGCGCAGCTCGACGCGGTCTTCGCTGAGGTAGTCCATGCCGAGGAGGGTTCCGCGGCGCGACTGGCACAGCTCCATGACCGTGCCGACGTAGTCCTTGGGCAGCAGGATGCCGACCTTCACGATCGGCTCGGACACCTCGGCGACGCGCCCGTCGGGGTATTCGCTCGGGTTCGTGACCGAGACCGTCTCTCCGGTGTCGGTGGTGACCTCGTACGTCACCGACGGGGCGGTGGTGATGAGGTCGAGACCGAACTCGCGCGAGAGGCGCTCGGTGATGATCTCGAGGTGCAGCAGACCGAGGAAGCCGCAGCGGAAGCCGAAGCCGAGGGCGACGGACGTCTCGGGCTCGTACTGCAGCGACGCATCCGAGAGCTTCAGCTTGTCGAGGGCCTCGCGCAGTTCGGCGTAGTCGCTGCCGTCGATCGGGTAGATGCCCGAGAAGACCATCGGCTTCGGGTCGGTGTACCCGGGGAGGGCCTGCGTCGCGGGCTTGCGGTGGTTCGTGATCGTGTCGCCGACCTTGGACTGCCGGACGTCTTTCACGCCCGTGATGAGGTAGCCGACCTCTCCGACGCCCAGACCCCGGGTGGGCACGCGCTCGGGGCTCGAGACGCCGATCTCGAGCAGCTCGTGCGTCGCGGTCGTCGACATCATCTGGATGCGCTCGCGCGGCGAGAGCGATCCGTCGACCATGCGGACGTAGGTCACGACACCGCGGTAGGCGTCGTACACGGAGTCGAAGATCATCGCGCGCGCCGGGGCGTCGGCCTTGCCGACCGGGGCGGGGATCTGCTCGACGATGCGGTCGAGGAGCTCCTCGACGCCCATACCCGTCTTTCCGCTGACCCGCAGCACGTCGGCCGGGTCGCCGCCGATGAGGCCGGCCAGCTCCGCCGCGTACTTGTCGGGGTCGGCGGCGGGGAGGTCGATCTTGTTGAGGACCGGGATGATCTGCAGGTCGTTCTCGAGCGCGAGGTAGAGGTTCGCGAGCGTCTGGGCTTCGATGCCCTGGGCGGCGTCGACGAGAAGGATCGCGCCCTCGCACGCGGCGAGCGAACGGCTGACCTCGTACGTGAAGTCGACGTGGCCGGGCGTGTCGATCATGTTCAGCGCGAACGTCTCGCCGCCGGCTGCCCACGGCATCCGCACCGCTTGCGACTTGATCGTGATGCCGCGCTCGCGCTCGATGTCCATGCGGTCGAGGTACTGCGCGCGCATGTCGCGGTCGGCGACGACGCCGGTGATCTGCAGCATGCGGTCGGCCAACGTCGACTTGCCGTGGTCGATGTGGGCGATGATGCAGAAGTTGCGGATCTGCGCCGGCGGGGTGACGGACGGCTCGAGAGGCTTCAGGGCGCGCGGTGACATGTTCCGTCGATTCTACGGGCGCGCGCCGACATCGCCGCGCCGGGGCGATGCTCAGGTGCGGTTCGTAGGCTGGACGCCATGACGGTCCAGGTCGTGCTCGTGCACGGCATCCGCACGTCGGCGACCATGTGGCGTGCGCAGGTCGCGCATCTCGAGCAGCGCGGGAACCCGGTGACGGCGGTGGATCTGCCCGGTCACGGGACGCGTCGCGGAGAGGTGTTCACCCTCGACGAGGCGTTCGCCACGATCGACCGGGCGGTTCAGGATGCCGCGACCCGCGGTCCCGTCCTGCTCGTGGGGCATTCCATGGGCGGGCTGCTCTCGATCGAGTACGTCGGGCGCGAGGACCCGCCACCGGTTG
Source organism: Microbacterium sp. 5K110 (assembly GCF_005774735.1). GTDB lineage: Bacteria > Actinomycetota > Actinomycetes > Actinomycetales > Microbacteriaceae > Microbacterium. The sequence continues at coordinate 900 of NZ_VBUM01000001.1, read as the reverse complement.
CCGCGTTCATCGCGGCATCCTGCACGTCGATCCCGCGCGGGGTGGGGCTCGCCGCCTATCGCTTCTTCGCGCGGCGGCTCGACGCCTTCCCCGACCGGGGCATGCGCATGACGAACTACGTGCTCGAACGCACTCTGCCCCCGGAGACGCGCGAGGACTTCGGCGCGGGAGGCTACGCGTTCGACGCGCAGGACACGGCGCTGCGGAGTCTGTCGGTGCTCGATCTGCTCGCGGCGCTGCGACGCATCGATGTGCCGCTGTGGTTCGTGAACGGGCAGTGGGATCAGCTGCGGGTCAACGAGAAGCTGTTCCTGTCGGTCGCGCGCGATGCGGAGCTCATCGTCGTCCCGCGGACGACCCACCTGGTGACCGCGATGCGTCCGCGCGTGTTCAACGCGCTGCTGGACGTGGCCCTCACCACGCTGGAAGCATCGACCTGATAGACTCGGTCCTTGGCTTGCGTGTGGGGTTTTTCCCGACCTCCACGACCGCCGGTGCAGCGTCCCTCTACCGCTCGCCCGGCACTTCCAACACTCACTCAAACGAAAGACCGTCGAACGTGGCGAATATCAAGTCGCAGATCAAGCGCAACAAGACCAACGAGAAGGCGCGCGAGCGCAACAAGGCCGTCAAGAGCGAGCTGAAGACGCACGTGCGTCGCGCCCGCGAGGCCGTTCTCTCCGGTGACAAGGCAGCCGCCGAGAAGGCTCTCGCCGTCGCCGGCAAGAAGCTCGACAAGGCCGTGAGCAAGGGTGTCATCCACCAGAACCAGGCCGCGAACCGCAAGTCGGCCATCGCGAAGCAGGTCGCCGCTCTCTGAGCCGCCTCTTCTTCGACAGCCCGTCCCGCACCGCGGGGCGGGCTTCGTCGTTCCCGGGGGTGGGGCGCAGGGTCGGGTTG